>NZ_JACMYO010000026.1 GCF_020889685.1 Bradyrhizobium oropedii
CGCGGCGGCCGGCGTGCGCCCGACGATCGGCGCGATCTCCTCGAACGGCACCGCGAACATGTCGTGCAGCACGAATGCCAGCCGCTCGGCCGGCGCCAGCGTCTCCAGCACCACGAGCAGCGCCGCGCCGACCGAATCCGTCATCTCGGTCTCGCGCTCGGAGGGATTGTCCGCGATCGGCTCCGGCACGTGCGGGCCCATCGGCTCCTCGCGGCGCGACTTGCGCGAGCGGAGCATGTCGAGGCAGATCCGCGCGATCACCGTGGTCAGCCATCCTCCGAGATTGTCGACCGCAGCGGCATCGGTGCGGCCAAGCCGCAGCCAGGCCTCCTGCACGGCGTCGTCGACCTCGGCGGTCGAACCCAGCATGCGGTAGGCCACCGCCCGCAAGCGCGGCCGGTTGGCCTCGAACTGTTCGGTGAGAGAATTCTTCTCGTCCATCGGTCACATTCCCTTTGTCCGCTCCGTCATGGCCTTGACGAACGAAAGTCGGCCGATGTGACAGCAGATCGGCACGGCAGCGTCAAAAGGCAAATCAGGAGAGTGACATGATGAAAGCCCGCATGAACCACCCGGTGATGGTTGTTCCCGATGCCATGAAGGCGCTGCAGGCGCTCAGCGAGAGTACCAAGAAGGCGCTGCCGGAAAAGCTGCTCGAGCTGGTCCATCTGCGCGCCAGCCAGATCAATGGCTGCAGCGTCTGTGTCGATATGCACCCAAAGCTCGCCCGGCGCGCCGGCGAGACCGACGAGCGGCTGTTTGCCGTCGGCGCCTGGCGCGACGCGCCGTATTTCACCGAAGCCGAACGCTCCGCGCTGGCGCTGACCGAAGCGGTAACCCGGCTTAGCGACCGCGAGGACCCGGTGACGGATGCGGTGTGGGACGACGCGGCCAAGCATTTCGACGAGCAGCAGCTTGCGTCTCTGGTGCTCGGCATCGCGGCGATCAACGTCTGGAACCGGCTGAACGTGGCCGTGCGCCAGCCGGTCGGTGCGTGGAAGGTGTGATCTCCTCCCTGCTATTTGTGGGGAAAGAGCTTCCACACGCTCACTGCACCTCTCCCCTTGTGGGAGAGGTCGGATCGCATCGACAGATGCGATCCGGGTGAGGGGTCTGTCTCCGCGGAGAGAACCCCTCACCCGGCGCGATGCCGCCGCGCGCCAGCCACCCTCTCCCACAAGGGGAGAGGGTGCACCGCCTATGCCGCCAGAAAATCCAGCACGATCTCGCAGTACCGCTGCGGCGCCTGCTCGAACATCGGATGCGTGGTGCCCGGGATCATCTCGGTGCGCGACCCCTTCACATTGGCGGCGAGCGCGTGCAGCACCTTCGGCAGCGCGCCCTTGGTGTTGGCACCGCCGATGAACAGCGTCGGCGCCTTGATCGCCTCCGCGTCGGCCTTCGAGAATGGCGGGCGCTGGTCGCGGGTCTGGCCGATCAACGTGGTCGCGTTGTCGCGCAAGAGCTGTTTGGAGGTTGCCGGAATCCGCTTCCAGGCGCCGGGGCCTTCGAGCGCGTCCATGAACATCTGCAAGCCGCCGTCGATGTCGCCCTTGGCGATCTCCGCGGCGCATGCCGCGAAGCGTGTTGCCAGCGGCGAGGGGCCCGGCTTGAAGTCGGGATCAAGCGTCTCGTCGAGCTCGCCGCCGGGCTCGGCGAGGATCAGCTTGCGCAGCAGGTCCGGCCGCCGTTGCGCGGCACGGAAGCAGATATGGCCGCCGCGGGAATGCCCCATCAGGTCGACCGGCTTGGTGTCGAAGGCCGCGATGAAGGCGATCACATCGTCGACATGCTGCGCGATCGAATAGGTGTCGCCGACACCGTCCCAATGCGCCGGGAAGAAATGCCGCAGGCTGACCGCAATCACGCGATGCGCCCGCGTCAGCGGGCCGAGCACCGCCGACCAGATCCGGAAGTCGCACAGCGAACCATGCACGCAGACCAGCGGCGGCCCATTGCCGGTATCTTTGCCGATATCGAGATAGGGCATGTCGAAACCGTTGACGTGGAGACTGTGCATTGGGGGCTCGTGAAGGGCGGGGAGATGTTGTTGATTTAACCCAGGTTCCCACGGAATTCGGGTGGATAGCAACATTCTCCAAGCCTAGATTTCAGATCAACACCAGGCTCACGCGTGAGCTATTGAAGGAACATCTGGAGCGAGCCATGACCGGCCAGCATTTTGCAATCTTCGAGACCATCATCGGCGCCTGCGGCGTCGTCTGGGGCGAGCACGGCGTCACCGGCGTGCAGCTGCCGATGGGCACCGAGGAGAAGACCCGCAAGCGGATTGCCCAGCGCAACGGCGACGTCACCGAGGCGGCCCCGCCCGTCGAGGTGCAGCATGCGATCGACGGCATGATCGAGCTGCTCGCCGGCAAGCCGAACGACCTCGCCGACATCGTGCTCGATCTCGACGGCGTCCCGGCGTTCAATCGCGGCGTCTACGACATCGCGCGCAAAATCCCGCCCGGGAAAACCGTGACCTATGGCGACATCGCCAAGCAGCTCGGCGGCGTCGAGCTGTCGCGCGATGTCGGCCAGGCGCTCGGCCGCAACCCGTGCCCGATCGTGGTACCGTGCCACCGTGTGCTGGCGGCCGGCAACAAGCCGGGCGGCTTCTCGGCCAATGGTGGCGTCGTGACCAAGCTGAAGATGCTGCAGATCGAAGGCGCGGTGGTGAACCACACGCCGAGCTTGTTTGATTGAGGACGTGGTCTTCTTATCCTCCCCTGGAGGGGCCCCTCCAGGGGAGGGTGGTAGCAAGGTTGCCGCGAATTCAGTTCGCCTATTTCACCGTCTCGCACACGAACCCGTTGCCCTTCCGTCTGATCTTGCCGACCGTCGGCGAGGGGAAGTGCGCAGGGCAGCACAGCGTGTCGGTGTCGCAATAGCGCTCCAGGAAGCTGCGGCGCGTTTTTGCCGCCAGCGTCGGGTCGACGTCGAACTTCGGCGACAGCTCTGGATAGAGCGTCTGGATCGGCGAGTGCATCAAATCGCCGGCAAACACCGCATCATCCTTGCCGCGGCCGAAGGTGAAGGCGACATGGCCCGGGGTGTGGCCGGGCGTCGGCAGGATACGCATATGGTCGCCGATCGCAAAATCGTTGCCGACCAGTTCGGCCCGCTTGGCTTCCACCACCGGCAGCACGCTGTCCACGAACGGCGGGACCTCGGCCTTGGCGTTGGTCTCGGTCCAGTAGTCGAACTCACTCTTGTCGAACACGTAGCGCGCGTTCGGGAAGGTCGGCACCCAGCGGCCGTTCTCCAACCGCGTGTTCCAGCCGACATGATCGACATGCAGATGCGTGCACATCACATAGTCGATGTCGTCGACCGCGAAGCCGGCTGACGCAAGGCCACGCAGATAATTGTCGTCGGTCTTCATGTTCCAGGTCGGCCGTCCCGGCCGAGGCTTGTGGTTGCCGATACAGCTGTCGATCAGGATGGTGTGGTGCGGCGTCTTCACGATGTAGGACTGGAACGCCAGGATCAATGTGTCGCTGTCGTCGAGCGCGCCGGCCGCTTTCATCCAGGCGCGGTTCTCGGCGAGCACTTCGGGTGTCAATCCGGGCAGCATGTCGTGCGCGGGCAGGAACAGCCCTTCCTCCTCGACGATGCGATGAATGGTGAGATCGCCGGCGGCAAATTTCAGGCTCATGGTGATTCCTTGGATGAGGTCAGTGCGCGTCCCGCACGGCGGGAATGTTGATGTTGGCGAGGATATCCATCGCCGCAAGGTCTTGCTCCGGCGGGGGCTGTACCGGGCTGCCGTCATCATCATCACAAAGTCGAGATCGGAGACGGTCAGCGCGAGCACTGGGCTCGCGCTGAAAATCGAGAGGCGGGGACGCATTCGCGCATCGTCATTCTCCCCGCGCTTTTCTTTGCTACGCCGGCGGCGGCGCCGAGATCTTCACCGACGGCCGCTCCAGCATTTTCTGGTAGAAGGCGTCGAGCTTCGGATAGGCCTTGCGCCACCCGCAATCGGCGAAGCGGAAATCGGCATAGCCGAGCACACAAACGAGGCCGATCTGCGCGATGTCGAACGACGAGCCGTTCAGCACGTCCGGCCGGTTCTCGAACCGTGCCATGCCGGCCCAGGCCCTGTTCCAGTGATCGTCATACCAGGCCTGCCACAGCGAGCCCTGCGGCCGCACCATCTTCTCGTAGCGGCACAGCAGCATCGAATCGAGCATGCCGTTGAGCAGTGAGTGATCGGTCTTCAGCTGCCAGCGCCGCGGGCCATAGCCCGGGATCAGCCGGCCGCCGCCGATCTCGTTGAGATATTCGACGATGACGTAGGAATCCAGGATCACGTCGCCATGGTCGAGGATCAGCACCGGCAGTTTCTTCAGCGGCGAGATCTTGGAATATTCGTCGTTGGCCGTACCGGGCGCAACGGTCGCCGGAACGAACTCGATCTTGTCGATCAGGCCGAGCTCGATTGCCGCGATGCGCACCTTGCGGGCGAACGGGGAGGCGGGAGAGAAGGTGAGTTTCATGGAGATGACCTCTTTCCGAACGTACAGTCGTCATCCTGAGGAGCGCGCCCTTGGGCGCGCGTCTCGAAGGATGGGAAGTGATCGATGCTCGTCCGTCACCATTCCGACGGATGGATGACGGCGTCCTTGGCTCATCCTTCGAGACGCGCGCGTTGCGCGCTCCTCCAGCGACAACGGCGAAGCCGTTGCGCGGGGATGACGATCCCGCAAATTACGCCGCGACGATTTCCTGGCGCTGGTCGCCGAGGCCCTCGATGCCGAGCGTCACGACGTCGCCGACGTTGAGGAAGGTCGGCGGCTTCATGCCGAGACCGACGCCGGGCGGGGTGCCTGTCGTGATGATATCGCCGGGCAGCAGCGTCATGAACTGCGAGACGTAGGAGATGCACTTCGCCATCGTGAAGATCATTGTCTTGGTCGAGCCGGTCTGGCGGCGCTGGCCGTTGACGTCGAGCCACATCGACAGGTTCTGCACGTCGGCGATTTCGTCCTTGGTGACCAGCCACGGGCCGACCGGACCGAACGTGTCGTGCGACTTGCCCTTGGTCCACTGTCCGAGGCGCTCGGTCTGGAAGTTGCGCTCGGAGACGTCGTTACAGACGCAATAACCGGCGACGTGGTTCAGCGCGTCGGCCTCCGAGACGTACTTGGCGCGGGTGCCGATGATCGCGGCGATCTCGACTTCCCAGTCGAGCTTGGTCGAGCCGCGCGGCTTCTCGACCGCATCGTTCGGGCCGGACAGCGAGGTATTCGCCTTCATGAAGATGATCGGTTCAGTCGGGATCGCGGCGCCGGTTTCCTTGGCATGGTCGGAATAGTTCAGGCCGATCGCGACGAACTTCGAGATGGCGGTGACCGGGGCGCCGAAGCGCGGCTTGCCCGAGACGGCGGGCAGGGAGGCGGGATCGAGGGCAGCAAGCTTCTTCAGCTGTTCCGGCGAATAGGCGTCGCCCGTCAGGTCCTTCAGATGCGCCGAGAGGTCGCGGAGCTGGCCGGATTTATCGATCAGGCCGGGCTTTTCCGCACCCTTTTCGCCATAACGAACAAGCTTCATGTTGATCACTCCCTACGATGTCTTGAGGATTGTTACTGGTATACCTCGACACGCTTCATGGAACAGCGCGGGCGGAAATTCAACCGCCATGAGCGCGTTGCATTGCAGCCAAGCCTTTATTCAAGGCCGGTTCGGGCCGATCATGCGAGCGCGACGAACCTGAAGGCGTTGCCGTCGCGCTTGATGTGGCCGGCATTGAAATGCCCGCCGATCACCAGCGTCGGCGTATCGGCAAAGCGCGAGAACAGCTCGCGCCGCGTCGCGGCCGATTGCTTCTGGTCGGAGTCGGCAGTCGACGACCAGTCGAGGTGATACATCTGGCAGGGATGATGCGCGACGTCGCCGGTCAGCAGCCCTTCCTCGCCAGCGGACTTGATGTGGATGCTCATGTGGCCGGGGCTGTGACCCGGCGTCGGGATCAGCGTGATCTCTTCGGTCAGGCGGTAATCGCTCGGCACCAGCTCGGCATTGCCGGCATCCGCGATCGGCTTCACCGAGTCGGCGAACACGGCGGCATGCGCGCTATCGTCGCTGTGGTCGCGCCAGTGCTCGTATTCAGTCCTGCCGAATACGTAACGCGCGTTGGCGAAGGTCGGCACCCATTTGCCGCCGGCGAGTTTCGTGTTCCAGCCGACATGATCGACATGTAGATGCGTGCACAGCACGGTGTCGATGCTGTCAGGGGCAAATCCGGCCGCGGTCAGTTTTTCGAGGAACGGATCGCTGCGGTTGTTCCAGGTCGGCACGTTGCGGCCCTGCTTGTCGTTGCCGAGCCCGGTGTCGACGATGATGCGGTGCTCCGGCGTTTCCACCAGCAGTGAATGGATCGACATTTTCAGCCGGCCGTCTTCATTGGCGAAATGCGGGATCAGCCAAGGCAGGCTCTGGATCTCTTCCCGGCCGGCCAACGGCAGGATGAAGCGTGTGCTGCCGACGGTCTCGAGCTCGACGACTTTTGTGATTTTGACCTTGCCGATCGTCCATTGCATGCGGCGTGCCCTCGGTTTCTTGTTTCTCGCCGGATCATGCGGGCTTCCGCGCGCCGGCGCAATGGATCAAGCAAGCGCCCCACCTCACCTCGCCCCGCCTGCGGGGAGAGGGAGAAGCGAGCGCGTGCCCATCATCGCGCGCAGTCGACGATCACGGTGCCGATCTTGTCGCCCTTCTCGACGGCGAGATGAGCCTCGACGGTCTCCGCCAGCGCGAATTGCCCGGCGATGTTGTGCACGCGGGTGCCCGACTCCAGCCAGTTCGTGATGTCGGCCTGCGCGGCGGCGAGTAGCGGCGGCGGCAGCGCGAACAACACCAGCGAGCGCACCGTGATGCATTTCTCCATCAATTCGCGCACCGGCAGCACAGGCGTGCGGTTGCCGTTGGTGGCATAGACCGCGATCGTCGAGTTCAACGCCATGATCTTCAGCGTGGTCGCGAGGTTGCCGCCGAAATCGACGTCGATCACGCGGTCGACGCCGCGGTTCTCGGTGAAGGCCATCACCTTGGAGACGACGTCCTCGGTCCGGTAATTGACGACCGTATCGGCGCCGGCAAGCCGCGCCTCCACGTCCTTGACCTGCGAGCTCACGGTCGCAATCACGCGCGCGCCGCCCCACTTTGCCAATTGCACCGCGTAGTGACCGACAGCACCGGCGCCGCCGGTGACCAGTACCGTTTGCCCGGAGATCGGGCCGTCGGCAAACAGCGCGCACCACGCCGTCATGCAGGGAATGCCGAGCGTGGCTCCAGCCGCGAACGAGACGTCCTGCGGCAGCGGCGTCACCAGATAATCGGCGAGCGTGATGTACTCGGCCGCGGTGCCGAAGGCGCGCCCGTTGCGCTGGCCATTGAACAGCCAGACGCGATCGCCGACGGCAAAACGCGACACGCCTTCACCGATCTGGTCGATGATCCCCGCGCCGTCGCTGTTCGGGATCACGCGCCGAAACTCCATCGCGCGATAGTTGCCGCTGCGGCGACCGACATCGGCCGGATTGACGCCGGAGGCCTCGAGGCGAACCCGGACTTCGCCGAGCGCAGCCTCGGGCGTCAGCATCTCGCCGACGGTGAGCACCGTCGGCGCCGCGCCGGTTCGTTCGTACCAAACGGCTTTCACAGCGTGCCCGGGAAAGCACCGCCATCGAGCAGGATGTTCTGCCCGGTGATGAAGCCGGCCTTGTCGCCGCACAGGAACGCGCAGGCATAGCCGAACTCGTCGGGACGGCCGAAGCGGCCGGCAGGATTCAGCTTGGCACGCTCGGTCAGGACCTGGTCGGCCGAGATGCCGCGCTTTTCAGCCTCAGGCTTTGCTGTGCCGCGCAGACGGTCGGTGTCGAACGGGCCGGGCAGCAGGCCGTTGATGGTGACGTTGTTGATCACGGTCTTGCGCGACAGGCCGGCGACGAAGCCGGTGAGGCCGGCGCGAGCGCCGTTGGACAGGCCGAGAATTTCGATCGGCGCCTTCACCGCGGCCGAGGTGATGTTGACGATGCGGCCGAACTTGCGCGCCATCATGCCGTCGACGGTCGCCTTGATCAGCTCGATCGGCGTCAGCATGTTGGCGTCGATCGCCTTGATCCAGTCGTCGCGGGTCCAGTTGCGGAAGTCGCCGGGCGGCGGGCCGCCGGCATTGTTGATCAGGATGTCCGGATCGGGGCAGGCCTTGAGCACGGCTTCGCGCCCTGCCGGGGTCGTGATGTCACCGACGATCTCGGTGACGGTGACGCCGGGATGGCCTTTACGGATCTCGTCGGCGGTCTGCTTCAGCGCCTCGGCGCCGCGCGCCGTCAGCGTGACATGCACACCCTCGTTGGCGAGCGCGATCGCGCAGGCGCGGCCCAGTCCCTTGCTCGATGCGCAGACGATGGCGCGGCGGCCTTTGATTCCAAGATCCACGAGTTCGCTCCCTGTGATGTCGGATAGGTTTGTAAAGGTTCGATGGCGGCAGTCTAGCCAAGCTCGGCGGCGCCGGTAAGGGACGTGCAATGCATAAGTGCATGCCGGGTCGGAACAGGCGGGTGAGCCCGATCGGCTAGATTCGCTGCTCGCGCCGCAATCGCTCGATCGCCATGGTGGCTTCGGGCGGCAACGACCGGAATCCGGCTTGTCCAGCCGCGGAGAACAACGGCCGCAATTGCGATCCGTTGAGGAATTGCGGCTGCCTGGCCAGCGGCACCAGCTGATCGAACACCAGCACCAGCGTGGTCACGACGAGGCCGACCCTGATGGCGCCGAGCAGCGCACCGCCGAGGCGGTCGCCGATCCCGATCTCCGAGCCGATGGTGTCATCCAGCATCGTCCGTGCCATTTTTCCGAGGATGACGCCGATCAGAAGGAAGAGGCCGAACAGCAGCACCCCGTTGGGTGGAAACGGCGAGGACGGCAGCGTCGCGATGTGAGGTCCGATCATCGCCAGCACCGCGACCGCGAGCGGCATGGCGACGAGATAGGCCAGGATGGTGACCGCGCTGCGCAACAGGCCGGTCGTGAAGCCGGTCACGACCGCGAACAGCAACCCGATGGTCACGGCAAGGTCGAAGAGGTTCATGGAAGGAGGTCCTGCCCAATCTCCTGCGGTGCCCTGGTTGATCAAACCTGCTTACATCAGGGACAATTGTAGCTATCAATCGTCCGCTTCAATCCGGGAACCTGTCGATGTCCGACCTATTCGATGTCAGTAAAGAAATCATCCTCATCACCGGCGCCTCGCAAGGGCTCGGGCGGCAATTCGCCCGTGTGCTGGCGGCGCATGGCGCTGCGGTGGTGCTGGCAGCGCGCCAGACCGCGAAGCTGAAAAGCCTCGCGGACGAGATCAAGGCCAAGGGCGGCCGCGCCGCCGCGGTGCAGATGGACGTCGCGGATATTTCCGGCATTGCGAAAGCGCTCGACGTGGCGGAAGCCGCGCTCGGTCTGGTCTCGGTCCTGATCAACAATGCCGGCATCGCGATCGAGAAGCTCTCGACCGAGCAGACCGAGGCGGACTGGGACGCCGTCGTCAACGCCAACCTGAAGGGCGCCTACTTCCTCGCCACCGAGCTTTCGCGGCGCATGATCCTGCGCAAGCAGCCGGGCAACATCATCAATGTCGCCTCCGTGCTCGGGCAGGGTGTGCTCAAGGCGGTTTCGCCCTATGCGATCTCCAAGGCCGGCATGATCCAGGGCACCAAGGCGATGGCGCTGGAGCTCGCCGGCAACAACATCCGCGTCAACGCGCTGGCACCGGGCTACATCGACACCGAGATGAACCACGATTTCTGGTCGACGCCAGCGGGCGAGCGCCTCGCAAAGCGGATTCCGCAGCGCCGCGTCGGCGCCGAATCCGATCTCGACGGCGCGATCATGCTGCTGGCGTCGAACGCCTCGCGCTACATGACCGGCACCGTGGTGACGGTCGATGGCGGGTTCCTGTTGAATTAGGACGCGTCCTCATTAAGGCGCAGCCATAGTCGGATTGATGCGAGCTGAACGAAGGCAAGGTAGTTGGCGGCGAGCCTGTCGTAGCGCGTCGCCACCCGACGACATTGTTTGATCCTGTTGAAGAACCGCTCGACCTGGTTGCGAGGGCGGTAGAGACCGTTGAGCCGTCAAACTACAAGGGTACGCCCGCCAATCGATTATGTCCCTTCTTGGCCGGTAGCTGACCTCCGCGTTGGGCACCGCAATGACCGGCTTAGCGGGCAGAAGCCTTGTCCGACAAAGCGCTGTCAAAAAAGATTGATGGGCGAAATCGCTTGCAGCCAAGCCGAATACTAGACGATCGGTCTAATTTATGGCACCTCGGAAAAGCGCGGTGAAATCAGCTTTGGCTAGGGCTCGGTCGCTACCGAGCGCTGACCGGTTGATGAGGGAATCTTCAACAAGCAACGTCCGCCCATACCTTCACGGTTGGATGGATTCGAGCATGAGAGGTCACGCATGTTTCGCAATATCGCGCTTGGAATGCCGATCACTCTCGCAATGGCTCTAACCGCGCCGGTGGCCATTGCGCAGCAAAAGCACCACGTCAGCTATGATACGCCGGCAACTCAGACGGTATACACCCAACAACACGTCATCGACGTTGGCGACATTCCGGGACATCAAGCTCGGCTCTTCGAAATTCGGCGGACCTATGGGGGCGATGCCCCCATGATCAACGGGTCGAAGTTGAAGGAGCAGTGGACGCGCGGCATGTCGGACTACATCGATAACAATGGTCCGGCCCTCATCTACAACGTCTGGATACTGGAGAATGGCGACAAGTTTTTTGTCAGGACATCTCTGGTCGCCCAAAGCAGTGGAGACGGGAAGCTTACAAACATGACATCGGGCGTCATTACTGGAGGCACAGGTAGCCTCGCCAGGATTCATGGCATCATTAGTAGCCATGGGCCGTCCGAGCCGAAGGCCGGCGTCAATGCCAATCAGACCGACATCGACTATTGGATGGAGTGAGAAGGTCTTCGCGACAGGCGATGGACCGGTGAGAAATTGCCGATCCATGATGTCCGCTTCTGATACGGCGTATCGTGATCAAAAAATGCTCGGAACCATCCGCTATCGACTATGGAGAATTCCCATGCCGCACCGTCGAAACGGGCCGATTGGGATGTTCTTGTTTTGCTTGTTCACCCTCATGTCGACGGCACGGCCCGTGAGCGCGGAAGTCACACGGATCGAGTTCACGTCGAAGCAGCCTTACGGCACATTTCGTGCCGGCGATTATGTGATCTGGCAGGGCAAGATCCACGGCGACCTATCGCCGCAAGAGGTCATTCCGGGGATCGACAAGGCGTCGCGCAATGAACGCGGGCGCGTCGACTACGCCGCGAAGATTATTCTCATGATGCCGGCGGCTCCCCGCGGGGGAAACGGCGCATTGCTGGTGGACGTACCCAACCGCGGGCAAGTCTGGGCCGAGGCGATCTACAACTCGCCACGCGATGTGCGATTCCTCCCGGGCACGCTGGAGCAGGGCACCGGCTTTCTCCAGGACCACGGTTTCGCGGTTGCGGAGGTTTTTTGGGAGCTTGGACAGGGTGCGGACCTGCCTTCGTTCGCCGACGCCGACGGCAAGACACGCTTCGTCGAGGGAGTGGGCTTTGCGATCGTCCGCGACGCCGCAGATTTCCTCGCGCATGCAGCCTCCGACAAGGGTGGAACGCCCAACCCGCTCAAGGGAGCGATCAACCGCGTGCTCGCGAGCGGCAGGTCCCAGGATGGACGATTCCTGAAGACGTTTCTCCTGAACGGCTTCAACATGATGGGCAACCGGCGCGTCTTCGACGGCATGCATGTGTTCGTCTCGGCCGCCGGCCTTCTTCCGATCCTGCAGACGGGCCTTGGACCAATGTCGAGCGCCGAGGGGGCTCCCACATTCGACAATCCGGATTTTCCCGGCGTGAATGACGGACCTCTCACGATCGGCGAGATCACGGCCAAGGTCGAGGCGCGGGGCGAGGTGCCTCCGAAGATGATACTCGTGAGCTCCACCACGGACTACTATTCGCTGCGCGCTTCGCTTGGCCGCACGGGCGCGTCCGGAACCGCGGATCAGCCACTGCCTGCCAATGTGCGGATGTACGATATCGCGGGAGGCCCGCATGTACCCGCCCCCAAGGCACCGGCCTGCACACTGACGCCGGGCCGCCTCGATTGGTCGCCGCTGTCGCGGGCCCTCCTGCTGCACCTTGATGCCTGGGTAAGCCGCGGCACCAAGCCGCCCGCCAGCGAACTGATGTCGCTTGAAGCCTCGGGCGGCGAGCCACCTGCGCTGCGCGCCCCGACTCGGCTTTCCGCCGCAGTGATACAAGTGCCGAAGCGCGATCAGGACGGCAACGCGCTCGGCGGCGTGCGGCTGCCGGATGTCGCGGTGCCGACCGGCACCAATGGCGCCCAGAACCAGCCGCAGACCTTCACCTGCATGCTGATCGGGTCCTTCTCGCCATTCGCAGCGACGAAAGCGGAACGAGAGCGTACCGGTGACGCCCGCCCGTCGATCGAAGAGCGCTATCACGGCCGCGACGATTACGTGAACCGGATCCGGATCGCCGCCCAGGATCTGCTGGCGCGTGGGTTTCTGCTGCCGGAAGACGCGGCAGTGATCGTTCAGGAAGCCGCGTCGACTAACCTGTTCGCGCCCGCACCAACGAATGCCGAGCCACGTTGAGTTAGCCAAGCCGGAGCCTAGGCCTGCCACCGAAACTAGTGGATGGAGTGAGAGGGTCTCCGCCACTTGCAGAACGCCGCATCACGGCCAGTTTGCTTCTCCTAGACGATCGGTCTATTACGATCTGCATGAGCAAGACGCTGCCTCGCCGCCGTCGCGGGCGACCTCCTAAGGAAATTGCCGGCACCAGCGCGACCCGTGACGCGCTGGTCCGTGCAGGTGTCGTTATGCTGACGGAGAAGGGCTATTCCGCGACGGGGATCGAGGAAGTCTTGCGGAGCGTCGACGTGCCAAAGGGGTCGTTCTACCACTACTTTCCGAGCAAAGAGGCATTTGGAGCGGAGCTGATCGACAGCTACGCTGACTACTTTTCGCGGAAGCTCGACAGCTTCTTCCTGAACAAGCAGCATCCTCCGCTCGAAAGACTCAGAGGTTTTACCGACGATGCCACGTCCGCCATGAAGCGCTTCCGTTATGCGCGAGGCTGTTTGGTGGGCAATCTTGGGCAGGAGATGAGCGTACTTCCACAATCATTTCGCCAGCAGCTGTTCGATGTGTTCATCGACTGGCAGCAGCGCACTGCCAAGTGCTTGAGAGCTGCCCAGGCTACTGGTGCAATCTCTTCCAACCAAGATTGCGACTGGCTTGCCGAGTTCTTCTGGATCGGTTGGGAGGGCGCGGTTCTTCGCGCCAAACTCGAACGCCGTTCCGAACCGCTTCATTCCTTCTCGAAGGGCTTTTTCAAGCTCCTCGGTGCAAGCTCCTCGGTGAATGAGTCGTTTTTCGTGTAGATGGCCAAAGGCCCAATCCACCACACTATCTCCGCGCCATCGGGTGAAGCGCAGCGAAATCCGGAGGCGCATGCGTCAAGGTCCCGGGCTACGGGCGAGGGGCGTCTGCACGATTTCTGGATAATCGAAGAATGCCGCTGATTTGCCCGACGAGTCAAGTTGCCGTGTCCGCCGGCAGCCGCTGGCTACTTTGCATGGGGTTGTTTTCGATATTTTGGCGGTGCGCCCCTGCGGCGGCAGGCTATCGCGTCGGGCTATCAGCAGTTTCGTAGGGGGCAAAGGCGCTCTTGCGCCGCGCCCACCATCACGAGCCGTGCAGGAAGAGGTGGGCACGCTTTGCTTTGCCCACCCTGCGCATTTGATTACCCCGCCCGCAGCTCCGCTCTGATCATGTCGGCGGCCTTCTCGCCGATCATGATGGTCGGCGCATTGGTGTTGCCGCCGATCAGCGTCGGCATGATCGAGGCATCGACCACGCGCAAGCCCTCGAGCCCGTGCGCGCGCAGCTTCGGATCGACCACCGCGAGCGGATCATCGGTGCCCATCCTGCAGGTGCCGACCGGGTGATAGACGGTGTCGGAGCGCGCCCGCAGGATGTTGCGGATGTCGTCGTCGGTGCGGACATCTGATGTGAACATGTCCTTCTGCTGCAGCGCGCGCAGCGCCGGCGTGTCGAGCAGCCGCTTCGTCATCTTGAAGCCCGCGACCATGGTCTCGACGTCGCTGTCCTCGCCGAAGAAGTTCGGATCGATCGCGGGGGCTGCCATGGGGTCTGCGCTGTTCAGCCACACGCTGCCGCGGCTTGCCGGGCGCAGCAGGCAGACATGGCAGGAGAAGCCGGTGCCCCAGCGCGGCTTGCGGCCGTGGTCTTCCACCATGGCCATACAGAAGTGCAGCTGGATGTCGGGGACGTCGAGCTCAGGCCGCGTCTTCAGGAAGCCGCCGCATTCGGCGACGTTCGAGGTCATCGGGCCGCGCCGCTCGCGCCGGTATTGCCCGATGCCCTTGATGATCCGCCCGATGCCGCTCCACGACAGTCCCGAGAAATAAGGTGCGTCGGAGGCGAAGCCGAACACGAAATCGGGGTGATCCTGCAGGTTCTGTCCGACGCCCGGCAGATGATGCACGCTGGCGATGCCGTGCTTGCCGAGCGCCGCAGCGTCGCCGATACCCGACAGCATCATCAATTGCGGCGACTGGAACGCACCGGCCGAGAGGATGACTTCGCGCCGCGCGCGCAGCACCTTCTTCTCCTTGCCCTGCACGTATTCGACGCCGACGGCGCGCTTTCCCTCGAAGATGATGCGGGTCGCCTGCGCCTGCGTCTCGATGCGCAAATTAGGTCGGCGGCCCATGTGGGGATGGATATAGCCGCGCGCTGCGCTCCAACGCTCGCCGTTCCGCTGGGTCACCTGGTAGATGCCGAGGCCTTCCTGTTCGGCGCCGTTGAAATCGTCGCGGATCCGGAACTGGGCCTCGCGCGCGCCCTGCAAGAACGTCTCCTTGACCGGATTGTCGGACTGCAGGCCCGTAACGTTGAGCGGCCCGCCTTTGCCGTGATATTCGCCGTCGAGCTCGGTGTTGTTCTCCGAACGCTTGAAGTAGGGCAGGACGTCGGCGTAGCTCCAGCCGGTATTGCCGAGCGCAGCCCAGTGGTCGTAATCGGCGCGATGACCGCGGATATAGACCATGGCATTGATGGCGCTGGAGCCGCCGAGGCCCTTGCCGCGCGGCTGATAGCCGATGCGGCCGTTCAAGCCCTTCTGCGGCACCGTGTCGAACGCCCAGTTGTTGAGCTTGCTCGAGAGCATCAGAATGATGGCGCCGGGCGTGGTCACCACCCAATTGTCGTTCTTGCCGCCGGCGTCGAGCATCGCCACCGAGGTCGCCGGATCCTCCGACAACCGCCCCGCCACCGCGCAGCCGCCGGAGCCTGCGCCCACCACCACGAAATCGAATGTGTCAGTCACGTTTCCCCCTTTTTATTGTCATTCCGGGGCGATACGTCAGCATCGAACCCGGAATCTCGAGGTTCCGGGTTCGCTTCGCGCCCCGGAACGACAACCCTTCTACGACAGCAGCCGCATCAGCTTCTCCAGCCGCGCGACCTTCGCGCCGTAGGGCGGATAGAGATCGGCGAGCCGGTTGAAGCGCGAGCGGTAGAAAATCGGCTTCAGCTTGGTCAGTGTCTTGAACCCCCATTCGCCGTGATAGGCGCCGGTGCCCGACGCGCCGACGCCGCCCATCGGCTGGTAGGCCTGCGCGAAATGGAACAGGCAGTCGTTGACGGTGACACCGCCGGACACCGTGCGCGCCAGCACCTCGTCGCGGGCCGCATTGTCGGTGCCGAACCAGTACAGCGCCAGCGGGCGGTCGCGCTTGTTGATGAAGGCGATCGCCTCCGAGGCGTCGCGCGTGCCCATCACCGGCAGCAGCGGCCCGAAGATCTCCTCCTGCATCACGGTCATCTCGGGCGTCGCATCGACGATCACGGTCGGCGGGAATTTGCGTCGGTCCTTCCACTCTGCATCGTTCGGCGCCGCCGGCTGCATGATGGTCGCGCCCTTCGCGGCGGCATCGGCGACCAGGCCCTCGAGCCGTGTGTAGTGCCGGTCCGAGACGATCGAGGTGTAGTCCGGATTCCTGGGATCGGTGCCGAACATCTGCTGCATGTGGCCCTGCAGCCGCATCGCAATCGGCTGCACCGAGCCCTGCGGCACCAGCACGTAATCGGGCGCGATGCAGGTCTGGCCGGCATTGAGCAGCTTGCCGTAGGCGATGCGCTGCGCGGCCTCATCGATGTCGGCGGAGCTGTCGACGATCACGGGAGATTTGCCGCCGAGCTCGAGCGTCACCGGCGTCAAATTGCGGCCACAGGCTTCGGCGACCAGCCGGCCGACGCGAGTCGAGCCGGTGAAGATCAGATGATCGAACGGCAGGGCGGCGAAGGCTCTTGCGATGTCGTCGTCGATATCGGTGACCGCGAGCTCGGTGGTGTCGAACTTCTTCTCGATCACCTCGGCCAGCAGTTCGGAGAACCGCGGCACCAGCTCGCTCGGCTTGATGATGGCGCGGTTGCCGGCCGCGATCGCGGCGACGGCGGGCGCCAGCGTCAACTGCAACGGATAATTCCAGGGCGAGATGATCCCGACCACGCCGAGCGGCTGCGGCATCAGCCGGTTCCTGGCCGGCGCGAACTGCACGGTGGTCGGGATCCTCTCGGGTGCCATCCAGCCTTTGAGGTGCTTGGCGGCGTGCTTGATCTCGCCGAGCACCAGCATGGTCTCGGCGATCGCGGTCTCGACGGTTGAGCGGTGGCCGAAATCGGCCGAGATCGCCGCCTCGAATCGCGGCTCGTTCTCGGTCAGTGCGGCGCGCAGGCGGCGCAGTCGGTCGAGCCGCGCCTGCAATGTCGGCGCCGGCTCGCTGCGCGACAACTCGAACTGGCGCTGAAAGGCCTCCTCAAGCGCATATAGCCCCGGGCTCTTCAATGGCCGGTCCATGGCGTTTCCCCTCGGATGACATTTCCTTGTCGGATTTTGTTGGGCGCCAAGCTCTGCTTTTGCGCACGATCTGGCAAGACCCGGTTCCCGGCGGTAAATTTGCTAAGGAAACCGGTGATTTCGACGTCACAAAATCCTCAAAAACCCACATCCGGGGCTTTCCAAACCGACCACACATTGATACATACGCCCCGCACCCGACGGCTTCGGCCCGGGTCGCCTTCTCAGGAAGCCCTCCGGACGGATCGATCGGCGCCGTGTCAGCGTTGGCCGGCAGGTTCGGGCACTCTTTCTGCAAGGCACGCAACGGTTTAACGCGGGGTGGAGCAGCCCGGTAGCTCGTCAGGCTCATAACCTGAAGGTCATAGGTTCAAATCCTATCCCCGCAACCAAAATCGGCACTAAAAGCCCAGCAATCCCAATGGATTGTTGGGTTTTTGCATTTTTGCGTCGAACCGCTGCCCAAGTAATGTCAATGACGTAGTTTCGTAGGTTCAAATCCCTCGCAACCAATTGCGGTCGGCATGACTAGACCGAGCGAACAACCGGGGCCGACCTTCCCTGGCCATTCTGTGCGGCTTGATTGAAGTCTTGCGCGGCTTTGCGTGCGAGTATCCTGACCAACGCGCAAATCCGGTTTCGATGAGGTGGACAACGTCAGCTCGTTGGGCCCTTCGAATCCCATATCGATTGGTTCGGCTCCTGCTTTTATGGATCTTTTGATCGCGTGCCCGAACGCTGCGCGTATGATTGCTTCCTCCGTGCCTTTAACGCTCGAACTGATGAACCGTAGCAGCTTGCGTCGAGTGACTGGCTTGCCAGTTCGGCGAAATGCAGCCGCTGTCGATATTGGCCAAGCAAGAGCCGCCGGAGCATTGATTGATCGCTCGCGATGGGCTGGTTATTCAAAATACGGACAGCGCCGAAAAATCGCGGCCGCGCCAAAAGCAAAACGTTTGGAGCGCGAGGTTGCTTGAGGATGCTTCAAATAGCGTGGCGTCGCGGTCCGGCCAAAACTAGAGCATCGAGAGCACGACGATCCCGTCTTCGATCTCCCCCGAGGCGAGGCGCGTCCGCGCCATCTGCTCCAGCTCCGTCCGGTACTTATGAAGATAACTAAGGGCTTGCTTGTCCGTCTGAAATGTCGTTGTGAGCCGGCACATCTGTCGAGCTGCGCCGAGCGCAAGAGAGAACGTTATTGTTCCGTCGCCGTGTGACTTGGCTCTCCGCACGATCTGCATTCTCCGGCTTGATGAGGCTTGGTCCTCGGCGCAATCATCGACCGCTGCCGAAGTTGACTATCGCGGCAACTTCCTGGTGCGCTTCTTTGGCGGAGGCGCCGGCAATGGTGCCAGACCCGTTGCAGCAGCGGCGGCTTCCCTGGTCTCGCGGAGCTCTCGAAGTCGCGCCATGTTCTTGCGAGCCTCGACGGCCCGCCTTCCGACATCTGCCATCGCGCGCGCTCCTTCTTCAGCAGCCAATCGCTTTCGGTTGGCACGCGCCATGCTTTCGGGTGATAATTCTGCCGGCCTCTTGACGCTCATGCTCACCACCGCTCAACAGGCAAAACCCGCTCAATCCGGAGATCGAGCGGGCAGCATGGTCGTTTCAGTACATCCGTGAAACGACACAACGAAACTCACGCCAGCGAGAGGCTTTCGGCGCTGACCTTGCCCCGCATCTTGTCGGTCTTGACCTCGTAGTGGACCTTTTGACCCTCCGCGAGACTCGAAAGGCCGGCCCGTTCGACTGCGCTGATGTGCACGAACACATCGCTACTGCCGTCTTCCGGCTGGATAAAACCGAAGCCCTTTTGGCTATTGAACCACTTAACAGTACCTGTCGTCATCTTGATCTCCAAAGCGCACGAGCACGAACCGCGTGACAATCACGCGATGATTTCAACTTCGTCGATGTCTTTGGAAAAGGGGCCCGCGGGCGCGTTCAACAAGGCACACGGCTAATCGAATAGTTTCCACATATACACACTATGTGCAGGACCTACAAGGGAAAGGGCTGATTTGTTCCAGTGCGGGGCCGCTGCTGATCGAGGGCATCGAACGGGCTCGCCGAGGGAGCTAATCAATTGACACGGCCGTGCGGTGGTGATCCCGTCATTCTACCGGCCGTATCGGCATGGCGAGCAGACCGGCTTGTTCGAAGCCGGCGAAGAATTACGCCGTTACTCTCATCCTCACATTCGTGAACCTCCCCTGCGCGAAGGCTGGGTGCAGGACCGTTCCAGTTCGCAGCTACCGAGGAGTTTTGATGCACGTCCTTGTTCGCGACAACAACATCGACCAGGCACTTCGAGTCCTGAAGAAGAAGATGCAGCGCGAAGGCGTCTTCCGGGAGATGAAGCAACGCCGCGCCTATGAGAAGCCTTCGGAAAGAAAGACGCGAGAAAGATCGGAGGCCATTCGCCGGGCCCGCAAGCTCGCTCGCAAGCAGGCGATCCGCGAAGGGTTGCTACCGGCGCCTCCGAAAAAGAAGCTTCCAGAGCGCAAGCCGCCTTTGCCGCAGGTCACTGTCACCTAGCAAGGATATCGGCCGGTTTGATTTGGCTGAGGTCAAACGACGGGTCCGAATGTCGCGTGAGACTTATCGAAGCCGGATGGTCTCATCGAGAGGCAGAGCTCCCAATTCGCTCAGTTGGATTGTGGCAACTGGATATGCCTAGGAATCGGATGGGTTAGGGCGCATATTGAGGAAATGAAAACCTATTTCACGCCCCGTTTGCTGGAGGTCACCGTGACGCCTCAGCAGCCCACGCGCTGGAAATGGCACGTTTCCGAAGCAAATGTTGAGCTGGCCTGCGGGTACGCGACCAGCCGAGAAACGGCGCAGATTGAGGGTGATGACGCTCTATTCGCTATGCTCTCTGTAGGCGCCCTCAAATGACTCCTGGGCGTCCAGGACCGCAACCTCGCCAGGTCGATTGAAAAGGCAGGCATTGCGAGGGAGCAGAAGTCTGACCGCGTCAATACGAGGAACGAAATCCGCATACCATCTGTTGCCGCCGAAAGGAAATGCGGATGACCCGCTACTACTTCGACATCAGAGACGACAACGGGATTTATCCCGATGAGGAAGGGATGGAGCTTGCAACGCAGCGTGAAGCTGAAGTCGAGGCAGCGGAATCGCTGGCGGGCCTAGCGCGTGACCTTGCCACCCTGGACGATCGACCGGACCTCTCGGTTGAGGTGAGAACCGTCGTTGGACGCCTATTCCAAGCCGCTCTCATTTTCGACAGAAACGAGACGAAACGGTGAGGGCGCAGCAATGGCCGTCTCGCTCTTGGTCTCTCAGCCTCGTCGCGATCGCCTTCTCGTGTGAAGTGTACCGCTAGTTTGATATCCGCCGCTCCGCCATGAGCCATCGATGGACAATCTGCCATTTGTCCTCGGCGCCTGACCGAAAGTCTAGCAATGTCGGCTCGCGCCTGGCTTTGATCTCGAGGAAAAATCGCCGCGCGTCGCGTGCGCAGACTCGTCCATCAAACGGCTGCGTCTTGACCCAGTGGTCCCATTCGCGAACGATCGCCTGCCTGGCTTCGCGATGATGCGACGTCATCCAGCGGGCCTTGTTGGCGGTTTGACGGGACTCTGGGATTCTCGCGCCAATCGCTCGGCTTTGAGACGCTCGCGGTTGGCTTGGAACGCCTTGTCGGCTTTGGCTTGCTCGCTCGGAGCGACTTCCACTTTTCGGAACAGCTTGTTGGCCTCTCGCGCCGCGGCGGTTGTATTCTGGCGGCCGAAGGTTCGGTCTTTGATCATCCCTGGCACTCGATCCTCCCTAAGCTATGAGATGGGTCTCGGGAGACGCGACTTCGGCTTAGACCCCGGTGTGTTCGTCCGTCACCGGCGGCGGCCTCACGATTCATATTCTCGCTTCGCCTTCGTTAAACGTTCCGGCGTCGCTCCGGTTCCTGGCGACAACGCTTCCGTGCTGAAGTTGCTAGAACAGGTTCTCCGTCGCCTTGTCGAGCCGTCTTAAGGAGCCGCCGGTTTCGTTGAGGTGACCCACCAGTTCACCGGAGAGCCGATAAATCCTGCTGCCCTTCAGATCGTAAAGCTTCCGACCCTTGAGGTCGAAAATGGCGGAATCGATCACCACGGCGACGTGTACGCCATCACTGTTGACTACGTCGCCTTTCAAGCGTGATCTCCCTTGTTTTCGCGACCGTGGCCGGCTCCCTCACTGCTTCCTGAAGTCGATGCTTCTCAGGATGATCCCGGCGGGCACACCTTCGAACTCGCCCGCCATGTATTTGACGGTGGCGCGGGCTTCAATGCGCGCTCGGAGTCGCATGAACTGTGCTTCGCGCTCGCTCGATGGTGCGCGTCCCGCACCTTCCAGCTCATCCATCGCGGAGGTCGAGATCGCGCAGGGGACGACCTTTTCGCCGTCGCGCATCGAGAACTGGACGATCATGCGGTCGTACTCGAAACTGGTGAAACAGGCTTGTTCAAGTGCCATGCGACTAATCCGTTGCCGTTGGCCGAAGCCGGCACAGCTTCAGCCCTGCCCATCGAGCCGGGCAAAATCCGCCAGAATCGCCGCGACGAGATCGCGATGCCTTGTGTCGTCAGGCAACAGGCTCGCGGCGTAGATGTTCAGCACGTAGCGTGCCTTGGCGGCCGCTTCCGGCCATGAGGTCGCGGCGACCGACAGCAGTTCGCTTTCCAGCACGCTTTGCCGTTCGCGCAGCTCCCGCGCACGGCTCTCGACATCCGTCATTGCGCGGCGGATTTCCGTCGCTTTCTGCGCTGCAATCCCGCGATGTTTATCCAGATCGAGCGGTTCGTCACTCATCTGGCGTGCTCGCGTCGATCCGTTGTGCATCCGCCAGGTCGACCGGACCGATGGAAAACATCTCCATCCTGGCGCCGTGCGAGGCTGCCGGCACGATCATCATGGTCGCAACGCGGCGATAGGACGCGAAGGAAAGCCCTTCGATCATCTCCTCGTCAGTGATGACCTCGTAGCGTCCGGCAGGCAGAGGGTGATCGATGCCTCTGATTTGGAACGAATGCTTGAAGGTGACGACTTCCCGTCGTGAGCGAGTTTTCATGTGCACCCGCCCTTTGCCAATGCTCGGGCGCCGATGCCGGCTCACCCATAAGCCACCATGCGCTCTTTCGGCGGCACTAGCTACCGCTTTCTCGTGGCCCGATGTCGCGGCCGGAACGCCTCAAAACACTCGCTATTCCGCTGGCGGACGCGTAATGTGCGCCATCACCGTCCATTCTCGGCATCCATCGGTGACTGAGAGTTAAGTGCGCTCCCGCCAAAGACGAGGAGCGTCCATTGTCACGGTTTCGCCTGGTCGACTGGATTGTGCCGCCGGTGGTCATCCACTGGCTCTCCTGCTTTTGATCGCTGTGATAGCTCTATTGTAAGTGTATCGTGCGGTGGTCGACCTCTTGCGCCGAGCGAGAGGCGGATATGGGGTCTCACTGGAAACGTCTAATCTCAAAGGTGAACGTTGCCCGTAACACCGGTCCATCTTCGTCGCGAACGTTGATTGCAACACGGCGTGCTGGACCGCCGACAGTACAGCGTCGAACTCCATCCTTGGCCAAGAGTGCCAGCGCCAAGGTTGCTTCGTGCTGCATAGCCTCCAGCGAAACGAGATCTATCCCCTGTTCGTCGGGATCATCTCATCACCTTCGCGCTGATCGAAAAAGTACCTACGCATGCAATTGCTCCCGATTAAGGCGGGAGCGCTGTAGCGTCTCTCTGTCACCGCAAAATGCCCAGACCGGATCGGTGATGGTGCCAAGCTAGCCGACTTCCAAACGCTCCTCAATCTTACACCATGGGTCAGTTCGATTGTGAGGTTTGGGCTGGTATGTTGACCGGCCACGGCGCACACTCGATGGATGAAAAACCGCATCGGTTGGACGACTTGCCTCTCCATTGGCGGCGCATACGCAGTGGCCGAACGCCTTGAGGGTGGCATAGTCGGCAATGGACTCATCACCTTCGCCACCAAGACGGAGGCGCAGGAATTCATTGATTCTGGTCAGGCCGATGAGCTGGGGTCACGTGGTTCTGTCCCGAAAAGCCGAGAATGACCCTGCGCGACAAATGGACCGTAGACCTTGAGTGTCCCCGTTGTGGGAGGCTCGACGTGGCGCGACTCTCACAAGCGGATGGCTACGCCTATGTGAGGGGAGACACCGCTACCCGCGCCGATCATGTGCCGGTCGGCTTTGCCTGCATTGATCCGGAGACCAGCAGCTTTCAGTGTTCGAAATGTCAGGTGCTAATACCGTGATGCTGCTCCCGCGAATGAGCGAAAGTGGGGCATGACTATTCTTCGCGAATTGCACACTGCGGAGGAGGGTTTCGTCGGGATCGCCGTCGCGCTGACCGGCGGTGACGGGGCATGCCAAATCGTGCTTCGCACAGGGCCAATCGTCGAGGACTTTATCCGATAAGCAGTGGAAGTAGCCAACCGTCGCAATCCCTCTCGGGCAGTTCGTCCCAGAATTCCGCAACGTTCGACTAACGCTAGCGCAGTTTCAAGTCACACCGGTCTGCAAACGGAAGCGCCGTGTGAAGACCACCCTCCGGAAACCATGGGCGCGCTGACCCTGCGAAAGGCGACCAGTTGAAGGCGGGTTCGCCAATTGTGTGCCGGAGCGAGGAAAGTGCGCGTCGAACTGCCCAAAGGCTTGCCATGAGCAAGGCAGGCTTCTCGACAAGCTCGGATACCGAGACGGGCGACTACGACGACCAGCCGACTGTGTTCTTTCGAGCGGGTAGACGTTTGGCCTTTGCCTTCGGAGGCAACTCTAAGCGACCGCCTGAAATAGCAATTTGAGATGGTTGCACGTCCCCGCAACCAAAATTGGTAGCAAGCCCCGGCAATCTCGATTGATTGCCGGGGCTTGCTTTTTGCGGCCAGGTCGCCCCAACGGCATCACCCCACCGTCCGACGCGACAACATGTCCTGGAGGATTTCCTCGATCGAACGTGGCGACATGTCCAGCTGGGCAAATCCAGGCATGTCTGGTGACGACACGGTGTCGATCTGCATCAGCTCCACCTGGTTACGAGCAAGTGGTGGGTCGGGGAGCATCTCGGAGACCCATGCCAGCGCGTGCCAGACGACAAACGGTATAGGAATCAGGCGAGGTGTGAGGCCAGCTTGACGCGCAATCGCTCTGAGCAGTTCCTCGTAGGAGTACGGCGTCGGGCCGCCGAACTCAAAGACCGTCGGGTGGGGCTCGGCTCGCTCTACGATCCGGGCAACCGCTTCCGCAACGTCTTCCACATAGACCGGTCGCAATCTGGTCCGGCCGCGGCCGAACATCGGATAGATCGGAAGCCGACGAAGGAGCGTGAGGACGGTGCTGAGAAACGCGTCGTTCGGTCCGAACATCACGGCCGGGCGGACGAGACATGCATCGGCGAATTCAGCGCGGACTGCCCGTTCGCCTTCGCCGCGCTTTCGGACGTAGCGGGATGGCGAGGCGGCATCGGCGCCGATCCCCGAAACATGAACAAGTCGTTTGACTCCGGCCCGGCGGGCCTGAGCCGCGACCCGTCGAGCCGCCTCGACGTGAACGGAATGAAAAGTCTCCGGTCCGCGCTCGCGATAGAGGCTGACGGCGTTGACAACGCCGTAGGCGCCGGCCAGCGCATCCGCGACGGATTGCTCGTCATGAATGTCGGCCCTGACGGATTGAAGATGCGGATCCTCGGGACCTGACGGCCCGTGTGCCCTGTCCGGATGCCTGGATGCGATCCGGACGGGAAATTCGCGATGGCGCAGATGGCGAACGATGCGGTTGCCGAGAAAGCCGGTTCCGCCGAACACCGTGATGGTGCGACCCTTCGTGGCTGCTCCGCTAACGCTCGCGACTCCACGGGAAGAGAGAGGCCGGGAAATCTGCCGCGTAGCGGTGACCGATCGGCGGGCGAGGCTCCTCCTGCGGAGGATTTTGGTCTGGCTCCACCACTTTCCGGTAGAGATGCCAGCTAGCGTGACCGAGCACCGGGAGAACGACGCAGAGACCGATGAAGAACGGCAGTGAGCCGACCGCAAGCAGTACCGCAACGATCAAGCCCCATGAAGCCATCTCAATTGGATTCATCTTCACTGCCCGTATCGAGGTGCGGATCGCATCGATCGCTGTCGCATGCTGGTCCAGCATCAGCGGGAACGAGACAACGCTGATGCACAGGGCTACCACCGCGAACAGGAATCCGACGCCGCATCCGACGATGATGAGGGTCCAGCCCTCGGGCGCCGTCAGCACGCGCTCCGCGAAATCGGGGATGCTCGCAGCCGGCGCATAGCCGAAGGTTGCGGTGTAGATAGCGTCCGCGGCGGCGATCCAGACCCCGAACAGAACGAACAGCAGAACGCCAAGTTCGAGCATGGCGCCGAACGACGGCGCGCGCAGCACCTGGATTGCATCCCAGGCGCCCGGGTCCTCTCCGCGCTCGCGGCGGCGGCTCAGTTCATAGAGGCCGAGCGCAGCGAAGGGACCGATCAGGGTAAAGCCGGCCGCGAGCGGAAAGAGCAGCGGCAGCACCGAGTAGCCAATGACAAGTCTGAACAGGAGAAGTCCAAGGACCGGATACATCACGCACAGGACGATTGCGTGGGTCGGGATGGCCTTGAAGTCTTCCCAGCCGAGGCGCAGCGCGTTGCCCAAGTCGGAAAGGCTGATCTTGCGAACGACAAAGACGGTAGAGACGCCAAACAATTGCAGTTTGGGTCTTGCGAAGACTGTGGTCATGGTTCCGGTCTCCTTGCTCCTGGCCGCGGAGCGGAGCGCCCTCAAAACGCACGCATCCGCCTCATGCGCGAAAATCGCGACTGAGTCCGGCAAATCAGGTTCAACGAGAAGGAGCTTGCCGGACGACATCTGCCGCAACCGGTACGGTCAAGTTAGTCCGATGCGCGGGAGAAGCAAGAGAACGATGCGGTCCGCGAAATTCGTACCCTTGCATCGGCGATTTTGCAACGCACCATCGCAGGGTCGTGCCGAATGGCGTTCGCCGACGCGCCAACGCATGCGCCCCAACACGCGCCGGACAAGGGGTGCAATCTACTCCTCTATTGACGCCGCGCCCGACGGGGACCATGTTTAAACCACTGAACGCCCCCAGCTCCGATGAGACTGCGGTCGTGATGCTGGTTCTATGTCATGTCCCAGCGACGCGACCGGCAGAATGGGCGAGGCAAGAGGCGCGGTGATGGTGAACGTGACGCCATCCCTTTGACGTGAGCTCCGCCCTTTCGTTCGTCTCCGTAGCCTTCAATGGCAAGGAGGGATGAGGGATGGCTGTAGCAATCATACTGCTCCTCGTTGCGATCGCCTCGGTGCTGTTTCACCTCTTCAGCCCGTGGTGGTGGACGCCGCTCGCCTCGAACTGGAGCTACATCGACGACACCATCACTCTGACATTCTGGATCACCGGGGCGGTCTTCGTCGCGGTCGTCGCGTTCATGGCCTATTGCGTCCTCCGCTTTCACCACAAGGAGGGGCGGCGGGCCGCCTACAATCCCGAAAACAAGCGGCTCGAATGGTGGCTCAGCGTCGGGACCGCGATCGGCGTCGCGGCGATGCTGGCACCCGGACTGGTCGTGTGGCACCAGTTCGTTACCGTTCCCGCCGATGCGACCGATGTCGAGGTCATGGGGCAGCAGTGGCAATGGAGCTACCGGCTCCCCGGCAAGGACGGCCGCCTTGGGATCTCCGATGCCCGCCTGGTCAGTCCCGACAATCCGATGGGGTTGAACCCCGACGATCCGAACGGAAAAGACGATATCGTTATTCAGAACGACGACCTGCATCTTCCGGTCGGCAAACCGGTGAAGATCCTGCTCCGCTCGATCGACGTCCTGCATGATTTCTATGTGCCCGAGTTCCGGGCGAAGATGGACATGATCCCGGGCTCGGTCACCTATTACTGGTTCACGCCGACCCGCACCGGAACGTTCGAGGTTCTGTGTGCAGAACTCTGCGGCGCGGCGCACGCGCAAATGCGTAGCAAGGTCATCGTCGAGGAAGACAAGGAATATCACGCCTGGCTGGAGAGGCAGCGGACGTTCGCCGAGCTGTCGAGCCAGCGCGGCGTCGCGAAGGTGAACTACAAGACAGGCAGCGAATGACAATACCGACGAGGAGGTGCCATCCGACGTGAGGCGAACTCCTCGCCGAGCAAAGGACCAAGGAGGGTATTCCGATGGTCGATGTCCCGTTTGACACAGTCGCAGGCGTCCCGCCCGCCGAAGTGGGCGAGGTCGATCTCTATCATCCGAAGAGCTGGTGGACGAGGTACGTCTTTTCGCAGGACGCCAAGGTTATCGCCATCCAGTACTCGATCACGGCGATGTCGATCGGAATGGTCGCGCTGGTGCTGTCTTGGCTGATGCGGCTGCAACTGGGATTTCCCGGCACGTTCTCCTTCATCGATCCCAACCAATATCTCCAGTTCATCACCATGCACGGCATGATCATGGTGATCTACCTGCTTACCGCATTGTTCCTTGGCGGCTTCGGCAACTACCTGATCCCGCTCATGGTCGGCGCGAGGGACATGGTGTTCCCCTATGTGAACATGCTGAGCTACTGGGTCTACCTGCTCGCGGTCGTGGTGCTGGTCTCGACCTTCTTCGTGCCCGGCGGACCGACCGGCGCCGGCTGGACGCTGTACCCGCCGCAAGCGATTCTCTCCGGCACGCCGGGGCAGGATTGGGGCATCATTCTCATGCTGGCCTCCCTGATCCTGTTCATCATCGGCTTCACCATGGGCGGGCTCAACTATGTGGTGACGGTGCTGCAGGCGCGCACGCGCGGCATGACGTTGATGCGGCTGCCCCTGACGGTGTGGGGCATCTTCACGGCGACGGTCATGGCGCTGCTGGCCTTCCCGGCGCTGCTCGTCGCCTCGGTGATGCTGCTGCTCGACCGGCTCCTGGGGACCAGCTTCTTCATGCCCACGTTGGTCGAGATGGGCCAGCTGACGAAGTATGGCGGCGGCAGCCCGATCCTGTTCCAGCATCTGTTCTGGTTCTTCGGCCACCCCGAAGTCTATATCGTCGCCTTGCCGGCCTTCGGCATTATCTCCGATCTGATCAGCGTCCACGCGCGGAAGAACATCTTCGGCTATCGCATGATGGTCTGGGCCATCGTGGCGATCGGCGCTCTCAGCTTCGTCGTTTGGGCGCACCACATGTATGTGAGCGGCATGCACCCGTATTTCGGGTTCTTCTTCGCCACCACCACGCTCATCATTGCGATTCCGACCGCGATCAAGGTTTACAACTGGGTGCTGACCCTGTGGCGCGGCGACATTCATCTTACGATCCCGATGCTGTTCGCGCTTGCGTTCATCGTCACGTTCGTGAACGGCGGACTGACCGGACTATTCCTCGGCAACGTGGTCGTGGACGTTCCGCTGTCCGATACGATGTTCGTGGTCGCCCACTTTCACATGGTGATGGGCATTGCGCCGATCATGGCCGTGTTTGGCGGGATCTATCATTGGTATCCGAAGATCACCGGACGAATGCTCAATGAGGTGCTTGGACGATTCCACTTCTGGGTTTCGTTCCTCGGGGCCTACGCGATCTTCTTTCCCATGCATTATCTGGGGCTCTTGGGCATGCCTCGCCGCTATCACGATATCGGCGAAACGGCCTTCGTCCCGGCATCCGCCCATGACCTCAATGCGTTCATGAGCGTGGCGGCCCTGATTGTCGGCTTCGCTCAACTGGTGTTCCTGTTCAACCTGGTCTGGAGCCTGTTCAAGGGCAAGGAGGCCGGCGGCAATCCGTGGGGCGCCGCGTCGCTGGAATGGCAAACACCAGAAACCCCGCCCGGGCATGGTAACTGGGGCAAGGATCTCCCGATCGTCTATCGCTGGGCCTACGACTACAGCGTACCCGGCGCCGCCAGGGATTTCGTCCCGCAGAATGAGCCGCCGGCCGGGTTGCTGGCGCAGGGGGCCGGTCCATGAGCGCCATTATCCTGTTCATGGCTGGAATAGCAGCAATTGCGGGATGGTGGCTCTCGCAACAGCGGCTGGCGGCCAAGCCGTGGCTGGAGGAGGGCGTGCTCGTCGATCTTCGCGAGCAGAGCGGTTCGTCGCCACCGACGGCGAAGATCGGACTAGGCGTGTTTCTCGCGGTCGTCGGCTCGCTGTTCGCACTCTTCATCAGTGCTTACTCCATGCGCATGACTATGGTCGACTGGCGGGCGCTGCCGGTGCCGGCGCTGCTGTGGTTCAACACAGGCGTGCTGGTGTTGAGCAGCGTTGCGCTGCAATGGGCGTACACGGCCGCGCGGCGCGACGACATCGACGGTGTGATTCTTGGTCTGCTCAGCGGGGGGGCGTCCGCCGTTACGTTCCTGATCGGCCAGCTTCTGGCGTGGCGACAGTTGGCCGGCGCCGGCTATTTCGTGGCGTCCAACCCGGCCAATTCCTTTTTCTACCTGATCACCGCGGTGCACGGGCTGCATCTGATGGGCGGTTTGGTGGCCTTGGGCAGAACGACCTCCAAGGTGTGGCTTAGCGCCGAGGTGATCAGGGTGCGGCTGAGCGTGGAACTCTGCGCCATCTACTGGCATTTCCTGCTGTTGGTCTGGCTGGTTTTGCTTGGTCTTCTGACCGGCTGGACTGACGGCTTCGTCGACATCTGTCGCCAATTGCTCACCTAGGAAGGGGCAGAACAAGATGGCAGAGACGGCGCTGACAAACACGATAGAACCGCCTGCACGCCCCGGAGGCTGGCGCGGCATCGCCGCTGACTGGTCCTCGGATCAGCGCGCCTTCAAGAACGTTTCCTGGGGGAAGGCCATGATGTGGATCTTCCTCCTCAGCGACACCTTCATCTTCAGCTGCTTCCTGCTGTCGTACATGACCGCGCGAATGTCCACGACCGTGCCGTGGCCCAATCCCAGCGAGGTCTTCGCCCTCACGATCGGGGATAAGAGGATCCCGCTTATCCTGATCGCTATCATGACCTTCATCCTGATCAGCAGCAGCGGGACGATGGCGATGGCCGTCAACTTCGGTTATCGCCGCGATCGCGTTAAAACTGCAGCCTTGATGCTGGCCACAGCGGCATTCGGCGCAACGTTCGTCGGAATGCAGGCCTTCGAATGGACCAAGCTGATCCTGGAGGGCGTCCGGCCCTGGGGCAATCCCTGGGGGGCGGCGCAGTTTGGTGCAAGCTTCTTCATGATCACCGGCTTCCATGGCACCCACGTGACGATCGGCGTGATTTTCCTGATCGCCATTGCGCGAAAGGTCTTGCGGGGAGACTTCGATGTCGAACGGCGCGGCTTCTTCACAAGCCGGAAAGGGCATTACGAGATCGTCGAGATCACCGGCCTGTACTGGCACTTCGTCGATCTCGTATGGGTGTTCATCTTTGCGCTTTTTTATCTCTGGTGAGGTCGCAGCATGACAAACGTCGCGGTACATCTGGAAGCGCAGCAACACTCGCTGCAAGCTCACGTGCATGACGCGCTCGCATCAGGAACCGTGCACACAACGGGCCAGCAGCATCCGATCAAGCTTTATCTCGTGGTCTGGGGATGGTTGTTCGTTCTCAGCACCTGCTCCTATCTCGTCGACTACTTTGGCCTCCATGGTCATCTCCGATGGTCGCTGATCCTGCTGTTCATGGTGTTGAAGGCTGGCCTAATCGTCGCTGTCTTCATGCATATGGCCTGGGAGCGGCTGGCTCTGGCCTACGCGATCCTGCTTCCGCCGGTGTTGGTGCTGGTATTCGTGGCGATCATGATGTTCGAATCCGACTACACGCATCTGCTCCGGGTCATATTCTTCGCTCCGGCGACGTAGCTACGTAAGCGTGGAGGTTTTTGGATGCAGTTTGCCGTTGGGTTCAAACTGAACGGGAAGGGAGACCACGTCGTCCTGGACGGACAAGACGCGCTCGCCGCGGCGCTGAAGGTGAAGGCAGAGCTTCCGGAAGCCGTCATTATGTATGTGCGCCCACAAAACCGGCGTGGCGACGCCCGTCATCCGTCACATGGGCTCGCCGACGACGTTGTTCGATGAGAGGCCGAAGAGCGGAGTTCTTTCGCCCGGTTAGCCGCGCCTAATCGCGCCAGATCGGAACAATCAGCGAATGTCGGTATCGGTGGTTGCGCCTCCCCGCAACCAAATCTCTCGACCGGCAGAGATGAAAAAGCCCGCTTTACGGCGGGCTTTTTCATGCTCGGATTCTTGCTGCTCAATCCCGGATCACAGTGACGAGGCGTTGCCGGCTGCTTCCGCCGACACATCGTCGGCATTCGGGTCGGCGGCGGCCGTGGCCCAGGCGAGCTCGACGAGAGTAACGGTTCGGCGGCCGGTGCCGTCGAGCTGGCAGACGATCAGGCCTTGTTCCTCGATGTAGGTCAAAAGATGCCGCGCGCGCGCAGCGAGTGCGTGCCATAGGCGCGGGCGATCGCCGCATCGCTCGGGCAGGGCCAGCCTTCCTTCGCCGCGCGGGCGATCATCATGAAGACGCCTTGCATGTCCTCGGGCAGCAGGGCGGCACGCGGCGAGACATCCTGCCACACGTCGTCCACGGCCATGTCGGTGCCGAGCCCGGCGCGGGCGCGCGTCAGCATGCGGCGGAAATCGGTCAGCTCGGGCACCACGGCGCCGAGACCCTCGATGCGGCAGCGGACCACGAACTCCTGATAGAGCACGCCGATGGCGCGGAAGCCCGCGTCGGGCTCGGCGAGGATGGCGCGCAGGATGCGATCCAGCCGCTCACGCCGCTCGGCCAATTGCTCGGCGCTTGGCGGCGGCTCCGCGGTTTCAGGCTCCGGCTCCGGTGCTGGTGACTTGGCGGCCATCAATTGGCTGAGCAGGTCCGGCGCCGGCGCGCGGCGCGGCGGCCGCACGGTTTCGGGCGGCGGAGCTGCGAGGATGATGGCGCGTGCGTCCTCCAGGGCCGCTTCGGGCAGCGGCATCAGCCGCGGCGCCGCGTTGCGCGGTTGGGTGTCCGTTGGACCGATGCGCAAGCCCAGCGGGCGGCGCGAGAGCGCGGGCCCCAGCGCCATGAATTGCCCGCGCTCGAGGTCGCGGAAGGCTTCCGCCTGGCGCCGCTCCATGCCGAGCAGGTCGGCGGCGCGCGCCATGTCGATATCGAGGAAGGTCCGGCCCATCAGGAAGTTCGACGCTTCGGCCGCGACATTCTTGGCGAGCTTCGCCAGCCGCTGGGTCGCGATGATCCCGGCAAGGCCGCGCTTGCGGCCGCGGCACATCAGATTGGTCATCGCGCCGAGCGAGAGCTTGCGCGCTTCGTCGGTGACCTCGCCTGCAACCGCCGGTGCGAACAGCTGCGCCTCGTCCACCACCACCAGCATCGGGTACCAGTGATCGCGCGGGACCTCGAACATTCCGCCGAGGAAAGCCGCCGCCCGCCGCATCTGGTTCTCGGCGTCGAGCCCTTCGAGATTGAGCACCGTGGAAACGCGGTGGATGCGCACGCGCTCGCCGGCGACCTGCAAACTGCGCTCGGTATGGTCCTCGGCATCGATCACGAGGTGGCCGAATCGCTCGGCCAGGGTGACGAAGTCACCCTCGGGATCGAGGATGGTCTGCTGCACCCACGGGGCGCTCTGTTCCAAGAGCCGGCGCAGCAGATGCGATTTGCCGGAACCCGAATTGCCCTGCACCAGGAGGCGCGTGGCCAATAGCTCCTCGAGGTCGATGGCCGCCGAAGTGCCGGCCGTCGTCTGTCCCATCTCGATCGCTACGGTCATGTCCCGACTCAAATTGTCCTTGCGGAGACGCGGCTTAACAAGCCGATCGCGCCCCGTCGAGCGAACCGCGGCATCATCCCCAGGCAGGCCGCAGTGACAGGGATGTGAATGGCGCCGCCATTCTCATGCCGGATACCTCCATCCCGTTTGCCGGAGATGTCTCCTCGCGCAAACCTCGTCATAGTCCGCGCACAAAAGAAACATGCGAGGAAACATGACTGAGAGCATCGTTGATGCCGTTGCGCCGTCGGTCGCGGCGCCTGGTGCGGTGTCGCCGCGAAAAGTGTTTTGGGCGACCTGGTTCGGCTGGATGCTCGATGGCTTCGATTCCTCGATGTACGCCTACATCCTGGTCAGCGCGCTGAGCGAGCTGTTGCCCGCCAGCGGCATCGAGCCGAGCAAGGCCAATATCGGCATCTATGGCGGCCTGCTGTTCTCGATCTTCATGCTCGGCTGGGCCTGCTCGATGGTCTGGGGCTGGGCCGCGGACCGTTATGGGCGGGTCCGGATCATGTGCTGGACGGTGCTGGTCTACTCGCTGTTCACCGCGTTGTGCGGGCTTGCAACCGGAATCGTGATGTTTGCCTTGTTTCGCTTCATTGCCGGCTTCGGCATTGGTGGCGAATGGGCCGCAGGCACGCCGCTGCTGCAGGAATCCGTGCCCGAGAATACCCGAGTGCGGCTCGCGGGATGGCTGCACACGGCAACGCCGACCGGGCTGTTCCTCGCCGCCGCCGTCACGCTCGCGATCGGCAGCACGCTCGGCTGGCGCGGCATGTTCCTGCTCGGCATTCTGCCGGCGCTCCTGATTGCGTATCTGCGCAGCAACATTCCCGAGCCCGAGAGCAGCGCGCGGCGCGAGCCGCCTTCGGTCTCGGCGCTGTTTGCCGGCGATCAGGCGCGCACCACCTGGGCCGCCGCGCTGATGATGGCCTGCATCATCTTCGGCCTGTGGTCGTCGAACTTCTGGGCGCCCACCGTGATTGCAACCAAATTGGTTGCAGCGGGCGCGACGCCGGCGCATGCGCAGGAGATGGGCGCGGTGGCCGGCCTGATCACCAACGTCGGCACGCTGATCGGCTGCCTCCTTGTACCATCGCTCACCACTTGGCTCGGCAGCCGGCGCCGCACCGCGGTGCTGTTCTTCATCGGCGGGCTGATCTCCGTCGTGGTCTGCTACGAAGTCGCGATCGAATGGCTCGATAATCTGACGCTGTTCATGGTGCTGCTGCCGGTGCTCGGCTTCTTCACCAACGGCGTGTTCGGCCTGTTCACGATCTGGCTGCCGGAGATGTTTCCGTCCACGCTGCGCGGAACTGGCTCCGGCTTCGCTTTCAGCATGGGCCGCGTGCTCGGCGCGGCCGGCCCGTCGCTGATCGGTGCGCTCGCCGCCCGCACCGGGAGCTTTCCGCTGGCGATCTCGATGCTGTCGCTGATCTATGTGATCGGCCTGCCGCTGATCAAGCTGGCGCCGGAGACCGCAGGAAAGCCGCTCGCGAAATAGCGAACGCACACGACTTGCGTGGGCCGGTCAGATCGCGACCTTGATCCTGCGGTTCTGGCGGCCCTTGTTGTCGATCTTGACGATCCGCGCGGGGCGGGACTGCCCGGTCGACGCCAGATGGGTGCCGCCGCAGGCCTGCCGGTCGAGACCGAGGATCTCGACGATCCGGACGAGGCCATCCTCGCCGACCGGCGGAGCGACGGCCTTGCTGCGAAACAAACCGGGAATAGCTTGCGCCTCGGCGTGCGGCATGAAGGCGGCACTCACCGCAAGGTCCTGCCGGATGATGTCGTTCAGCGGCGCCTCGAGCGCCCGCAGTGCCTCATTGTCGGCGCCGGGCAGATCGAAATCGACGCGGAATGTGCCGTCGGCATTGAGTTGCGCGCCGGTCAGCAGCGCGCCGCCGAACTGCGTATAGACCAGCGCGTTGATGACATGGGCGAGCGTGTGCAGTTCGCACATCATCGCACGAAATGTCGGCTCGACTTCGAGCATGACCTTGCCGGAGATCAGGCTCTCGCCCGGGACCATGTGCCAGAGGCCGCGTTCGTCACGCTCAAGCCCGGTCACCGGCAGCTCGCCGCCGGACCATTTCAGAGTGCCACGATCGGCAAGCTGGCCGCCGCCGCCCGGAAAGAACGGCGAGTGTTCGAGCAGAATTGCTCCGGGCCGCGCGTCGATCGCGTCGGTTTCGAGCTGAAGGATGTCGGGATGGTCATGAGTGAAGGCGCGGGACATCCCAACACTCTAGCGCATGCGCATCACCGTTGACCATCTACGCCGGCCGGCTATTCCGCCGGCTTTGCGGCCACCGGCGCATCCGCAGCTACCGGTTTCTTTGCGGGCGCCTTGTCGACCTTCTTCGACCAGGAGCGGTAATAGGCGAGCAGGGTCATCAGCACGATGCCGACGAAACTGACCACGATCTGCATCCAGAGACTGCCGGAGACCTCGACCAGCACCACATGGGCGACCACGGCGAGGAAGACGCCCGAGCAGAACACCTCGAGCGACTGCTGGCCGCATTTGATGATCGGCTGGAACACCGGCCATTCATATCCGGGCCATTCGCGCGGCAGGAAGCGTGTGACGAAGAAGGCGAGGACCACGAAGTGCAGCACGCGATAGGGCGCGAGGTTGGTCTTGTCGTTCGGATTGAAGGCGTCATAGAGCCAGGGCGGCATCGCCTGACCCAGCTCCGGGAAGCGACCCGCCAGCGTCATCACCAGCGCGAACAACAGATAGGCGCCGCCGAGCCAAAGGAAGGTGCGCGAGCGGATGAAGTTGATCGACTCGCCTGCACCGCCGAGCGCGAACCAGCCGCCGAACACGAACAGGAACTGCCAGCAGAACGGATTGAAGTACCATGTGCCGGACGGATAGGCCGGCAGGTTCCAGCCGAAATGGCGTGCTGCCAGATACAGCAGGAACGAGGCCAGCAGCGTCAGATTGAGCTTCCGCAGCATCGCCCACAGCACCAGCGGATAGACCAGCATCAGCGCGATGTAGAGCGGGAGCACGTCCATGTTGACCGGCTTGAACGCCAGGATCAGGCCCTGATAGAGCGTCTCCGCCGGGTTCTGCATGAAGCCCGCGACGTTGAACTCGTTCTGCAGGTTTGGGTCGTGATAGCGCTGGGAGAGGTAGCCGATCTCGGCGATGTAGATCACGAACAGCAGGACATGCGCGACATAGATCTGCCAGGCCCGCTTGATCAGGCGGGTGGCGCCGATCACGGTGCCGCGCTCGAGCATCATGCGCGCATAGACGAAGGATGCGGTGTAGCCGGAGATGAACACGAACAGATCGGCCGCGTCGCTGAAGCCGAAATTCTTCTGCGTGATCCAGTTCACCGCGTTGTTCGGGATGTGGTCGAGATAGATCGCCCAGTTGGCGAAGCCGCGCAGCAGGTCGAGCCGATAGTCGCGGCCACGCGGCGGCAGAACAGCCTTGACGTCCATCGGTTCGCTCCCATCCCCAGTGCCCGCGACTTCGGCCGCGGGGCGCCCACCACGTCATACTAGAACATGATTTCGACGGCTGTGTATCGGTTTCTGGGAAAGGATCACCTGAACCGCAGGGCACGCAACGACGATTTGGATCAAATCGTTCCGGCCGCGGACCATGCTCATTGTGGTCGGCCATAACGCATACGTGGAGGCGGGTTAACGCTGAACGAACCCGTTGTGCAGCGTGGTGAACAGCGTCTTGCCCTTCTTCACCAGATCGTATTTGCGGCCGTAGAGCAACCAGACCGCGGTCAAGTGGCACATCCCGCCCATCATCAGCGACATCGCGGTGTAGGGATCGAGATTGCGGCGATAGGTGCCGGCGCGGCTTGCCTGCCTGATCAGTTGCACATAGCGCAGCGCGTATTTGTCGACGGCCTTCTTGATCCGCGGCTCGGCGGCAAGCACGCTCGGCCATATCTCCAGGAAGAACACACGGCCCCAGCTCGGGTTTTCCTTGATGTATTGGAAGTTGGTCAGGAAGATGATGCGCAGCTGTGCGACGGGGTCGCCGCCCCTGACGAGCAGCGGCTCGGTCTTCTGATACAGCGCTTCGAAATTGCCTTCGGGCACGTCGAGCACCAGCGCGCGCTTGTCCTCGAAATAATCATAGATGCTGGAGAGCGGTATCTTCGCCGCAGCGGCGACCTCGGTGAGCGAGGTGCCGTCGATGCCTCTCTCGCCAAACAGCTTGGTGGCCGCCGTGAGGATCTGCTCGCGCCGGTCGCGGCTGCGTTGTTGCTTGAGCTTGAGCGTCGTCCCCGAAGCCACTTGCTACTCCCATCCCGCAAAAACAGTAAGGCAGCGCGATCGGAACACAAGCGCTATTGCAGCGAGATACAGCGCCGTCAGGCCGGCGCGTTCCGCCGTTCATGGTTGCGGAACGCGTTGCGAGCGATGATCTGGCGCATGATCTCGGATGTGCCATCCAGAATGCGGACCACCCGCGTTTCGCGCCAGATGCGGCGCCCTCATCCGGGAGATGTCAAGAATTCGGGCCCGCGCCGAAAAACCAGGCGGCGCCGGCCGTATGACGCAACGCGCGCGAGATCGGCAGGGAGACCTTGCCAGCGGCGTTTCCGCCGCAAGTTTGTCCATTTCCTGCGCGATAAAACCACCAGTTGTGAGTAGATGGTTTGTCACTGGGGGAAGAAATGGCGCTGCACTCGCTTCGATCCACCCGTTCCGCACGCACGATCGTCGGGCTCGCCGCAGCCCTCACGATCGGGCTGGCCTCACCGGTATCGGCACAACAGGCCTCCGGAACCGCGCTGGCCAAGGTGCTCCTGCTCGGCACCGGCGGCACCATCGCCGGTCAGGCTAACGCGCGCGCGGGCAATGCCTATGATTCAGGCAAGGTCAGCGCGGCGAACCTGATCGCGGCCATTCCGGGCATCGACAAGCTCGCCCAGATCTCGGCCGAGCAGATTTCGTCGATCGGCTCGCAGGACATGAACGACAAGGTCTGGTTCGACCTCGTCAAGCGCATCCGCGCGGCTATCGACAACAAGGAGGTCGACGGCGTCGTCATCACGCACGGCACCGACACGATGGAGGAGACCGCGTTCTTCCTGCAGAACGTGCTGGATACCGACATGCCGGTCGTGCTGGTCGGATCGATGCGGCCCTCGACCGCGATCGGCGCCGATGGTCCGGCCAATCTTTACGATGCGATGCGGGTCGCCTCGGCGCCGGAATCCCGCGGCCGCGGTGTGCTTGTGGTGCTCAACGACACCATCCATGCGGCGCGCTGGGTGCAGAAGACCAATACCACCAGCGTCCAGACGTTCCGCTCGCCCGATGCCGGGCCGATCGGTTACGTCGACACCGGTTCGCTGCGCTTCCTGCAGCCGGCGGCACCGGTGAAAGCCGCCAAGCTGAAGCTGCCGGATGCGCCGCCCTTGCCGCGGGTCGACATCATCTATTCGCACGCCAACATGGACGCCGCCGAGGTCGAGGATGCGGTCAAGCGCGGCGCCAAGGGCATCGTGCTGGCCGGCGTCGGCGACGGCAATTCATCTAAGGGCGCGATCGATGCGCTGGCGGCCGCGGCGAAACAGGGCGTCGTGGTGCTGCGCTCGACCCGCGTCGGCTCGGGTTATGTGAACCGCAACGTCGAGGTCGAGGACGACAAGCTCGGCTTTGCGGTCTCGCTCGATCTCAATCCGCAGAAGGCCCGCGTGCTGCTCGAGCTCCTGATCGCCAACGGCGTGACCGAGTCCTCGGCGGTTCAACAGGCGTTCGCGCGTTAGACCGTGAGTTCCGACGGGCCGCCCGCGGGTCTCGCCGCCGCTGGTTCCGCGGACGCTTGCGTTGTTCGCCGCGCCGCGAGCAGCAGGCCGCGGGCTTCCGCGATGCGCGACATCACGGTGGTGACGGGAACGCCGGTGACCTCGGCGATCTCCTTGTAGGACAGATCGATCATTTCGCGCAGCGCGATGACCTCACCGAGCGGCGCGGGCAGGTCGTCGACGAGTTGCCGGATTGTAGGCAGAGCGCGCCGGCCGGACTTTTCCTTGGTCCCGGCCTCGTCCGTCGGCGGGCCGCGGCGGCCGAGCATATCGCCAAGTTTTTCTTGGCAGACGGTTTTGAGGATCGCGAGCAGCCAAGGCCTGACGGCCGGACCGCGAACGCCGTCGAATTGGCGCAGCGCGCGCAAATAGCAGTCCTGCACGGCCTGTTCGGCGTCCACCTCGGTTCGCATCAGGATTTGGGCGAACGCATAGGCATCGTCGAGCCACGGTAGGGCCGCGTCACGAAACTGCTGCGCCGCTTTATTCCCGGCTTTCGCGCTTCGCATCATAGGGTTGCATCTCGTGAATAGCTTTACCGTCAATCGGCGGAGTGGTATCAGGCTCCCCGCCGGAGTCGTGGACCGTCGCGCCAAGCGTAGGGACAGGAACGACACGCGCACGACACATGCGCATATCGGGCAGCAGGTGATCGATCGTGCCAGCGTTGTGGTCGATCGGGCGTTCGGAGCGGATCATGTCCGAGACACAGGTGCCCAACCGTTTCTCGATCTTCCATCGCGGGCTGGCGAAAGGGCCGGCCTATGAGGCGTGGCGCGAAGGCATTTGCCGCGGCTTCTGCCGGCTCGACGTCGGACCGACCGACGACAACCGCATCGATTGCCACAACGAATTCACGCTGCTGCACACGGTCGCGATCGCGACGCCGCGTGGCGGCTCTGCCCGCTTCGCCCGCACCCGCCCCCTTCTGAACGACGGCTGCGACGATCTGGTCCTGGTCTTCGCGACCCGCGGCACAGTGCAGGTCACGCAAGGCAGCAAGGCGATCGAGATTACGCGCGGCCAGATGTGTCTCACCGAGATGAACATCGTCGGCACTGCCGACCTCACCCAGTCCGGCAGCTTTACGACCACGCGGTTTCCGCGACGCCTCCTGCTTCAGGTCGCACCATCAGCGGAGACGCAACTGGCGCGCACGCTCGGCCGCGACCTTGCCTTGAGTGCGATGATCGAGCGCTATTCGGCGCTCTGCACCGATCTCGCCGGTGACCTGGACCTGCCGGGCCAGCAGGCGGCGGCGCATCACCTCGCCGATCTGGTCGGTCTCGTGCTCGGCAGCAGTGCCGAGCAGAAGGAGTTGGTTGCATGGGATGGCATCGCGAAGGCGCGGCTCGAGCTGATGAAGGCCGATGTCCTGAAGAATCTCGACAACGGCAAGCTGACGATCGAGGCCATCGCAAAGGCCAATGCGCTGAGCACGCGCCAGGCGCAACGCCTGTTCGCGTCCGAAGGCACCACGTTCTCGGAGTTCGTGCTGGAGCAGCGCCTGCTGATGGCGCGCCGGCTGCTGCTGCACGAGCAGGGCAGCGGCCGCAAGGTCAGCGACATCGCCTATACGGTAGGCTTCAACGACCTGTCCTATTTTCACCGCTCGTTCCGCCGGAGGTTCGGTATCGCGCCGGCGGAGATGCAGATGGAACTACGCCGCCGGCATTGAACGCGTCCTGCTGCTGACGTAGAGCAGGGGTCTGGCTCCATCTTAAACACGTGTGTCTCCATGCCTCTCTGGACCTGCGAACAATGCGGCGCGCAATTTCCTGAAACTGCGGCGCCGCCGCCGGCTTGCCCGATCTGCGAGGACGAGCGGCAATATGTGAACTGGAAGGGGCAGGCCTGGCTGACGCGCGAGGAGCTCGCGCAACGTCACCAACTGGTCTGGCGCGACGATCTCGGCCTGGTCGGGATCGCGCTCGAGCCGCCATTCGCGATCGGGCAACGCGCGCTGCTGGTGCCGGATCGCGGCGGCTGCGTGATGTGGGACTGCGTGCCGCTCGCAACAGTGGAGGCGATCGCGCATGTCAGATCGCTCGGCGGGCTGAAGGCGATCGCGATCTCGCATCCGCATTACTATGGCGCGGTCGCAGACTGGAGCGCGGCGTTCGACGACGCGCCGGTCTATCTGCACGGCGACGACGCGCAATGGGTGACGCGGCCCTGTCCGTCGATCGTGCCGTGGCAGGGTGACAGCCACCGCATCTCCGACGACGTCCTGCTGGTGCGCGGCGGCGGACATTTCGCCGGCGCTACCATGCTGCATTGGCGCAGGGGCGCCGACGGGCGCGGTGCGCTCTTGACCGGGGACATCGCGATGGTGGCGATGGATCGCCGCTCGGTCAGCTTCATGTACTCCTATCCGAACTATATCCCGCTCAATGCTGCTGCGGTCCGTCGCGTCGCGCGGGCGGTCGCGCCGTTGGCTTTCGAGCGGATCTATGGCGCCTGGTGGGGCAAGAACATCGCCTCCGATGCCAAGGCGGCGTTCGATCGTTCGGTGCAGCGCTACATCACGGCGATCTCGGACTGACGGTTCCCCCGCTTGTCTTGCCACATGGCGCGATCGCGCTATATCAGGGTTTTCCTGCCCCTTACCGTTTGTCCCGAGTTTCCGCATGACCACAATCACCGCCGCCGAATCCCAGCCGTTCCAGGCCGAGGTTGCCGAATTGCTGCACCTGATGGTGCATTCGGTCTATTCCGAGACCGATATCTTCCTGCGCGAGCTGATCTCGAACGCGTCGGATGCCTGCGACAAGTTGCGTTATGAGGCGATCGCCAACCCCGGCCTGATCACCGACGGCACGCCGCCGGAAATCACGATCGTGCCGAACAAGGCGGCCAACACGCTTGCCGTGGTCGACACCGGCATCGGCATGGAGCGTGCCGAGCTGATCGACAATCTCGGCACCATCGCGCGCTCCGGCACCAAATCGTTCCTGTCGAAGCTGACGGAAGCCAAGGACGGCGCCAATCTGATCGGCCAGTTCGGTGTCGGCTTCTATGCCGCGTTCATGGTCGCCGAGAAGATCGTCGTCACCAGCCGCCGTGCCGGCTCGGACGAGGTGTGGGTGTGGACGTCTGAAGGCGGCAGCGGTTTCGAGATCGCGCCGGCCAGCGAGGAGGCAGCGAGTCGCGTCGCGCGCGGCACCGAGATCGTGCTGCACCTGAAGAAGGACGCCGCCAAATATCTCGAGGCTTACGAGATCGAGCGCATCGTCCGCGAATATTCCGACAACATCCAGTTTCCGATTCTGTTGGTGCCGGAGGAAGGCGAGCCGCGCCAGATCAATTCGGCCAGCGCGCTGTGGCAGCGTTCGAAATCCGAGCTCAAGCCGGAAGACTATGCCCAGGCCTACAAGCAGATCGCGGGCGCGTTCGACGAGCCGGCGATGACGCTGCACTACCGCGCCGAGGGCCGGCAGTCCTACGCCGTGCTGCTGTTCGCGCCGTCGCAAAAGCCGTTCGACCTGTTCCAGGTCGAGCGCAAGGGCAAGGTCAAGCTCTATGTCCGCCGCGTCTTCATCGCTGACGACGCCGAGCTGCTGCCGGCCTACTTGCGCTTCATCCGCGGCGTGATCGACAGCGAGGACCTGCCGCTCAACATCTCGCGCGAGATGCTGCAGAACAATCCGCAACTCGCCCAGATCCGCAAGGCCGTCACCAGCCGCGTCGTCAGCGAGTTGGAAACGCTCGGGGAGAAGGAGCCGGAGACCTTTGCAAAGATCTGGGACGCGTTCGGCCCGGTCATCAAGGAGGGCTTGTGGGAAGACTTCGAGCGCCGCGAGAAGCTCTTGGCGTTGGCGCGTTTCACCACGACGTCGGGCGAGAACCGCTCGCTGAAGCAATATGTCGACGACTTCAAGCCGAACCAGACCGAGATCTATTATCTGGTCGGTGACAGCGTCGAGCGGCTGAAGTCGAACCCCAAGCTGGAATCGGCGCGCGCCCGCGGCATCGAGGTGCTGCTCTTGACCGATCCCGTCGATGCGTTCTGGACCTCGGCGCCAATTGATTTCGGCGGCAAGCCGCTGAAGTCGCTGAGCCAGGGCGATATCGATTTCGGCCTGATCCCGCTCGTCGACGACAAGGCCGAGGACAAGGCGGACAAGCCCGAGGCCGATGCCGCGACCACGATCGCCGTGATCAAGGATGCGCTCGGCGAGCGCGTTTCCGATGTCCGCGCCTCGCAGCGGCTGACGTCGAGTGCGTCCTGCCTGGTTGCCGGCGGCGACGCGCGCGACCGCGCGCTGGAGCGGCTGCTCGCCCAGCAGAACCGCGGCGAGATCACCAGGCCGATCCTCGAGATCAATCTGCGCCACCCGCTGGTCGCCGCACTCGCGACCGACACCGCGCAGGGCAAGGACCTCTCGCTGCTGCTGTTTGAGCAGGCGCAGATCCTCGACGGCGAGATGCCCGACGACCCCGCCGCATTCGCGAGCCGCTTGAACCAGCTCGTGCTGCGCGGATTGGGGAAGTAGGCGAGGCACACTGGTCGCCGTCCATCCCCGTCATCCTGGGAGCGAGCTCTCGCGAGCCTCGAAGGATGCACGGCCGAGCTGTGGCAGCAGGGCCGTCGTGCTTCGAGACGGCCGCTGCGCGGGCTCCTCAGCATGACGGGACTAAGAGCCAGACCGTAGACGAGCAGTTCATCTCGCATTCTCGCGCTTGACATGCTGCGGCTCATTGACGTTATGTTATAACATAACAGCAAACGAATGCCGCATGTCCCGCCGCCGCCCATCCCTCCAGCAACTGTTTGATCTCGATGCAAAAACTCCCCGTCACCATCTTGTCCGGCTTCCTAGGGGCTGGAAAGACCACTTTGCTGAACCACGTCCTGAACAACCGCCACGGCCTGAAGGTTGCGGTGATTGTGAACGACATGAGCGAGGTGAACATCGACGCCGACCTCGTTCGCGATGGCGGTGCGAACCTGTCCCGGACTAACGAAAAACTGGTCGAGATGAGCAATGGCTGCATCTGCTGCACCTTGCGCGACGATCTCCTGAAGGAGGTGCGCGCGCTCGCCGAGAGCGGTCGCTTCGATTATCTCCTGATCGAATCCACCGGGATTTCCGAGCCGCTTCCGGTCGCCGCGACCTTCGAGTTTCGCGATGAAGATGGCGAAAGCCTTTCCGATGTCGCGCGCCTCGACACCATGGTCACGGTGGTCGATGCCGCCAATCTGCTGAAGGATTACGCCTCGACCGATTTCCTCAGCCAGCGCGGCGAGGCGCTCGACGGCGACAAGCGCACGCTGGTCGATCTCCTGGTCGAGCAGATCGAGTTCGCCGATGTCGTCGTGCTGAACAAGGTCGATGCGGCGACACCGGCCGAGCGCGAAGCCGCGGCGACCATCGTGCGCGCGCTCAATCCCGATGCCGACCTCGTCGAGGCGAATTTCGCGAAAGTGCCATTCGACCGCGTGCTCGACACCGGCCGCTTCGCCTATGAGCGGGCGCAGCAGCATCCGCTGTGGCACAAGGAGCTCTACGGTTTTGCCGAGCATGTGCCGGAGACCGAGGAATACGGCATCAAGAGCTTCGTCTATCGCGCGCGGCGCCCGTTCGATCCGGTGCGCTTCCACGCCTTCCTGCGCGAGAGTTGGAGCGGTGTGATCCGCGCCAAGGGCCACTTCTGGATCGCGACGCGCCCGGATTGGTGCGGCGAGATGAGCCAGGCCGGCGCAATCGTTCGCACCGAAGGCCTCGGCTCGTGGTGGGCGGCAATCCCGCGCGAGCGCTGGCCGGATCATCCCGATTGGCGGCTGATGATGCAGCGGAGCTGGAACGATCTCTATGGCGATCGCCGGCAGGAGCTGGTCTTCATCGGCTCCGGGATGAACGAGGACGACATTCGCCGTCGTCTCGATGCCTGCCTGATCGCGGGCAGGCCGGGCATGGACCCGCAAGCCTGGGCAGGGTTGCACGATCCGTTTCCGCCGTGGCGAAGGGCAGGCGAGGCGGCGTGAGGCGGTCGCCGTAGTTTTCCATCTCCGTCATCCCCGCGCAAAGGCGAAGCCTTTGCGCGGGGGGTAACGGTGAACAGAGGCCACATGCTCCGGGGAAAACCCGTCCCAACCCGAGCCGTATCTGCTAGATAGATTCACAGCAGGGCGGAAACGGCGGCGTTGCGATGGCTGGCGGCAGCGAGATCTTCTACGGCGGCATTCCGGTGTTTCGCGGCTTCGCGCGGCTGATGGATCCCGCGCTGTATGCGCCGTTGCCCGATGACTGGACCGTCGGCGTCGCCGATATCGTGGAATCGACCAAGGCGATTGCGGCGCAGCGCTACAAGGCGGTCAACATGGCCGGCGCCGCGGTGGTCGCCTCGGTCACCAACGCGCTGGATGGCCGTGAATTCCCCTTCGTGTTCGGCGGCGATGGCGCGAGCTTCGCTGTCTCCCCCGCCGATCTCGACAAAGCGCGCGAGGCGCTGGCTGCGACCGCGCGCTGGGTGCGCGACGATCTCGATCTCGTGCTGCGCGTAGCCTTGATGCCGGTGTCGGCGATCCGCGCGGCGGGCGCCGACGTTCGCGTCGCGCGGTTCGGGCCGTCGGCCAATCTCTCTTACGCGATGTTCTCCGGTGGTGGTCTCGCTTACGCCGATGCCGCGATGAAGCGCGGCGAATTCGCGGTCGATCCGGCGCCGCCGGGCACCCAGCCCGATCTGTCCGGCCTCTCCTGCCGCTTCGAGGTGATGCCGTCCGCGCGTGGCGTCATCCTCTCGGTGCTGGTGCTGCCGGCAAAGGACGCCGATCCCGCTTCCTTCCGCAAGGTGATCGAGGACATTGTCGTCCGCATCGAGAAAAGCCCCGATGCCGGACGGCCGGTGCCTGCAGACGGCCCGCCGCTGCGTTGGCCGCCGCAGGGGATGGAGTACGAGGCGCGGGCGCGACGCGGCGGCTCGCTCGCGCTGCGCCGTGCTACGGTGCTCGCGTTCACGCTATGGGCCTACACGTTGATGCGGTTCAATATCCCGGTCGGCAAGTTCGTGCCGAAAAATTATGTGCGGCAGCTGGTCGAGAACTCCGACTTCCGCAAGTTCGACGACGGCCTGCGCATGATCCTGGACTGCACGCTGGAGCTCGCAGCCGAGCTCGAGCAGCGCCTGGTCGCTGCAGCCGCGCAAGGCGTCGTGCGCTACGGCCTGCATGAACAGGACGCTGCGATGATGACCTGCTTCACCCCGTCGGTGATGCGCGCCGACCACGTCCACTTCATCGACGGCGCCAGCGGCGGTTACGCCTCGGCCGCCACCGTGCTGAAGACGCGCGCGGCGTAGATTCGGGGCGAGGGAGCACGCAGTCCCCCTGCGGCTTACCTTCCGACGCGCGTCCAGGTTTCGCCGCCGCACAGGGCGCCGACGCAGCCTTCGACGCGCAGCGTGCTCTCGCCGGTCACCGAGATGCTGCTCGCATAGGTGCCGCCGTCGTCGGCATTGTAGATCTGGCCCGACCATTTGCCAGCGGCGACCGGCTGCATGCCGGAGAACAGCGGCAGCCCGATGATCGGCCGGTTGGCCAGCGACGGATTGGAATTCTTGTTGTCGACCTGCGGTTTGCCGGTCATCGGATCGATCGGGTCGCGCAGGCTCACCACCACGCCGCAGATGCCGCCACCGCATTTGCTGATCTTGACGCGGGCATCGCCTGCCTGGGTCTGCCAGACGCCGAAAGGCTCAGGCGCGCCCTCCGCATGCGCGGCAGGCGCGGCGAGCGCCGTCGCGATGATTGCGATCACGAATCCGAATTTGCAGGCCATGGCTGTTCCCCAAAAGGTCGGCCTGCATAACAAGTCGAAAGATTTCTGCAATGTCATATTCGCCCGGCCAGGCGCGTGTGGCCCGGAAAATTTTGTTGTGTATTCCGGCGATGGTCATACTCAGGCAAGGCTTGCGGCGATGCTATCCCCAGCGGGTCAGCCCAATCGATATGATGGTGGCGAGGCCGAATGCGACCATCGCAGCCCCGACCAGTGCAAACAGCGTCCAGGCCGGGGCGCTCACGGTAGCGAGCCACCAGCCGCCGATGCCGACCAGCAGCAGGCGGATGGTGCCGGCCAGCACCGGTCCACCGACCTTGGCCGCGCCTTGCGAAGAGAAATAAAGGCAGACGCCGACGCCGAAGAAGCCGAAGGCCGGACCCGCCAGCGCGAAATAGGACGAGGCGGCCGCGGTCACGCCGGGATCGCTGGTGAACAGTGCAATCCACAGCGTCGGCTTCAGTGCGACCACAAGTCCGACCAGCCCGACGACAAGTCCGGCGACTGTGCCGGCCGTCCACGCCACCTTGCGGGCCCGCGTGACAAGTCCGGCGCCGATGGCCATGCCGACCATCGGCACCGAGGCGACGCCGACCGCGAACGCGATCGGGATCAGCAGGAATTCCAGCCGCGAGCCCATGCCGTATCCGGCCAGCGTCTCGGTGCCGAAGCCTGCCAGGATCTTGGTGAAGATCAGGATGGTCAGCACGCTCTGCAACGGCGACAGGCAGGAGATCGCGCCGACCTTGAGGATGTCCAAAAACATCGCGCGCTGGAAGCTGAAGGCTTTGAAGTCGAGCTTCAACCGGCTGCGGCCAGAGGCGAGATACCAGGCGAGGAAGATCGCACCACACGTGAAGGCCGTGAGCTGGCCCGCGGCGACGCCGCGCATGCCAAGGCTTGGCACGCCGAACAGCCCGAGACCCAGCACGCCGCCGACCGCGATCTGGATCATTGAAACGGTGATCAGCGTCATCGAGGGGATTCGCATATCGCCGGTGCCACGCACGACGGAGGCAAGCGTGTTGACCAGCCAGATGGAGATCGCGCCGGAGAACAGCACCTGTGAATAATGCATCGATTGCTCCAGCACACCGCCGCGGCCGCCGAGCAGCGCATAGAAGTTGCGGCCGAAGCCGAGCATCATCACGGTGAAGAACAATCCGGCGCAGGCCCCGATGATCGCCGCATGCAGCGCGAGATCCGCGGCGCGGTCGCGGTCGCCGGCGCCGATCGCGCGGCTGATCGCCGACGAGACGCCGCCGCCCATCGCGCCTGCCGACATCATCTGCGTCAGCATCGCGAACGGAAACACCAGCGCGATGCCCGCCAGCGGCTCGGTGCCGAGCCGGCCGATATAGGAGGTCTCGGCGACCGCAACCAACGTCGAGCCGAACATGGCGATGGTGTTGGGGACTGCGAGCTTGAGCAGCGTCGGCAGGATCGGTGCCGTCAACAGATGATCGACAGGTACCGCGGGTGCGACCGTAGCGGGGCTAATGTCGTCGATCGAGGCCTCAACAGTCATGCGTCACGGCTCACTTCGCAAGCGGGAGAGGGGCGCACTGCAATTCGACGCCAGTGGACCGGGCTCGCAATCAATAAATGATAAGCGACATGTTACGGTGCGCGGCTTGTTCAGGCCACCGCCGCCGATGCAGGGGTCACCACGGCAGGCCGCATAGGTCGATCTTGCCCTGGCGCGGCGCGCGGACGATGTCGTTGACGAATGGCGCCATCGCCTCGAAGCGGATCTGCCCCGAGGGCTGTTCGCAAACGACTTCGCCGGTGAAGGGATGCCAGCCGCGCGCCTGGTAGAACGCGAAATTATGCGGCTCGCAGAATAAGATTGCAAATTTCACCGCATCGTTGGCACGAATGGTGTGCACGGCGGCGTCGAGCGCGAGCGACGCATAGCCGCGCCCCCGGCAGTCCTCGCGGGTCGAGACCCCGCCGATGCCGCCGACATGTACCTTGTGGCCATTCCAGGTGATGGTCCGGAAATAGATACCGACATGGCAGGCCAGCCCGCTGTCGTCGGGCGCGTCGAGCAGCACGCGCAAATCCGCGTGAGCCCATTTGATATCGGCCCAGCTCTTGTTCTGCATGACATCCGGGCTCCAGACCGCCCGAAGCATCGGCTCGGCGCGCTGCCATGACGCGTCTCCGTTGAGAATGTCGATTTCGATGCTCATCGTCGCCGTCCTGGGTCTGCTTTGGGCTGTGCCGATCCGTCATGCACGATCTGAAAATGCGGTGTTTCTCCGCCGTGGAACCTTCTATAAGGGGGACCCGTTAAGTGTAGTCTCCCACCCTCTGTTGGACATTACCCCATGACCTTCACGCTACCTGATCTGCCCTACGCCCACGACGCCCTTGCGCCCTACATGTCCAAGGAAACGCTGGAGTTTCACCACGACAAGCATCACCAGGCCTACGTCACCAACGGCAACAACGCGATCAAGGGGACCGAATTCGAAGGCAAGTCCCTCGAAGAGATCGTGAAGGGTTCGTTCGGCAAGAACGCGGCCGTCTTCAACAATGCCGGTCAGCACTACAACCACATCCACTTCTGGAAGTGGATGAAGCCGAATGGCGGTGGCAGCAAGCTGCCCGGTCGCCTGGAGAAGAAGATCAACGAGGACCTCGGCGGCTTCGAGAAGTTCAAGGCAGACTTCGCCGCCGCCGGCGTTGGCCAGTTCGGCTCCGGCTGGGCCTGGCTTCAGGTCAAGGGCGGCAAGCTCGAGATCGCCAAGACCCCGAACGGCGAGAACCCGCTGGTCCACGGCGCGGTGCCGATCCTCGGCGTCGACGTCTGGGAGCACTCCTACTACATCGACTACCGCAACCGCCGTCCGGACTATCTGAAGGCGTTCGTCGACAGCCTCGTCAACTGGGACTATGTCGACGAACTGTTCGGCAAGGCCGGCTAAGCGCACGCGATGTCATTCCGGGGCGATGCGAAGCATCGAACCCGGAATCCATCGGGCCGCACGCTTGATGGATGAATGGATTCCGGGTTCGGTCCTGCGGACCGCCCCGGAATGACGACGAGAGTTTTTTGGAAGGGCGGCAGCATCGATTGCCGCCCTTTTTGTTTCTTGCGACATCGTCCGCCATGCGGCACAAAGCCCCCATGGGGCAACTGCCAAGCTATCTCCTCGTCTTCTTCGGCGGCGGTCTCGGTGCGACGCTGCGTCACCTGATCAATGTCACCTGCGCACGCTGCATCGGCATCGCGTTTCCCTGGGGCACCTTCATCATCAACATCACGGGCTCGACCGTGATGGGCCTGATCGCCGGCTATCTCGCCTTCAAGGGCGAGGCCTCGCAGCCTTGGCGACTGTTCCTGATGACCGGCATCCTCGGCGGCTACACCACCTTCTCCGCGTTCTCGCTCGACACTGCGCTGCTCTATGAGCGCGGCGAGCTCGGGCTCGCGGTGCTGTATGTCGCGGGTTCTGTGGCGTTGTCGATCATGGGGCTGTTTGCCGGATTGGCGATCGTGCGGCATTTGACGTGAGTCGACGTTAGCGAGGCGATCACTCTCCGTCGTCATTCCGGGGCTCGCGAAGCGAGAGCCCGAATCCATCAGGCCGCGCATCGGAAGGATGAATGGATTCCGGGCTCAGCCCTGCGGGCTGCCCCGAAATGACGACGCGCAAGCGTGCGGGGGTGATGACACCGCGTGTTCGACGCCTTGGATCGCGAACCATCTCCACCGACGTCCCGGCTTTCGCCAGGACGTCGGTGGAGAGGACGCCCGTCACCCCGCCAACCGGCCGCAGTCCGTTCATCCCGGGAACCCGCCAACCGGCTCCGCCCGCGGCATTTCCCGCCCCCAAATTTCCCTTTGGTAACCTCGCCTTAACCATGATTAGCGTTTGGTTAGGGTCGGAATGCCGCGTGAAAAGCCCTCGTTTTGACATGTTGGCAGGGGAATCAGGGCCCGGCTTTGGACGGGCCCCCATGCGACAGATGTAAGAGGCTCTCGCGCAGTTTTTGCCGCGCCGGGCGCGCGGCCGTCGAACCGCTGCCGATTGGCGGCCCGCCTAATTGGGACACTTGCGTTGAGAGGATATTGCCGATGAATCCCGCCGATGTGGCTCAGTCAACTCTGCCACTGGCATCGAGCGATGTGTCGCTGATCGCATTGTTTTGGCAGGCCCATTGGGTCGTCAAATGCGTGATGTTGGGACTTCTGTCCTGCTCGGTGTGGGTCTGGGCGATCGCGATCGACAAGATCCTGCTCTACGCCCGCACCAAGCGGGCGATGGACAAGTTCGAGCAGGCATTCTGGTCCGGCCAGTCGATCGAGGAACTCTACCGGGCGCTCTCGGCCAAGCCGACCCAGTCGATGGCGGCCTGCTTCGTGGCGGCGATGCGGGAGTGGAAGCGCTCGTTCGAGAGCCAGTCGCGGTCCTTTGCCGGCCTCCAGGCCCGGATCGAGAAGGTTATGAACGTCTCGATCGCCCGGGAGGTGGAGCGGCTGGAACGGCGGCTCCTGGTGCTGGCCACCGTGGGCTCGGCCGGCCCCTTTGTCGGCCTGTTCGGCACCGTCTGGGGCATCATGTCGAGCTTCCAGTCGATCGCGGCCTCGAAAAACACCTCTCTGGCGGTGGTGGCGCCCGGCATCGCGGAAGCGCTATTTGCCACCGCAATCGGCCTGATTGCCGCAATTCCGGCGACTATTTTCTACAATAAGTTCACTTCGGAGGTGAACCGGCAGGCCGCGCGCCTGGAGGGGTTCGCCGACGAGTTCTCCGCCATCCTGTCGCGTCAGATCGACGAGCGGGGCTGAGTTTAATGATGGTCACTTTTGCGGGTGTGCGATCATGGCGATGAGCATGGCAGGGTCCGGCGGTGGTGGCAGACGCCGCCGCGGGCGCAAGCCGGTCATGGCCGAGATCAACGTCACGCCGATGGTCGACGTGATGCTGGTGCTGCTCATCATCTTCATGGTGGCGGCACCGCTGATGACGTCGAACATCGACATCGACCTGCCGGTCGCGAGCGGCGGCAAGTCGATCTCGTCGAACCAGCCGCCGCTGACATTGTCGGTCAAGCGCACCGGCGGCGGCTGCAACTCGAATGTCGAGCTCTATCTGGGCGACGCACCGGTCACGGCGGCCGATTTTCCGGCCAAGATCAAGGCGATCGGCGACGCCCGGTCGGATGCCGAAAAAGTGGTCTATCTGCGCGGCGACAAGGACGTCTGTTACACGGATATGATGAAACTGCTCGGGGAGGTCCGGGCCGCGGGATTCAAGGCGAATATCGTCATCATCCCGGAAGGTGGATAGAGCATGATCCGGAAAAGTGGAATCCGGTTTTCCGGCGAGATCATGCTCCAGCATAAGACCATGTGCGACAAGGCACGGGGAAGCCTGATTTGAAGGTCAAGGTCGACAAGACTCTGGCGGCATCGATTGTCCTGCACGTCCTCGTGATCGGGTGGGGCCTCGTGTCGTTTTCGACCAGGGCATACGTGATGCCGGAAGAGGAGTCCGTCGCGGTCGACGTGGTCTCCGCCGATCAGCTCTCTCACGTCATGACCGGCCAGAAGGACGGCAAGAAGGAAAATCCCAAGCCGCTGGTCGATAAGGTCGCCGAGGCCAAGCCGGTCGACGACATGGTCGGCAAGGTCGAGGACAAGAAACCGCCGGTGGTGACCGAAACCGCGCCGCAGGTGGAGGAGCCGGAAGACAAGAAGCCGGATCCGCCGAAGAAGGTTGAGAACAAGCCGAAGGAAGAGCCGAAGGCGGTCGAGAAGAAGCCTGACCCGAAGCCCGATCCGATCGCGGAAGCGATCAAGAAGGAAGAGAAGAAGCCGCCGCCGAAGCCGGTTCAGCAGGCCGCCAAGCCGCCGCCGGAGCAGAAGCCGAAGGAGCGCGTGTACGACCAGAGCAAGATCGCAGCGCTGCTCGACAAGCGCGACCCGACGCGCGCCGCGGCGACCGGCGATGCGCTCAATGCCAACGCTGCGCTCGGCACGGCAAAGGGCAAGGCCGCCGACAACTCCGCCAGCTGGGGCGCGATGTTCAGGCAGCAGGTCGAACGTTGCTGGAAAAACAAGCCCTATGGCAGCCTTGAGGAGCAGCGGACCCAGGTGGTGATCGATGTCGATCTGAAGCGCGACGGCACGCTCGCGCGCATGCCGGTCGCGGAAGGCACTCCGGCTACGCCCTATATGCGCGTCTATCAGGAGAGCGCCCTGCGCGCGATTATCGCGTGTCAGCCCTACAATCTTCCTGCGGGCTGGTTCGACGAATGGAAAGCATTCGCACCAGTGTTCAAAGAGAATAATACGTGAGATCGGCGGCGACGCTTGGCCAATAGCAAACAAAGTCTACCAACAATGACCGACAACAATAATTTGCGTGCAATGACGTTTCGCCTCGACCGCCGACAGATAATTACCGGAATGGCTGCGCTTGGCGCGCTCGCGGGTGCACCCTTACGTCAAGCTATCGGACAGGAAAGCGGGCGCAAACAGATTCCCGTCCCAGGGGGCGAGTTCGCGCCGGTGCCGATCGCAATCCCGAACTTCGCCGCCGGCACGCCCGGCGACGCCGAAGTCGGCGTCGGCGTCACGCAGGTGATCACCAACAACCTGAAGCGCAGCGGCTTGTTCGCGCCGATCGATCAGGCCGCCTATCTCGAGAAGCAGATCAACATCGACGCGGCGCCGAACTTCAACAACTGGAAGAGCATCAACGCGCAGGCGCTGGTGACCGGCCGGATGACGCGCCAGGGCAACGGGCGCGTGAAGGCGGAATTCCGGCTCTGGGACGTCAACACCGGCCAGCAGCTCGCGGGCCAGCAGTACGACACCTCGGCGGAATTTTGGCGGCGCATCGCGCACATCATCTCCGATCAGATCTACGAGCGCATGACCGGCGAGAAGGGCTATTTCGATACCCGCGTCGTGTTCGTCGACGAGAGCGGCGCGGCGGATCGCCGCGTCAAGCGGCTGGCGCTGATGGATCAGGACGGCGCCAATGTGCGCTACCTGACCCGCGGCTCGGATCTCGTGCTGACGCCGCGCTTCTCGCCGTCGACCCAGGAAATCACCTACATGGAGTTCGGGCAGGGCGATCCGCGCGTCTACCTGCTCAACATCGAGACCGGTCAGCGCGAGATCGTCGGCAACTTCCCGGGCATGTCGTTCTCACCGCGCTTCTCGCCCGACGGCCAGCGCGTCATCATGAGCTTGCAGCAGGGCGGCAACTCCAATCTGTTCGTGATGGATCTGCGCTCGAAGTCGATGACGCGGCTGACCGACACGCCGGCGATCGACACCTCGCCATCCTACGCGCCCGACGGCACCCGGCTCTGCTTCGAATCCGATCGCGGCGGCAAACCGCAGATCTATGTGATGCCGGCAACCGGCGGCGGCGCCCAGCGCATCTCGTTCGGCGACGGCACCTATTCGACGCCGGTGTGGTCGCCGCGCGGCGACTACATCGCGTTTACCAAGCAGGGCGGCGGACAGTTCGCGATCGGTATCATGAAGCCCGACGGTTCGGGCGAGCGTATCCTGACCTCGGGATTCCACAATGAAGGTCCGACCTTCGCGCCGAATGGGCGCGTCGTGATGTTCTTCCGCGACCCCGGCGGCAACAGTGGTCCGTCGCTGTTCACCATCGACGTCTCCGGGCGCAATGAGTTGCGGGTCCCGACCCCCGGATTTGCCTCCGATCCGGCCTGGTCGCCGCTGTTGTCGTAAGCTCGCGCAGACCTGCCCCGGGGAACCCCGGTGCCGGTCGGCAGTTCTTACCTAGCGCACTGAATTTCATGGTGAATTTCCGTCGCCAGCGGGCCGTCGCAAGGACTCGCTAACGATGTTCCCTCAGAAAGACTTCACCTGCGATCAGTAAGAGTGCGAGCTGAAAAGGACGCGCGCTCTCACAATGCAGTTTGCAAGTCAGACGGGAGAACAGGACCAGTCGATGTCGCCGACGATCTCCGCGGCGCTGGTCGATTCCCTGTTCATGAACCCCGCGCCCATGATCTTCGGCGCCTTCGGCCCCGCCATTGCGGGCGCCGTGATTGCGTTCGTCACCGGCAATCTCCTGTCCTGGCTGTGCGTGCCGCTGTTCATCGTGGTGGGTCTGGCGCGCGCGCTGCAGATGTACCGCTACCAGCAGCGCAATTCCCGCCTCACCGTCGAAGAGTCCGTGGCCTGGGAGAAGCGCTACCGGATCGGCAGCCTCGCCTACGGCATTGCGCTCGGCCTGTGGGGCGCCGCCGTCCTGCTCACGACCAGCGACGCCGCCGCGCATATGCTCTGCGTCACCACGGTGGTCGCCTACACCTCGGCAGGGGTCGGACGGACCTTCGGCCGGCCGCAGATCTTCCACCTGCATCTGTTGATGTCGATCGGTCCCCTGATCGCCGCACTGATGTATGTCGGCGGTCCCTATCACATCGCGTTGGCGCTGCTCAGCCTGGTGTTCTTCAGCGCCATCCGCCACCTCACCACGAGCCTGCAGCGCATCTACGTCAATGCCTGGATCGCCAAGGAGCGCGAGGCGGCGCTGGCGGGCCAGTTCGATACCGCGCTGAACAACATGCCGCATGGCCTCTGCATGTTCTCCGCCGACGGCCGCCTTGCCGTGATGAACCACCGCTTCATCGAGATGATGGAGCTGTCGGAGGATTTCGTGCAGCGCGGCGCCAGCGCGACCGATATCTGCAACGCCTGCGTTCTGTCCGGCGCGATCTCGGCCGCGGCCGCGCAGCAGATTCTCTACGAGATCGAGAGCTCGCAGCGCGGCGACATCGTCACCAGCGATCCCGATCCGGCGCAGAACCGTTCGCTCGACTGGACCTTCCAGCCGATGGCCGGCGGCGGCACGGTCGTGCTGGTCGAGGACATCACCGAGCGCAAGGACGCCGAGGCCAGGATCAGCCACCTTGCGCGCTACGACGAGCTGACCGCGCTCCCCAACCGCGTCAATTTCCGCGACGAGATCGGCCGGCTGCTCGCCATGCAGCGCGGCGACCATCGCTCCGCATTGCTGTTCGTCGACCTCGACCAGTTCAAGCAGGTTAACGATACGCTCGGACATCCCTGCGGCGACCAGCTGCTTTGCGCGGTCGCCGAGCGGCTGCGCGAGATGCTGCGGCCGGAGGACTTCGTGGCGCGGTTCGGCGGCGACGAGTTCGTCGTGTTCCAGCAGAACATCAACTCGCATGAGGATGCCGCAGCACTGGCGCGGCGCATCGTCGACCGCCTCAGCGAGCGCTACAAGATCGACAACCACCTGGTCGAGATCGGCGCCAGCGTCGGCATCGCGATGACCGCGCCGGGCGTCGGCGCCGATACGCTATTGAAGAACGCCGACATGGCGCTCTACCGCGCCAAGGCCGATGGCCGCGGCACCTTCTGCTTCTTCCGCGACGAGATGGCGCAAACCGTCGAGGCCCGCCGCATCCTCGAGCTCGACCTGCGCAAGGCGCTGGCCAACGAGGAGTTCGAGCTGTTCTACCAGCCGCTGATCAACCTGAAGTCCGGCAAGGTGTCGACCTGCGAGGCGCTGTTGCGCTGGAACCATCCGGCACGCGGCACCGTCTCTCCGGTCGACATCATTCCGGTCGCCGAGGACATGGGCCTGATCGTCGACCTCGGCCGCTGGATCCTGCGCAAGGCCTGCATGGAATGCATGAAGTGGCCCGAGGCGGTCAGCGTCGCCGTCAACTTCTCGCCGCAGCAGTTCCATCAGCGCGACGTGCTGAGCGAGGTGCGCTACGCGCTCGAGGTCTCCGGCCTGCCGGCACACCGGCTGGAGATCGAGATCACCGAATCCTCGCTGCTGCACAACACCGAGCTGACCCACGACGTGCTGTCGCAGCTGCGCTCGCTCGGCGTGCGGATCTCGCTGGATGATTTCGGCACCGGCTACTCGTCGCTCAGCTACCTGCACAATTTCCCGTTGCAGAAGGTCAAGATCGACCGCTCCTTCCTCGAAGGCATCGACAGCGATCGTCCGCTGACCCTGCTGCGCGGCGTGGCGCGGCTGTCCGCTGATCTCGGCATGTCGGTCGTGGTCGAGGGCATCGAGACCAATGAACAGCTCGAACTGATCAGCGCCGACGGTGCGGTGACCGAAGCACAGGGATACCTGTTCAGCCGGCCGGTTCCCGCGGTGCGCATCCGCCAGCTGCTCAATGCCTCGCACGGCCGGCGGGCCGACGACCAACTCCACGTGGTTCCCTCGCGCTCGATCGCTTGAGCCGACCGAATACCTTCAATCGATGGTTGTGGGCGCCTTCGGCTGCACCAGTCGAAATGTATCGGTGCGATCAGAGGTTAACTGTATTGCCGCGATTGCTTTGACGAAAATTAAGAAGCTGTTAATCTTTTGGCTCGCGCGTTGAAGTTGTTGAGTTGTTCAGGGAGTACCAAATGAGGTCCGCGGCCGAAGCCATCAAGCCCGCGACAGGAAGGCTTGCGGACCCTCTCGATCAAGTCGACTACCGCCTCGCTCAGACCCCCGAACAGAAAGACGAAATCTACCGGCTTCGCTATCGCGCCTATCTGCGCGAGGGAGCGATCCGGCCCTCGGCCGATGAGCGCGTCGTCGATCAGTTCGATGATGCGCCGAATGCGTGGGTGTTCGGCGTCTATCTGCAAGGCGAGCTCTGCAGTTCGATCCGCATCACCGTGGCGACGCCGGAGTGGCGCTCCTCGCCGACGCTCGATGTGTTCGGCGATGTGCTGCTGCCGAAACTCGATCAGGGTCTGGTGTTCATCGACTCGACGCGCTTCGTCGCCGATCCCGAAAAGGCGCGGAACAATCCGGAACTGCCCTATGTCACCGTGCGCCTCGGCTCGACCGCGGGCGTGCATTTCAATGCCGATTACGGCCTGGCGCCGGTCCGGCCCGAGCACATGGCGTTCTACCGGCGCGTGTTTCTGCACGAGACCTGGTCGGAGCCGCGGCTCTATCCCGGGCTTGTGAAGCCGGTCGGGCTGATGGCCTCGCATCTGCCGACGGTGCGGGAGCGTGTGCTCGCGCGCTATCCGTTCCTGCGTTCCAGCGCCTTCGAGCGGCGGATGCTGTTCGACCGGGAGGGCCAGTTGCAGCCCGACGGTATTGTCCGGCCGTTCGAGCGCGCCTCGATCGTGCCGAATCCCTGAGAAAACCGGCGTCCCGATCGATCTGCGCCGACCATCTGTTGCGCGCAGGTCAAATTGTCCTGCAAAAGCGCCCGGTTCCCGCGAAGCTTGCCTTCCCTTCACCGTCGCGCCACATTTGCCACCCATTAACCATCGGGGGCGCTTTTCGCCATTGCCTGGCATTTGATCAGGTTCAGCAAGGTCTCGTCAAGGTTGACGGAACGTTCGCTTAACCATCGCCCTGTAGACCCAATGGACAGTACGAAGAGCGTGAGCGTGGAGGCTCCGGGAATGAAATATCTCCAGGGTATGAAGCTGGTTGCGGTTCTGGCGGTGGCGCTGTCGATGGGTGCCTGCGCCAACAAGAACCCGTTGGACGCCAATGGCGCGATCGGGGGCGCCGCGACCCCGGGCAGCCAGCAGGATTTCGTGGTCAATGTCGGCGACCGCGTGTTCTTTGAGAGCGATCAGACCGATCTCAGCCCGCAGGCGACAGCGACCCTCGACAAGCAGGCGCAGTGGCTGCAGACCTATGGCCGTTATTCCTTCACCATCGAAGGTCATGCCGACGAGCGCGGCACGCGCGAATACAACATCGCGCTCGGTGCTCGCCGTGCCCAGTCGGTTCGCGCCTATCTGGCCTCGCGCGGCATCGATCCGAGCCGCATGCGCACCATCTCCTACGGCAAGGAGCGCCCGGTCGCGGTTTGTAACGACATCTCCTGCTGGTCGCAGAACCGTCGCGCCGTCACCGTGCTGAACGCCAGCTCCTGACGCTACTCCCGATGGATTTTTTCAAGCCGGCGCCTTCGGGCGCCGGTTTTGTTTTGGCCGCGTGAAAGCCCGGCCGCCTTCATCAAGATGAACGAGGCTGCGCGCGCAATTGGCCGCTTGCTTGTTCCACCGTCCGTACTAAACCGGTATCCGCGACGCTGTCCCGGGTTTGAAGCGCCAGTCACAATTCCGGCGTACTCCGTCCCTCAATGTCGCTCGCTTTTCACGTCGATCTCGTCGTCAGGGCAAAATGTCATCCAGGCTTCATTTTCTTTCCTCCGCCGCGGCGATCGCGGCGTTGTTCGCGGTTTCTGTTCCGGCTTTTGCTCAATCCGACGATTCTGACGCCGAAATGCGGATCGAGCGGCTCGAAAACCAACTGCGGCAGCTGACCGGCCAAAACGAGGAGCTGCAGTACCGCAACCGCCAGCTCGAGGAGCGGCTGCGCCAGCTTGGCGGCCAGCCGCCCGGCGCTCCTGGACAGGCTTCGGCAGGTCAACCCAATGTCGCGGCCGTGCCGCCGGCGCAGCAGCCGCAGGGCTACCCGCAAGCTCAGCCGGGCTACCCCCAGCCGCAGCAGGGATACGGCCGGCAGCCGCAGGGCGGCTATGACCAGCAACAGATCGCTGCGCCCGCGCCGATCGTGCAGGAGCCGGCGCAGACGGCAGCTCCTGGCCGCCGCGGTCGCGGCGATGCTTTCGATCCGAACCAGAATCCGAATGCTCCGGGCGCTCCGCGCGTACTCGGTGGTGGCGGCCAGATGCCGATGCAGGGCAATGCGGCGGTCGGCGCTCCCGGCGGCCGCGGGGCGGGCGAG
>NZ_JACMYO010000027.1 GCF_020889685.1 Bradyrhizobium oropedii
CGGGGATAGTTGGTGCCAGCCAGCCCCCTCAATGCAGATGCAAAAGGTGCGGCTGGAGCAGGCCGAGCAGCGTCATCACGACGCCGGCGAGTGTCACGAGGCCGGACACCCAGGCCAGTGCGGCGATGCCGGTGATGATGGTCGCGGACGCCAGCACGATGGCGATCTGGAAGGCGGCGGAGGCAAGCTCGAAGTGATGATATTTCGCGGTGGCCTCGTCGCGCTCGTGCTCGGAGTGCTTGGCGCGTTCGGAGAGTTGCTCTGAACCTTCGCCCGTCTCCGGCTCCGAGCGGTAGCGTGCCGCGGTCTTCTGCCAGTCGTCGATCTGCTTCTGCAGCGCGGCCTTGGCCGCCTCGTCGGTGGTGGTCGCGAGGTTCAGCTTGCCCTGTTCGGCTGCGGTCTGCACCGCGGTGCGGCGGATGCTCTTGGCCTGGAAGAAGGCCCAGAGGTTGGAGGCTTCGACGTTCTTGCTGATCGATTCGGTCTGGGCGCCCTTGCCGAGCGTTTCCGAAAGCGCCAGGCAGAGCGCGATCACGGCGATCAGGAGGGCGATCTTCTTGTTTTCGCTCGACGCATGCTCGGCATGCTCCGCGTGCTCCATACTTTCTTGTGCGCTCATGATTCCCCCTCCGGATGAGACCGCGCCACGATTGCTGAATGCGGCGCACAAGGCAAGTGCCGAGCGATTTGTGGCAGCCGTATGAATATGAACGGCGCAAGATGAACGGCGCATTGATGCCGGCCCCGCGCCGTATTTTGAACCCAGGTCCGGGTGCTCAGCCGCGCGGGTGCGCGGAGCGATAGACTTCCAGCAGGCGCTCACTGTCGATGCCGGTATAGATCTGTGTGGTCGACAGCGATGCGTGGCCGAGCAATTCCTGGATCGCGCGCAAATCGCCGCCGCGGCTGAGCAGATGGGTGGCGAAGGAGTGCCGCAACGCATGCGGCGTTGCGCTGTCGGGCAGGCCGAGCGCGCCGCGCAGCCGCTCCATGGTGAGCTGGATGATGCGCGGGCTGAGTGGGCCACCGCGCGCACCGACGAACATCGGTCCGGTCGGGCCGAGCTGATGCGGACAGATCGCCGCATAGTCCGCGATCAATTGCAGCACGTTCTGCAGCACCGGCACCATGCGGGTCTTGTTGCCCTTGCCGGTGACGACCAGCACATCGCCTTCGCCGGGCTTCGGCACGTCGCGCCGCTTCAGCCCCAGCGCCTCGGAGATACGCAGGCCCGAACCATAGAGCAGGGCCATGACTGCGGCGTCACGCACCAGGATCCAGGTCTCGCGGTCCTCATCCGCGCGCTCGTCGGCGTCGGCAAAGCGCTTCGCGGCTTCCATATGGATCGGCTTCGGCAGGCTCTTCGCCACCTTGGGCGCGCGGATCGCCGAGAGTGCGCCGACCTTGCCCTTGCCTTCGCGTTCCAGGAAGCGTCCGAACGAGCGCAGGCCTGCCAGCGCCCGCATCAGCGATCGCCCGCCGATCTCGTCCGCGCGGCGCATCGCCATGAAGGCGCGCACATCGCTCGCCTCGAGCGCGGAAAAGGCCGCAAGCGTCACGCGCGCGCCCCAGTGTTCGGCCAGGAAGGCCAGGCATTGCCGTACGTCGCGGGCGTAGGCCTCGAGCGTCTTCGGCGACAGCCGCCGCTCGGCGCGCAGATGCGACAGCCAGCGCGTCATTTCCTGCGTCACTGATGTGTCGGCGCAGTCGAACTCGAGCGGTTGCATGGGCTGATCGGTCCGGGCCATCTGTAAAGGGCTATTGGCGCTGCTAATCTCCTGATTATATCGCACTGCCTTCGTTTACCGTTCGCTAAGAGAGCGCAGCGGTGCTAGCCCGGCTCAAAGCTCTGATTCCAAAGCTCTGATTCAATGGACCACACCGCGCGCCCCAGCCCAGCCTCTGCATCGACGACGGGGGTCGTCGACGTGCTGGTGCCTGTCGCGCTGAACCAGACCTATTCCTACCGTGTGCCGCGCGGCATGGAGCTTGCGCCCGGCGACGTGATCTCTGTTCCGCTCGGGCCGCGCGAGGTCGTGGCCGTGGTGTGGGCCGAGAATGCCAGGCCCGATCCGCGGCTGCACAACCGGCTCAAGGACGTCAGCGAGAAGCTCGATGTTCCGCCGCTCAGAGCGGAGCTGCGCCAGCTGGTCGACTGGGTCTCCAACTACACGCTGTCGGCGCGCGGCATGGTGCTGCGGATGACGCTGCGGATGGGCGAGAACCTCGGGCCGGAGCGGATGCGGCTCGGGGTGCGGCTGGTCGGCGAGCCGCCGCGGCGTCTGACCCCGGCACGCCGCAGGGTGATCGAGGTGCTGTCGGACGGCTTGCTGCACGGCAAGTCGGAGGCGGCGCGGGAGGCCGGCGTCAGTTCCGGCGTGATCGACGGCCTGGTCGACGAGGGCACGCTGACGGTCGAGGCGATGCCGCCGCCGGCCGCGCCGCCCGTTCCGGATCCCTCCTATGCGCAGCCGGATTTCTCGCGCGAGCAGCGCAGCGCGGTCGACGTGATGCGGACGCTGGCGGCGAGCGGCAGCTTTCATGTCGCGTTGCTCGACGGTGTCACCGGTTCCGGCAAGACCGAGGTCTATTTCGAGGCGATCGCCGAGAATATCCGCCGCGGCAAGCAGACCCTGATCCTGATGCCGGAGATCGCGCTGACCGGCCAGTTCCTCGACCGTTTCGCGCAGCGCTTCGGCGTGCGGCCGCTGGAATGGCATTCGGAGCTGACGCCGCGCACGCGGGCGCGAAACTGGGCCGCGATCTCCGAAGGCAAGGCGCCGGTCGTGGTCGGCGCCCGCTCGGCGCTGTTCCTGCCCTATGCCGATCTCGGTCTCATCATCGTCGATGAGGAACACGACCAGGCCTACAAGCAGGACGACGGCGCGCATTATCACGCGCGCGACATGGCGGTGGTCCGCGCCCATATCGCAAAGATCCCGATCGTGCTGGCATCGGCCACGCCGTCGGTCGAGAGCGAGGTCAATGCGCGCAAGGGGCGTTACCAGCGGGTGGCGCTGCCGTCGCGCTTCGGCGGCCAGCACATGCCGCACATCGAGGCGATCGACATGCGTCGCGCGCCGCCGCCGCGCGGGCGCTTCATCTCGCCTGTGCTGGCCGAGCAGATTCGCCATGCGATCGAGCGCCGCGAGCAGGCGCTGCTGTTCCTCAATCGGCGCGGCTATGCGCCGTTGACATTATGCCGCGCCTGCGGCCATCGCTTCGCCTGCACGATCTGCGACGCGTGGCTGGTCGACCATCGCTTCCGCCAGCGGCTGGTCTGTCATCACTGCGGTTTCTCGATGCCGCGCCCGAACATCTGCCCGCATTGCGCGGCCGAGGAATCGCTGGTCGCGGTCGGTCCCGGCGTCGAGCGTCTACAGGAAGAAGCCGCGAGTATCTTCCCCAAGGCACGCACCATGGTGCTGTCGAGCGATCTCATCACCTCGATCGAGACCATGCGCAGCGAGCTCAACGAGATCGCGGAGGGCCGCGTCGACATCATCATCGGCACGCAGCTGGTGGCGAAGGGGCACAACTTCCCGCGGCTCAATCTGGTTGGCGTCATCGACGCCGATCTCGGGCTGAGCAACGGCGATCCGCGCGCGTCCGAGCGCACGTTCCAGCTGTTGAACCAGGTGGTCGGCCGTGCCGGCCGCGAGCAGGGCCGCGGCGTCGGCTATCTGCAGACCCACCAGCCGGAACACCCCGTCATCAAGGCGTTGATCGCCAACGACCGCGAGGCGTTCTACGCCAGCGAGATCGACATCCGGGAGCGCACCGGCTACCCGCCGTTCGGCCGGCTGGCGAGCCTCATCATCTCCGCCGGAGACCGTCCGACGGCGGAAGGGTTTGCACGCAAGCTCGCCGCATTGGCGCCGCTCGATGAGCGGATCCAGGTGCTCGGCCCCGCCGAGGCGCCGCTTGCGGTCATCAAGGGTCGTTACCGGTTCCGCCTGCTGGTGAAGTCGCTGCGCAATGTCGACCTGTCGCAATATCTGCGCGAATGGCTGGAGGCCGGTCCGAAGACCAAGGGCAATCTGAAGCTCGAGGTCGACGTCGATCCGCAGAGTTTCTTGTAATTTCCACACCTGTCATTCCGGGACGCGCCCCTTGGCGCGGGCCCGGAATCCATACTCACGATCGTGGTTATGGATTCCGGGCTCGTCGCTTCGCTCCGCCCCGGAATGACGAGAGGGGGCAAAGAAAAAGCCTGCCGTCATTCGCGACGGCAGGCCTTTTGGCGCGAGGCAGGCCTCGCGGCCGTTACGCAACGCAACGCTTACTGAAGAGCTTAGGAAACGACCTCGGCAGTGACGCGGCCGACGCCGGCACCGGTCAGGCCGATGGCGCGGGCTGCGCCGGTGGAGAGGTCGAGCACGCGGCCGCGGATGAACGGGCCACGATCGTTGATGGTGACGACGACGCTGCGGCCGCCATGGGTGACGCGGACCTTGGTGCCGAACGGCAGCGAGCGGTGGGCTGCGGTCATGGCGTTCTGGTTGAAGCGCTGGCCGGAAGCGGTGCGGCTGCCCGACTCATTGCCGTAGAACGAGGCCATCCCCGAGAACGCGTGGCCGCCGGACGGCTGGATCGATGCATTGGCGTCGCGCCAGGACGAGCCTTCGGCGCGAGCGTGATGATGGTGGTGACGATGATGCCTGGACTTCGCGGACGCCTCGGTCACGCTGCCCCCGACCAGGATAGTTGCGGCGACAAACGCAAGCGCCGTACGCGACCGGGTGACATTGCCCAGTGTCGCCTTCTTGATATTCAGCATTGATAAGACCCTCAGACAGTATTGCCGCTAACGCAGCAAGTGGAACCCCCGTCCCTTCGTTGACCAAGGCCGTTTGGTTTCGCAATGAGGCACGAATTGGGCAGTAAATCCCGATTGTCTCGTGCTGAAATATCTTGTTACCGCTTTGGGGTATTCAAGCCAGGTTCCGTAACCTTGCTCGTTAACTGATTTTTAACCAAAGTAATACGGACCAATACTGATTAACCGGGCGGCGGTAAGTTTTAAGTAAGTAATCGCCAAATGAAACGATGGCGCGCGTCGGGTTCCTTGCGCGCTCGGCCATAGGCCCATGCAAATTTCGATGGAACAAAATCGCGACGGTGCGAATCGGTGCCCGTCGCGCTGAATTTCCGCGCGCCGAATTTCATGATTCGGTCGCCGGCCACGATCGCCGAAAACCACGTGCGACAAGGCGGCTCTCACGATGCCGTCATGTTGCACCTGCGCGATGGCTATGTTAGCAAAGCCGCGATTTTAACGATCCCGGCACGTCCTGTGCCGGTCGAAAATCGAAGTCCCGCTTGAATTCCAAGGGCTTGGATCGCTAGGCGCTGCTTTGGTGGCGACGGTTTTTCCCTTGCGAATTTGACAGCAAAAAAGAGCGAGCTCGTGGCTGCTGAAGATCCGTCCGTTTCGGGAGTGTCCGGTCGTTACGCAACGGCCCTGTTCGAGTTGGCACGCGACGAGCAATCCGTCGATCAAGTCAGGGCCGACCTCGACAAGTTCGAGGCCATGCTCAACGAGAGCGCCGATCTCAAGCGCCTCGTGCGCAGCCCGGTGTTTTCCGCGGATGCCCAGCTGAAGGCGCTGACCGTGGTGCTCGACAAGGCCGGTATCTCCGGCACGTCGGCCAAATTCCTCAAGGTGCTCACCGCCAATCGCCGGCTGTTCGCAATTGCCGATGTGATCCGCGCCTATCGCGCGCTGGTGGCGAAGTTCAAGGGCGAGGCGACTGCGGAAGTCACCGTCGCCGAGCAGCTCAGTGACAAGAATCTCGACGCCCTGAAGACCGCACTGAAGTCAGTGACGGGCAAGGACGTCGCGCTCAACGTGAAGGTCGATCCCTCCATTATTGGTGGCCTGGTGGTCAAGCTCGGCAGCCGCATGGTGGATAGTTCGCTTCGCACCAAACTCAATTCGATCAAGAACGCGATGAAAGAGGCAGGCTGATGGACATCCGCGCCGCAGAAATTTCTGCGATCCTCAAGGACCAGATCAAGAATTTCGGCCAGGAAGCCGAGGTCACCGAAGTTGGCCAGGTGCTGTCGGTCGGTGACGGTATCGCCCGCGTCTACGGTCTCGACAACGTCCAGGCCGGTGAAATGGTCGAGTTCGAGAACGGCACGCGCGGCATGGCGCTCAACCTCGAAACCGACAACGTCGGTATCGTGATTTTCGGCGCCGACCGCGAGATCAAGGAAGGCCAGACCGTCAAGCGCACCCGCGCCATCGTGGACGCGCCGGTCGGCAAGGGCCTGCTCGGCCGCGTCGTCGACGCGCTGGGTAACCCGATCGACGGCAAGGGCCCGATCCAGGCCACCGAACGCAAGCGCGTCGACGTCAAGGCGCCCGGCATCATTCCGCGCAAGTCGGTGAACGAGCCGATGGCCACCGGCCTGAAGGCGATCGATGCGCTGATCCCGATCGGCCGCGGCCAGCGCGAGCTGATCATCGGTGACCGTCAGACCGGCAAGACCGCGATCGCGCTCGACACCATCCTGAACCAGAAGCCGTTGAACGCCCAGCCGGACGAGAACCTCAAGCTGTATTGCGTCTACGTCGCGATCGGCCAGAAGCGCTCCACCGTCGCGCAGTTCGTCAAGGTGCTCGAAGAGCAGGGCGCGCTGGAATACTCGATCATCGTCGCGGCCACCGCGTCCGATCCGGCGCCGATGCAGTACATCGCGCCGTTCACCGCCTGCACCATGGGCGAGTACTTCCGCGACAACGGCATGCACGCCGTGATCATCTATGACGATCTGTCCAAGCAGGCCGTCGCCTACCGCCAGATGTCGCTGCTGCTGCGCCGTCCGCCGGGCCGCGAAGCCTATCCGGGCGACGTATTCTACCTGCATTCCCGCCTGCTCGAGCGCGCCGCCAAGCTCAACAAGGAGCATGGTTTGGGCTCGCTGACGGCGCTGCCGGTCATCGAAACCCAGGCCAACGACGTGTCGGCCTACATCCCGACCAACGTGATTTCGATCACCGACGGTCAGATCTTCCTGGAAACCGACCTGTTCTTCCAGGGCATCCGTCCCGCTGTGAACGTCGGTCTGTCGGTGTCGCGCGTCGGTTCGTCGGCGCAGACCAAGGCGACCAAGAAGGTCGCCGGCAAGATCAAGGGCGAGCTCGCGCAGTACCGCGAAATGGCGGCGTTCGCGCAGTTCGGCTCCGACCTCGATGCCTCGACCCAGCGCCTGCTCAACCGCGGTTCGCGCCTGACCGAGCTCTTGAAGCAGCCGCAGTTCTCGCCGCTGAAGATGGAAGAGCAGGTCTGCGTGATCTGGGCCGGCACCAACGGCTATCTCGATGCGCTTCCGCTCAACAAGGTGAAGGCTTTCGAGGATGGCTTGTTGTCGCTGCTGCGCGGCAAGCACGTCGAAATCCTGAACGCGATTCGCGACAGCCGCGATCTGTCCGACGACAGCGCCGCCAAGCTGAAGGCGGCGGTCGACGGCTTCGCCAAGACGTTTGCATAACGAATGGGGCGTCGCCCGGCTCGCTGCCGGGCGTGACGAACAGAGGCTTGCGATCTGACCATTGTGGTCGGATCGCCGGGGTGAACGAAGAATGGCGTCACTAAAAGACATGCGGGTCCGCATCGCCTCGACCAAGGCGACGCAGAAGATCACCAAGGCCATGCAGATGGTCGCAGCCTCCAAGCTGCGCCGCGCGCAGAACGCCGCCGAAGCGGCGCGGCCCTATGCCACCAAGATGGACGCGGTGATTTCCAACATCGCTGCCGCAGCCAATGGCTCGCCCGGCGCGCCGGCGCTGCTCGCGGGCACCGGCAACGACCAGGTCCACCTGCTTCTGGTCTGCACCGGCGAGCGCGGCCTGTCCGGCGCTTTCAACTCCGCCATCGTGCGCCTGGCGCGCGAGCGGGCGAACGCGCTGCTCGCGCAGGGCAAGGAAGTCAAATTCTTCTGCGTCGGCCGCAAGGGCTACGAGCAGCTGCGGCGGACGTTCGAGAAGCGGATCGTCGAGCATCTCGACCTGCGCTCGGTGCGGCAGATCGGTTTCGTCAACGCCGAGGACATCGCCAACAAGGTGCTGGCACGGTTCGAGGCCGGCGAATTCGATGTCTGCACGCTGTTCTATTCGCGCTTCCAGTCGGTGATCGCGCAGATTCCGACCGCGCAGCAGATCATCCCGCTCGAGGTCGCTGCGCCCGCGGCCAATGCGGCGCCCGCGACCTCGTACGAGTACGAGCCCGAAGAAGACGAGATTCTCGGCAGCCTGCTGCCGCGCAACCTCGCGGTGCAGGTCTTCCGCGCACTGCTTGAGAACAACGCCTCGTTCTATGGCGCGCAGATGAGCGCGATGGACAGCGCGACCCGCAATGCCGGCGAGATGATTCGCAAGCAAACCCTGATTTACAACCGAACCCGTCAGGCCCAGATCACGAAGGAGCTGATCGAGATCATCTCCGGCGCTGAGGCGGTCTAAGGCAGATTTTCGAAGGAGAACAGTCCATGGCTACAGCAGCCAACCAGATCGGTCGCGTTACCCAGGTCACGGGCGCCGTGGTCGACGTGCAGTTCGAAGGCCATCTTCCGGCGATTCTGAATGCGCTCGAGACCAAGAACGGCGGTAACCGCCTGGTGCTCGAAGTCGCGCAGCATCTCGGTGAATCGACCGTCCGCACCATTGCGATGGATATCACCGAAGGTCTGGTGCGCGGCCAGGAAGTGACCGACACCGGCGAACCGATCCGGGTGCCGGTCGGCGAAGGCACGCTCGGCCGCATCATCAACGTCATCGGCGAGCCGATCGACGAAGCCGGTCCGATCAAGTCCGAAGGCCTGCGCGCCATCCACCAGGAAGCGCCGAGCTATACCGATCAGTCGACCGAAGCCGAAATCCTCGTCACCGGCATCAAGGTCGTCGACCTTCTTGCTCCGTACGCGAAGGGCGGCAAGATCGGCCTGTTCGGCGGCGCCGGCGTCGGCAAGACCGTGCTGATTCAGGAGCTGATCAACAACGTCGCGAAGGCGCACGGTGGTTACTCGGTGTTCGCCGGCGTCGGCGAGCGTACCCGTGAGGGCAACGACCTCTATCACGAGTTCATCGAATCCAAGGTCAACGCCGATCCGCACAATCCGGATCCGAGCGTGAAGTCGAAGTGCGCGCTGGTGTTCGGCCAGATGAACGAACCGCCGGGCGCCCGCGCCCGCGTCGGTCTGACCGGCCTGACGGTTGCCGAGCACTTCCGCGACCAGGGGCAGGACGTGCTGTTCTTCGTCGACAACATCTTCCGCTTCACCCAGGCGGGTTCGGAAGTGTCGGCGCTGCTCGGCCGTATTCCTTCGGCCGTGGGTTATCAGCCGACGCTCGCGACCGACATGGGCGCGCTGCAGGAGCGCATCACCACCACCCAGAAGGGCTCGATCACCTCGGTGCAGGCGATCTACGTGCCGGCCGACGACTTGACCGACCCGGCGCCCGCCACCTCGTTCGCGCACTTGGACGCCACCACGGTGCTGTCGCGCGCGATCTCGGAAAAGGGCATCTATCCGGCGGTGGACCCGCTCGACTCGACCTCGCGCATGCTCTCGGCGCTGGTCGTCGGTGAAGAGCACTACAACACCGCGCGTCTCGTCCAGCAGATCCTTCAGCGCTACAAGTCGCTGCAGGACATCATCGCCATTCTCGGCATGGACGAACTGTCGGAAGAGGACAAGCTGACGGTCGCCCGCGCCCGCAAGGTCGAGCGCTTCCTGTCGCAGCCGTTCCACGTCGCCGAAATCTTCACCGGTTCGCCGGGCAAGTTCGTCGACCTCGCCGACACCATCAAGGGCTTCCGCGATCTCTGCGAAGGCAAGTACGACCATCTGCCGGAAGCGGCGTTCTACATGGTCGGCACCATCGAAGAAGCCGTCGAGAAGGGCAAGAAGCTCGCCGCCGAAGCGGCATAAGCTTTGGGATGTCGTCATCGCCGGACCTGATCCGGCGATCCATCGCACCAGAAGCATTTGACTGATGGACCCGCGGGCCGAGCCCGCGGGTGACAGCGCAAAGAACGGAAAGACCATGGCCACCTTCCACTTCGATCTCGTCTCTCCCGAAAAGCTCGCCTTCTCCGGCGAGGTCGATCAGGTTGACGTTCCCGGTGTGGAGGGTGATTTCGGTGTGCTCGCCGGACACGCTCCGGTCGTCGCCACGGTTCGTCCGGGTATCCTGACGATCACGACCGCCGGCAAGCGTGAGAAGGTGATCGTGCTCGGCGGCCTTGCCGAGGTGTCGGACAAGGGGCTCACCGTGCTCGCCGACGTCGCGACCGCGATTGCGGATCTCGATCGTGCGAAGTTTGCCGAGACCATCGCCGAGATGCAGGAAAAGCTCGCGGAGCACGAGGGCTCCGAGCTCGACCACGCGATCGAGCGGCTCGATCACTTCAAGAGCATCCAGCACGAGCTCAACGCAACGGCTATGCACTAGGGCGCGGTTGCTGACCAGCGATCGCGCCTTTGCGTCGAGTGAGCCGGCTCCCTTTCTGAAATCGCTCACACCTTTCCAGTCATCGCCTGCAGAGGCTTGAACGATTCAACGCCCGCCGCACCTTGCGGGCGCTGAATGCTTGTTGCGCCTGCGAGCGTCTGGCGGCATTCTCTCGGCATATTTTCTGGGTTCCGGGGCTGGCACTCATGAAGCGCAAGATCGCAGCGATCTTTGCGGCCGATATTGCAGGCTATAGTCGATTGGTTGCCGAGGATGAGGAAGAGACGCTGCGGCGGCTCGCCTCCTATCGGCAGGTCACCGACGACTTCATTGCAAAGGGCGGTGGCCGCATCTTCAACACCGCGGGCGACGCGGTGCTTGCGGAATTTCCCAGCGCCGTCGAAGCCGTGCGTTGCGCGATCGACATCCAGGAAAGCCTGCGCACGCGCAACATGGCCTATCCGCCGAGCCGGCAGATGTCGTTCCGGATCGGCATCACCATCGGCGACGTGGTCGAGCGCGACGGCGATCTGCTTGGTGATGGCGTCAATATCGCAGCAAGGCTCGAGGGCCTCGCCGAGGTCGGCGGCATCTGCGTGTCGCGCGCCGTGCATGAGCAGGTCGCCAACAAGCTGTCGGTGCAATTCGCCGATATCGGCGCGCAGGAAGTGAAGAACATCCCGACCCCCGTGCACGCCTACATGGTGGCGATGCGGCGCGAGGACGGCAGCTACGCGACGCCGCAGGTCAAGAAGCCGATCAAGGTCCCACCGCCGGGCGCGCCGGCATGGATGTGGCCCGCTGGTATTACCCTGGTGCTGTTGGCTGCGATCGGCGTCGGCGGCTTCCTCGCCTACACCAAGCTGGAAACTTCGGCGAATAAGCCTGCAGTCGTGGCCAGTTCCGTTCCGGCATCCGCGCCCCTGGTATCAGCTTCACCCGCACCGTTGGTCGCACCGGCGCCGTCTGCGAAGCCCGCGCCGACGCTGGTCGCGCCGGCATCCCCACCGCCGCCTTCGATCGCATCAGGTGACAAGCTCGCCACCGACATCATTCCGTTCGTCAGCGACCGCACCCGAAATGTGCTCGCGACCGAATATGCGCCCGCGAACGATTTCAAGGCGATTGCCCTCAACATCAACGGCTTCGTGGGATCGAGCGTGGCGCAGCCGAGCGAGGACGCGGCGAAGACGTCAGCCCTCGAGCAGTGCCAGAAGCGCGCCGACAATGCGGGCTCACCGCGCAAATGCGAACTGTACGCCGTCGGCAATACGGTCGTGTATGCCCATGGCCTGCCGCCGGTGCCGCCTCTGCCATGGGTCAAGCGCGATGCGCTGGTCGAGAAGCCGTACGCTACCAAGGACGTTCCGCTGCTGCGCGAGGCGGCCAGGGCCAGGCTCGACAGTCTGTTTGTGCCGGGGCGCAAGACACGAACCATCGCGCTCGGTCCGGGCGGTCACTACTTCTTCAACGCGGGCATCGATTCGCTGGAGGAATCGGCGCGGCGCAACCTGCAGGCCTGCGGCGCGGTCGCGGGCGTGCCCTGCACGATCGTCGCGGTCGACGACGTCTTCGTGGTGCCGGTTCCGGCCACGGTGCGCGTGACCGGCTTCTTCAAGGCGGCGGACAGCTCGGTCATCACGCCGGGCGAGCGCAGCGATGTCGCACGGAGGCTTGCCGACGCGACGGCAGGCTGGAATGCGGTCGCAGTCGGCACGCAAGGTCGGCCGGGATTGGGATTGAAGGCGGAGAACGAGCAAAGCGCCGTCAATGCTGCGCTCGCTGACTGCGCCAGGCGCGACAGCGATTGTCATGTCATCGCGATCGGTCCGTTCACGGTCGGCCCGAACTAAAGCGCGATCCGGAGAATGTGAAGCAGCTTACAGCGTGGATCGTGCACAGGTGACAAGCTGCGGCGCGATGACGAATCGACCTGGTCGCATCGCGATTTTACCACCGACATAACGGACACGATGCTGTGCTGACTTTCTCCACCGAGGCTCTCCGCCCGCAAGACCGATTTGAGCATTGGTGCGACGTGCGCGGCAAAAGCCTGTTCGGGGTCACCATCGAGCTCGATCGCGACAGGCGGCCCGATTTCCGCGGGCGCTTTTCCGCGACGCCGGTCGGCGATGCCATGCTGGCGGAAATGTCGGCGTCCTCCTACCGCGTCAGCCGGACCTCGTCCGACATCGCCCGCGTCCCGAGCAACAGCCTGCATCTCGCCTGGCAGGTGCGCGGCCCAGGCCACATGAATATCGGCCGCGACCGCGTTCAGTGGGTGGGCAACGGGGATCTGGTGTTCGGCCACTCCAATCTTCCGTTTGCGTCAACGCCCGACCGGACGGATGGCTTCCACTTCTTCAGCCTCAAGATTCCCGTCACCAGCGACTTCGTGCTTGGTGCGCGGATCGAGGACGTCCCGCCGGTCATGCTGGCGCGTGATGCGGGCCTGACGCGCCTTGTCGGCGCCATGTTCCGCTCCATGACACGCGATCCGGCGCAAGCCGGGCAGTTTGCCGGCGAGGTCACGCATATGGTGCGCCTGGCGCTGCTCGCGCGCGGGCGCTTGCGGCCGCGCCAGGATGAAATCCGCGCCGCGCTGCATGCGGGCTATCTCCATGCCGCGCACGAAATCCTGCTGCGCGATCTGCATCGCGCCGCGCTCACGCCGGCCGCGGTCGCCACCGAGCTCGGCATTTCGCTGCGGCAATTGCATGCGCTGTTCGAGCCGACCGGCCTGTCGTTCGCGCGGACACTGACGGCGACGAGGTTGCAGGAGGCGAGGCGGCTTCTCTACGCTGCGCAGGAGCGCGGCATCGACGAGGTCGCGTTTGCGTGCGGCTTCGACAGCATCGCGACTTTCTATCGCGTCTTCCGCGCGGCCTACGGGATGACGCCGGGCGATGCGCGGCGCGTTCCGCCGCCAGATCGGGATGACGTTTCTTCGAATCGTCATCCCGCCCTGGCTCTTTAATTTGAGCATGCTCTTTTCGGAAAACCGCTACACACTTTTCCGGATCATGCTCCAGATCAGCCGGCGAATTCCGCGAACCGGGTCGCGACCGTGCGATAGACGTCGCGGCGGAACGGCACCACGAGATCGGCGACGCGGTCGAGGCGCTCCCAGCGCCATTGATCGAACTCGGCCGGCTGGCCGTTGCGTGGCGTCAACGGGTCGATCTCCTCGTCGCGTCCGGTGAAGCGCAGCGCAAACCATTTCTGGCGCTGGCCGCGGAATTTGGCCAGCCGGTGCGATGTCGGTCCGTCATAGGCAGGGAATTCGTAGGTCATCCAGTCGGTCTCGCCGAGATAGTCGGCGCTGACCGCTCCGGTCTCTTCCCACAATTCGCGCATCACGGCCTGCCGCGGATCCTCGCCCGCATCGATGCCGCCCTGCGGCATCTGCCATTCGAGGCCGGGCAGCACGATCTCCGGACCGTCGTCCTTGATCCGGTGACCGATCAGCACGCGTCCGTCGCCGTTGAACAGCGCGATGCCCACATTGGGGCGATAGGGCTTATCTGATGACATCTCGATACGTGTGCGTCGTGGGTCTATTTGGCCGCCAGACCGGCGAATTCCTTCACGACGCGCTCATAGACCGGGCGCTTGAACGGCACAATCAGCTCCGGCAGATTCTTCATCGGCTCCCAGCGCCAGGTGATGAATTCGGCCTTGTGGCCGCCGCCGGGGTTGGCGACGTTGATCTCGTTCTCGTCGCCGGTGAAGCGCAACGCGAACCATTTCTGCCGCTGGCCGCGATAGCGTCCCTTCCAGGCCCGGCCGGCGACGGTGCGCGGGATATCGTAGATCAGCCAGTCCGAGACCTCGCCGAGCTTCTCCACCGACTTGATGCTGGTTTCTTCGTAGAGCTCGCGCCGCGCGGCCTGAAACGTATCCTCGCCGGGATCGACGCCGCCTTGCGGCATCTGCCAGACATGCGCATCGTCGACATGCTCGATGCCGCCCGCACGGCGGCCGATGAAGACCAGTCCGGCTGCATTCAGCAGCATGATGCCGACGCAGGTTCGATAGGGCAGGTCTTCATAACGTGCCATGCTGCCGCTACCTCGCAGTTCCCGGTGCCGCCGGACCCGGCCCCCCGGCAAGGTCTCGGACTGCACCAACAGATTGATCTCTAGCCCGATTTTGATTTCAGCATCGCCGTTGTCAATGGCACAAGCATAATGCCCTTGGAGTCCAGGGTCTTGAGCCAGGCGCCGAGCCGCTCGATCGAGACCGGCAGCGCCGAGGCGACACCCACGGCGGCGCCGCGTTCCTTGGCGATGGTTTCCAGCTTGACCAACGCACGGTCGATTTCCGCCGACGTCGGCACCGCGTCGATGGCGAAATCGGCCTTGGCGAACGGTAGTGACTGGCCCGCCGAGAGCGTCTGCGCGACGCTGCGCGGGGTGGAACCGTCGTCGAAAAAGCTCAGGCCGCGCTTGGCCGCCTCGCGCACGATGGGCTGCATCACGGGATCGGTCGCGACGAACCGGGCACCCATGAAGTTGGCGATCCCGGCATAGCCCTGCAGGCGGCTGAGGTGCCAGTAGAGGCGGTCGAGATTCTGCTCGCTGCTCAATGTGGTCAGCAGCGTCTGCGGGCCCGGATCGTTGTCGGGATAGTCGAACGGCTCCATCGGGATCTGCAGCAGGATCTCGTGGCGCTGCGTCCGGGCGCGTTCCGCAAGCTTGCCGGGGTCGGCGCCATAGGGCGTGAAGGCCAGCGTCACGGCCGGCGGCAGCTTCATGATGGCGTCGGTGGTCTTGGCGGCGCCGACGCCGAGGCCGGCGACGACGATGGCGACCACCGGCATCCGGGCGGCCTTGGTGCGGTCGGCCTCGGCCGCATAGACGGTGAACGGCTTCAGGCCATCGGCAACTGCCGGGATCATGCCGTAGCGCGATTTTTCCAGGAGGCGCGGGTCGATCCCGGTCATCGCGACCGGTGGCGAATCGCCATCCGCCTTCTCAGCGGGATCGCCGGCGCCGATCACGACGTCCTGGCGCTTGCCGCTGGAGCCGTCGATGATGGTGACGGTTTTGGCGTCGCTGGCTGCGGCCGGCGCCTTGGCGACGGATTTGACCGCCGGCTCGGCCGTCTGGCCGGCAGGGGCATGCTTGTCGTCGGTGGCTGCGGGCGGGGGATTACGCAGTGTGACGCGGGCCATCGGCTCGCCGCCGAGCGGGTTGTCGTTGAACAGCGCGACGCCGGCGAAGCCGACCAGCACGAGACCCAGCAGCACGGCGAGCGCCTGCATCGCCGTGAATGGCAGGCGGAAACGGCGCGTCCTGCCCAGGGTGTTCTGCCCAAGCGGCGTGCTCAGTTCGTCGGCCGCTTCTGCCATGCCCCTCCCCGAATCAACAGCGCGAACGATAGCACGATGCGGTGCATTCCCGCGCACCGGCCGCCCCGTCAAAGCACGGTTACGGGTGGACATCCGAAAACAGAAAGGGCGGCCCGAGGGCCGCCCTTTTCGCCGAATCGATTGGATTGGATTTAGTTCGCGGACTTGTTGGCCGGCTTGTCGACGGCGGCCTTGTCGCCGGGCGCCTTGTCACCGGACGGGGTGGCCGGTGCCGGCGTGGCGTTCGAGGTCGACTTGATGCCGTGCAGCAGGTCGTCGGCCATCTTCAGCGCCTTGTCGTCCTTGGCGTCCGGCGGGACGTAGGACTGCGAGCCGGTCTTCTCGTCGCCATCGTTCTTCAGATGGCCGCGCAGCGAGGCCTCGCCCTTGGTGTCGGTGCGCGCCTTCAGCTCTTCCGGCACGTCCTGCAGCACCTCGATATCGGGCACGATACCCTTGGCCTGGATCGACTTGCCCGACGGCGTGTAATAGCGCGCGGTAGTCAGGCGCAGCGCGCCGTTGCCCGAGCCGAGCGGGATGATGGTCTGCACCGAACCCTTGCCGAACGAACGGGTGCCGACCAGCGTCGCACGCTTGTGGTCCTGCAGCGCGCCGGCGACGATTTCGGAAGCGGACGCCGAGCCGCCGTTGATCAGCACGATGACCGGCTTGCCCTTGGTCAGGTCGCCCGGATGGGCGGCGCGGCGCTGGGTTTCCTCGGCATTGCGTCCGCGGGTCGAGACGATCTCGCCACGCTCCAGGAAGGAGTCGGACACCGTGACCGCTTCTTCAAGCAGGCCGCCGGGGTTGTTGCGGAGGTCGATGATGTAGCCCTTCAGCTTGTCGCCGATCTGGCCCTGCAGGTTAGCGACCTCCTTCTTCAGGCCTTCGGTGGTCTGCTCGTTGAACGTGGTGATGCGGATGTAGGCGATGTCGTCGGCCTCCACCCGCGCGCGCACCGAGCGGACGCGGATGTTGTCGCGCACCAGCGTGACGTCGATCGGATTGTCCTGGCCCTTGCGGATGATCTTGAGCTTGATCTTGGTGTTGACCGGACCGCGCATCTTCTCGACGGCCTGGTTCAGCGTCAGGCCCTGCACGGCCTCGTCGTCGAGGTTGGTGATGATGTCGTTGGCCATGATGCCGGCCTTCGAGGCCGGGGTGTCGTCGATCGGCGAAACAACCTTGATCAGGCCGTCTTCCATCGTGACCTCGATGCCGAGGCCGCCGAACTCGCCGCGGGTCTGCACCTGCATGTCGCGGAAGCTCTTGGCGTCCATGTAGCTCGAGTGCGGGTCGAGGCCGGACAGCATGCCGGAGATTGCGGATTCGACCAGCTTGCTGTCATCGGGCTTCTCGACATAGTCGCTGCGCACGCGCTCGAACACGTCGCCGAACAAATTGAGCTGGCGGTAGGTGTCCGACGTCGCGGCGCGCGCGCTCGATCCCATCAGCACAGCGCGGGGCTGCGTGACGAAAAGCGTCAGGGCCGCGCCGGTGGCGGCGCTAAGGAGAATTACCGAAGTCTTGCGCATCATCCGCGAACCTTTTCGCCTTCATTTGCGGCCCACCATGGACCTGGATCGATTGGAGTGCCGTCTTTCCGGAACTCGACATAAAGCACTGGCTGGCTCGCATTGGTCGCGAGAATGGATGCGACCTGGGATGTCGACCCCATGGTCGCGACCGGCTCCCCCGTAAGTACAAACTGGCCGATGTTTACCGAAATTCGCTCCATCCCGGCGATCAGGACATGATACCCGCCCCCGGCATTGAGGATCAAGAGTTGTCCATAGCTGCGGAAAGGACCAGCGTAAACAACCCAGCCGTCACACGGGGTTGTGACCTGGGCGCCCGGCTTGGCTGCCAAAGAAATGCCTTTTTGTACGCCCCCCGCGCCGTCGGAACCGCCAAATTCGCGAATCTTGGTGCCGTTTACGGGATAGGAGAACAGGCCTTTGGCCGAGGCGAAGGCGACCGCCGGGCTCATGCGGGCCGGGTCCTTCAAGGCGCCCAGATTCGGCTTGCCGTTAACCGTCGCCGGGGCCCCCTGGAGGCTGGCCGTGGCGGCTGCCTTGGCCGCGCTCTTGAGGTCCTGCTCCATCTTGGCGATCAGGCTCTGCAGGTCGGCGGCCTGCTTGGACAGCCCAATGGCGCGGGCGCCTTCGGCCTCCATGTCCTTCTCGGCCGTGCTCTGCTGCCGCTGCCGCTCGTCGACCAGCGCCGCAAGGCGAGTCTGGTCTTCCCTCAGCTTGTCACGATCAGCCGCCATGGCATCGCGCTCGGTCGAGATGGTCTTGCGCAGCGCGACCAGCTCGCCGAGATCGGCCGCAAGCTTTTCTGCGCGGACGCGCAACTCCGGCACCACGGCGCCGAGCAGCATCGCGGTGCGCAGCGATTGCAGCGCGTCCTCTGGCCGCACCAGCAGCGCTGGCGGGGTCCGCCGCCCGGCGCGCTGCAGCGCGGCCAGCACCTCGATCACTTCGGAGCGGCGTGAATCGAGCGAGCTGCGGATCTCGCGCTCGCGGCCATCGAGCGGCAGCAAGCGTGCCTCGGCATCCGCGATCCTTGTCTCGACGCCGCGTACCTGGCCGGCAATGTCGATCAGCTGCTGATTGAGCTTGCTGCGGTCCTGGCCCATCGCGGCGATGTCGGCCTTCAGCTTCTCCTGCAACTCGGTCGCCTTGCGCTGCTGCTCGCGTGCGGCTTCGAGCTCCTGCTCGCGCTGCTTGATGGCGTCGGGCGATGTCTCCGCGGTTGCGGCCTGCTGTGCCGGCGGCGCGGATTGTTGCGTTGATGGTGCCGCTTGCGCATGCGCCGCTGACTGTGGCTGTGCGGCGAGCAGGGCGACCGACAAGGGCAGCGATGCCAGCAGCCCGCGGCGGCGCGCGGTGCCGAAAAACGAAGCTGTGTCCCGCTTGTGCTGCATTCGCGTGCGTTCAGCGCTTTCGACTGTCCGTCACCGCGCCTCAAGCGCGATGATAGGGATGGCCGGCCAAAATGGTTGCGGCCCGATAAATCTGTTCCAGAAGCATGACGCGGACCATTTGGTGCGGCCAGGTCGCGGAGCCGAATGCAATACGCAACGAAGCCTTGCGCTGCAATTCCGGCGAAAGTCCGTCCGCGCCGCCGATCACGAAGGCCGTATGCGCCAAACCCTCGTCGCGCCAGCGGCCGAGCTGCTGTGCAAAGCTCGCGCTGTCGACGCTCTTGCCGCGTTCGTCGAGTGCCACCAGCGCGTATTTGTCGGGCAGCCGCGCCGAGATCGCCGCGGCTTCTTCGGCAATGCGTGCGGCCGAGTCGCGCGCGCGGCTTTCCGCAATCTCATGGATCTCAAGGCCGCGAAACCCGAGCTTGCGGCCGATATCTTCGAAGCGCTCGCGGTAACGCTCGGCGAGCTCCCGTTCAGGGCCCTGTTTCAGGCGGCCGATGCAGATGACGACAAGACGCATGAAAGCGTTTTCCGGCAAAGTGGAGGCCGGTTTGCCGCAGAAAACGCGTCAAGTCCACGGCTCGCGCGCTAGAAGCGCGCGTGCAAGCTATATGCGCTGCAGCCGATTCGCATCGGCTTCGATACGCCTTAGACCGCCGCGACCGCCGGGTTCTGAGTCCACAACCGCTCGAGGTTGTAGAACTCGCGCACCTCAGGCCTGAACACGTGCACGATCACCTCACCGGAATCGATGAGCACCCAGTCGCAATTGGGCAAGCCCTCGACATGGATGTTCTTGACCCCGTTTTCCTTGAGGCTCTTCGTCACATTTTCCGCGATCGCGCCAACGTGCCGGTTAACCCGGCCGGTGGTGACGATCATGTAGTCGGAATATGCGGATTTGCCGCGAAGGTCGATGGTGACCGTCTCTTCCGCTTTCATATCCTCGAGGCGGGAGAGGATCAGGCTCAGCGTCTTGGGGGCATCCGGTTTGTCGGCATCCGGTTGCGCCTGCAAGGCCGCGGTTTTCGTCGATGTTTTACGCGCAGTCTTTGGAACCTTGGGTAAAACAGACTTTGACAATACAGATGTGGCCAGGGACCATTCCTTTCACTGTATCGCGGGGGCCGAATCCTCGGCGCCCACGGACCATACTACGCATGTGGGGTTAATGGTTTCAATATTCCAGTAACCCTTTTGCGCTTCACGCCGTTCTCCAGCTCCCGTCCGGGTTCCGGAGTCCGGTCGAAGACAGATTGGATTTCATTCCTGTCAGGAAAACCCAGGCGGGCGCCCGTTGGTCCGCCAGCCGTGTCGCCTGATTTTCGGGCATGCGATAGCGCATGAGCGCCTGCGCCGCCGGTGCGGCAAGGGCACGGAAGCTTTGGGGCGGTCGGTCGATCACGGCAATCGGCACATCGGACGCGATGCGCCGCCAATCTTTCCAGCGATGAAATTGCGCGAGATTGTCAGCGCCCATGATCCAGACGAAGTGCACGCCGGAGACACGGCGGCGCAAGTGGATGATCGTGTCGGCAGTGTAGCGCGTGCCAATGACAGCTTCGAGACAGCTGATGTCGATGCGCGGATCGTCGGCAACGCGGCGCGCGGCGGCGGCGCGTTCGTTGAGCGCATGCAGGCCGTCATGGTTCTTCAGCGGATTGCCTGGCGTCAGCAGCCACCACACGCGGTCGAGCTGCAATCGCTTCAGCGCGAACAGGCTGATGGCGCGATGCGCGGCGTGCGGCGGATTGAACGAGCCGCCGAGCAGCCCGATACGCATGCCGTTGGTGTAGAACGGCAGGGCCTGGGCTGCGGACAACGACACGCGTGAGGCTTGCCGCAATGGTCTACCGTGCGCGTGCGATCGTGATCACGGCCGTGTCTGCCCGGTGCCGTGGACACGATACTTGATGCTTGTCAGCTGCTCGGCGCCGACCGGCCCGCGGGCGTGGAATTTGCCGGTGGCAATTCCGATCTCCGCGCCGAAGCCGAACTCGCCGCCGTCGGCGAATTGCGTCGAAGCGTTGTGCAGCACGATCGCCGAATCGACCTCATTGAGGAATCTTTGCGCGGCAGTCGTGTCTTCCGTCACGATCGCATCGGTGTGATGCGAGCCGTGATTTTGAATATGCGCAATCGCTTCATCGAGGCCGTCGACGATTTTCGCGGAGATGATCGCGTCCTCGTATTCGGTGTTCCAGTCCTCGTCGGACGCAGGCTTCACCCTGGCATCGGCGCCTTGCACGGTGTCGTCGCCGCGCACCTCGCAACCGGCGTCGATCAACAATGCGACCAGCGGTTTCAGCTTCGTCGCGGCAGCGTCGCGATCGATCAGCAGGGTCTCGACGGCACCACAGACGCCGGGACGGCGCATCTTGGCGTTGAGCACGACCGACTTCGCCATATCGAGCTTTGCACTGGCATCGACATAGATGTGGTTGACGCCCTCGAGATGCGCGAACACCGGAACGCGTGCCTCCGCCTCGACGCGCGCGACCAGGCTCTTGCCGCCGCGCGGCACGATCACGTCGATGCCGCCGTTCAATCCGGTCAGCATCAGGCCGACGGCCGCGCGATCACGGGTCGGCACCAAAGTGATGGCGGCCTCGGGCAGGCCGGCTTCGCGCAGGCCCTGCACCAGGCATTCATGGATCGCGCGGCAGGAGCGGAAACTGTCGGAGCCGCCGCGCAGGATCACCGCGTTGCCGGCCTTCAGGCACAGCACGCCGGCATCGGCGGCGACATTGGGCCGGCTCTCGAAGATCACACCGATGACGCCAAGCGGTACCCGCACGCGCTCGATGGTCATGCCGTTCGGACGCTGCCAGCTCTCGGTGACGGCGCCGACCGGATCGACAATCTCGCGCACGGTCGCAACACCGTCGGCCATCCCGTCGATGCGCCCCTGCGTCAGTGTCAGGCGGTCAACGAAGGCGGAGGTCATGCCGCCCGCGCGCGCCTCGGCAACGTCCTCGGCATTGGCAGCGAGGATCGCCGGCGCATTGGCGCGGATCGCGCGTTCGATTGCCGCGAGCGCCCGGTTCTTCTGCTCCGGCGGCGCCAGTGCCAGCACGCGCGCGGCAGCGCGCGCCTTGGCGGCGAGGTCGGTCATCAGGGCGGCGAGATCGGCGTTGCCGTCGATTGCCTTCAGGGGGGCACTCATGGAAGTCCCAGTCCTTGTTTGAGCATGATCTCTTCGGAAAACCGGTGTCCACTTTTCCGGATCATGCTCTAAGGCCATGTTCTAGCATGGCAATTGAGGGGTGGCGAGGCGCGGAACCGGCATGGCAGATGGGCGGCAGGCCGGATGTCGGCCCGGTGGGCGATTTGGGCCTACTTGGCCGGGATCGCCCCGGCCGGGCCGATCACGAGATCGTCGCGATGGATCATCTCGGACCGGCCGCTGATGCCCAGAATGGTCATCACGTCTGGCGAGGAGCGGCCCTTGATCTTCTCGGCGTTCTCGGCGTCGTAGGCCACCAGGCCGCGGCCGATTTCATGGGTGTCGGGGCCGCGCACCACCACGGCGTCGCCGCGGGCGAACTGGCCGTCGACCCGGATCACGCCGGCCGGCAGCAGGCTCTTGCCGGCGCGCAGCGCGGCCACCGCACCGGCGTCGATGGTCAGCGTGCCCTTCGGCTCGAGCGAGCCCGCGATCCAGCGCTTTCGCGCGGTGACGGGATTGGCCGGGGTCAGGAACCAGGTGCAGCGGCCGCCATCTGCGATCGCCTGCAAGGGGTGCTCGATCTTGCCGGAGGCGATCAGCATGTGGGTGCCGGCGGTGGTCGCGATCTTCGCAGCCTCGATCTTGGTGGTCATGCCGCCGCGCGACAGCTCGGAGCCGGCGGAGCCTGCCATCCCCTCGATTTCCGAGGTGATGCTTTCGACCACCGGGATCAGCTTGGCGTCGGGATCGACCGCGGGCGGCGCGGTGTAGAGGCCGTCGATGTCGGACAGCAGCACCAACAGGTCCGCACTCGCCATGGTGGCGACGCGGGCGGCGAGGCGATCATTATCGCCGTAGCGGATCTCTGTCGTGGCGACCGTGTCGTTCTCGTTGATCACGGGCACCGCGCCCCATTCGAGCAGCTTTGCGATGGTCGAACGCGCATTGAGATAGCGGCGGCGCTCCTCGGTGTCCTGCAGTGTCACCAGGATCTGCCCGGCGCCGATGCCGTGATGGCCGAGCACCTCCGACCAGATCCGCGCCAGCGCGATCTGGCCGACGGCTGCGGCAGCCTGGCTCTCCTCGAGCTTCAGCGGACCGCGCGGCAGCTTCAGGCGGCTGCGGCCGAGCGCGATCGAGCCCGACGACACCACCATGACCTCGCAGCCTCGCTTGTGGAGCTTCGCGATGTCCTCGACCAAAGCGGCCAGCCACGATGCGCGCACCTCGCCGGCCTGCGAGTCGACCAGCAGCGATGAGCCGACCTTGACGACGATGCGGCGAAAGTTCTTGAGCGCGGGGCGTTTCATGGGGTCGGTCTGGCAGGAAGGTGGAAGCAAGAGGCGCCACAATGTGGCTTGGGAAGTCTGGTTGCCGCTCAGCCCTGCGGCAGCGGCGTCGCCCACGGCTCGGCCTGGCCGCCCTTGGCCTTGTTGGACACCGGTGCCTCGCCGATCACCTCGACCAGTGCACGCAGCGCATCCTGCACGCCTTCGCCGGTCGCGCCTGAGAGCAGCAGCGGCGTCTTCTTCGCCGCCCGCTTGAGGCGGTCCTTCTGTTTCTTCAACTCGTCTGGCGTGACCGCGTCGATCTTGTTGAGTGCGACGATCTCGATCTTGTCGGCGAGCTGGCCTTCATAGGCTTCGAGCTCGGTGCGCACCGTCTTGTAGGCCTTGCCGGCATGCTCGCAGGTCGCATCGACCAGATGCAGCAGCACGCGGCAGCGCTCGACATGGCCGAGGAAGCGGTCGCCGAGGCCTGCGCCTTCATGCGCGCCTTCGATCAGGCCGGGAATGTCGGCGAGCACGAATTCGCGGCCGCCGTAATTCACGACGCCGAGCTGCGGATGCAGCGTGGTGAACGGATAGTCGGCGATCTTCGGCCGTGCCGCGCTGACCACCGAAAGGAAGGTCGATTTGCCGGCATTGGGCAGGCCGACGAGGCCGGCGTCGGCGATCAGCTTCAGCCGCAGCCAGATCCAGCGTTCTTCGCCTGGCGCGCCGGGATTGGCGTTGCGCGGCGCGCGGTTGGTGGAGGATTTGAAGTGCGCGTTGCCGAAGCCGCCATTGCCGCCTTCAGCGAGCACGAATTTCTCGCCGAGCTCGGTGAAGTCGTGCAGCAGGGTCTCGCGGTCCTCGTCGAACACCTGGGTGCCGACCGGCACCTTCAGCACGATGGGCTTGCCGTTGGCGCCATGGCGGTCCTTGCCCATGCCATTGGTGCCCTTCTGCGCCTTGAAGTGCTGCTGGTAGCGGTAGTCGATCAGCGTGTTCAGTCCGTCGACGGACTCGATGATGACGTCGCCGCCGCGGCCGCCATTGCCGCCGGACGGACCGCCGAACTCGATGAACTTCTCGCGCCGGAATGCGACGCAGCCGTTGCCGCCGTCGCCCGAGCGAATATAGACCTTGGCTTCATCGAGGAATTTCATGATTTTCACTAGTTAGGGCAGGGGGGCCGCGGCGGCAACCCGGAAAGGCCCTGACTTCAGCGAAAAGCCTTAATTTTCGGGCCTTTTTACGGCCCTCGCGGCTAAGTGGGCCGCCTCCGGACCAGGAATTTCTGCAACCCCTCCAGCACCAGCTCGCGGCGCTGGTTGTGCACGGTGGAGCGCAAGGTCACGACGCCGGTGGTCTTGCCCGGCGACAGCTCGATCACCTCCAGCGCGGGGTAGATGGTATCGCCGGCATAGACCGGCTTCAGGAACTTGCTCGATTGTTCCAGGAAGCCGACCAGCGACTCCTCGACGACATAGGGAAACAGCCCCGCCCCGGGCGCGGTATGCACCAGGGTCTGGAAGCCGTGCGCAAGCAGATCGGGCATGCCGCGCGTGCGGCAATATTCGACGTCGTAATGGATCGGATGGGTGTCGCCGCTCGCGGTCTGGAACGCGGCGAACACCGCCGAGGTCTGGGTCCGGCTCGGAATCACGAAGCGCTCGCCGAGCACGAAATCCTCGAACCAGCGCTGCGCCGGGACCATGCGATGCTGGGTGGGGTCGAAGTCGCTCATGCGGCGTTTCCTGCTCTGTTTTTTGAAGGGCTGGCCTACCGGTAGCGCAGGCGCCGGACTGCGACAATTGGTTCGATCTGCCGCCGCCGGGGTTGTCCTGCACCGCCACGTCGGTAAAACCGGCGATACGACCGGCCCGACTCAGAGGCGGCGACAACAAGACGACTAATGAGCCTGTTCGCAAAACTGTCCTCCTACGACGATCGATCGGCGCGGCTCGCCGGCATCGGCCTGATGCTGCTGTCGATCTTCATGTTCTCGTTCGGCGACGCGATGGGCAAATTCATCGTCGCCACCTATTCGGTCGGGCAATTGCTGTGGCTGCGGGCCTGCGCGGCGCTGCTCGTGCTGCTGCCGATCGTGTGGAAGCGGCGTGCGGATTTCCTGCATCTGGAGCGTCCGTGGCTGCAATTGCTGCGGGTCACGCTGTCGACGCTGGAAGTCGCGGCCTTCTTCCTGGCAACCGTCTATCTGCCGCTCGCCGACGTCATCACCTACTATCTCGCGGGGCCGATCTTCGTCACCGCGATGTCGGGCCTCGTGCTCGGCGAGCATATCGGCTGGCGGCGCTGGACCGCGATCCTGGTCGGCTTCTGCGGGGTGCTGATCGCGCTGCGGCCGTCGGCACAGACCATCAGCTGGCCGGCGATGATCGCGCTCGGCGGCAGCCTGTCGTTTGCGGTGCTGATGCTGATCACCCGATCGCTGCGCGCGACGCCTGATATCGTGCTGGCGACATCGCAATTCGGCGGCACGTTCATCCTCGGCCTCGTGCTCTCGCCGATCGGCTGGGTGACGCCGACCCCCGGCAGCCTCGTACTGTTCTTCACCGCCGGCATCATCTCGGTCGCGGCGCTGCTCTGCGTGAACCGCTCGTTGAAGCTCGCGCCGGCGAGCGTCGTGGTGCCGTATCAGTATTCGATGATCGTCTGGGCGGTGATCTTCGGCTTCGTGGTGTTCGGCGACGTGCCGTCCTGGGCCACGATCATCGGCGCCGCCATCATCATCGCGGCCGGCCTCTACATCTTCGTGCGCGAGCAGCAGCTCGGGCGCCCGGACTCCGCGGTGAATCCACCGGCGTAGGGTTGCTGCGTAGGGTGGGCAACGGCGCTCCCGCATAACGGCTGTCGTCCCTGCCTAGTGCGCAATTGCGCACGGGAGCAGGGACCCATAACCACCATTGCTTGTCGTCACCTGCGCTGGAGCCACAGCTCGGCCGAACAATGACCATCTGTGGTTATGGGTCCCCGCGTTCGCGGGGACGACCACCGGAATTGCGGAGCGGTCGAGCCTTAGCTCTCCCGCCGGACCGAGTTGTTCCAGCTCTTCAGCGAGGTCCAGACGCCGCGCGACAGGCGGAAGCAGTCGACCGGGCTCGATGAGCCCAGCGCGTCGAAGCGATGCAGCTCGACGCCGCCCCACTGGAAGCCGCACTTCTCCAGGATGTTGCGCGACGACGGATTGACGACGCGGGCGCCGAGATCAGCTGGTCGAGATCGAATTCCTCGAAGAAATAATCGATCACCGCCCGTGCGGCCTCGGTACCGAAGCCCTGGCCCCAATGGTCGACGCCGAGCCAGTAGCCGAGCTCGGCGCTGTTTTCCTCGCGCCAGTCGATGCCGACCATGCCGATCGGCGTGTGATTGTTCTCGATCAGGAAAACGGTTTCGCGGCCGCCGGCGCCGAGCGCGCGCACGAAGTCGATGGCGTCGTCCTGGGTATAGGGATGCGGCAGGCGGCGGGTGTTCTCCGCGATGCGGCGGTCATTGGCGAGGCGTGCGATTGCCTTTACGTCCGCGAGCGTCGGCTTGCGCAATGTCAGCCGTTCGGTCTCGAGGACGCAAGCTCTTGCCTCGCGCAAGGTCGGCGTCGGGATGTCCTGCAACATGTCGAGCTCCTGTGATGCGACAATCGGTACGCAACGCTTGGAATGTCACGCGCGGTCGAACCGGATCGCGCGCAACAAAAAGGGGAGGCCGGTTATCCCGCCTCCCCTTGGAGCCCTTTGCGACTCCGCCGGTTCAACAGGACCCGGCGGACTCATGTGTGTCCACCGTCTACTCGGCCGCCTCTGCCATCGGAACAACCGATACGAATGTGCGGCCATTGGCTTTGGCACGGAACTCGACATGACCCTCGACCTTGGCGAAGAGAGTATGATCGGTGCCCATGCCGACATTAAGGCCAGGATGCCAGGTGGTGCCGCGCTGACGCGCGATGATGTTTCCGGGGATCACGCGCTCGCCACCGAACGCCTTGATGCCAAGGCGCTTGCCCTTGGAATCACGTCCGTTGCGCGATGAACCGCCTGCTTTTTTATGAGCCATAGCTCGTCTCCGACTTCGCTTTGATCTCTAGATCAATTCCTTGACGGAATCATTTCACGTTTTGTCACGCTTCAAATCTGAAAGCGCGACGATCACTTCTTCTTAAGCCTTGGCCGCGGCCTTCTTGGCCGGAGCCTTTTTTGCGGCCGGCGCCTTTGCGGGCGCCTTCTTCTTGGCCGCCTTCGGTGCTGCGTCCTCGCCATCATCGGCGGGCGCTGCGACCTTTTCCTTCTTCGGCCGCGGGCCGATGGTCGGCTTGGCGTTATCGGCGAGGATCTCGGTGATGCGAAGCACCGTGAGCTCGTCGCGATAACCGCGCTTGCGGCGTGAATTCTTGCGGCGACGCTTCTTGAACGCGATCACCTTGGCGCCGCGCTTGTGCTGCAGCACTTCGGCTGCAACGGTCGCGCCTGCGACGGTGGGCGTCCCCAGCACCGGCGTGTCACCGCCGAGCACCAGAACTTCGCCTAGCTGCACGATCGTGCCGACATCGCCGGCGATCTTGCCTATCTCGAGTACATCATTCGGAACGACACGGTATTGCCGGCCGCCGGTTTTGATGACTGCGAACATCGTTTGATTCCTTCGTGTTCGGTTCCGGCCTCGGACCGATGGTCCGGGTCGGCTTTTTGTTCAGTCGCTATGGGTTATGTGTTTCGCGCGAAGGGAATGAATTCCCAAATGGTTCGCACAAAAACAATCGGCGCGAGAAATCCCCGCGCCGGATGGGCGGACTTATAGCCGCAAACGACGGGGAGTCAAGGTAAAGCAGGGCAAAAACCGGCCAAAGATGAAGGGTTTGGCGCGATTTTGGCCCGGATTAACGGTTCAAGCCGCGGTCTGCGCCGCAGCCCGTGCGTGGCGGCGGATGGCCTGCGGCGGCTGCCCCAGCACCCGCAGGAACGCCCGCCGCATCCGTTCGCGGTCGGCAAAGCCGGTCTCGCCGGCGATTTCGTCCATCGAATGGCGGCCATCGCCGATCAATTCGCGGGCGGCCTCGACCCGGAGCTGCTCGATCGCCTTGGCGGGCGACTGGCCGGTCTCGGCGCGGAACGCGCGGCTGAACTGGCGCGGGCTGAGCCGTGCCACCTCGGCCAATTCCTCCACCGACAGTTCGTTGCGCAGATGCGCCTTGGCGTAGTTGAGCGCGTTCTGGACGCGGTCGGATTTCGGGGCGAGCTCGAGCAGCGCGGAAAACTGCGACTGGCCGCCGGTGCGGCGGTGATAGACCACGAGCTTGCGCGCCACCGACCGTGCGACCTCGACGCCGAGGTCATGCTCGACCATCGCCAGCGCAAGGTCGATCGTCGCGGTCATGCCGGCCGAGGTCCAGATCGGTCCGTCGATGATGTAGATGCGGTCCTGCTCGACCTTGAGCCCGGGAAATCGGGCCTGCAATTCGGCGGCGAATTGCCAGTGCGTCGAGACGCGCCGGCCGTCGAGCAAGCCGGCTTCAGCCAGCGAGAAGGCACCGATGCAGGGCGCCGCGATCCGCTGCGATGCCGTCATGGCGCGGCGGATATAGCCGATCAACTTCGGCGACGCCGGATGCAGCTCGTGGCCGGCGCCGATGAACAGCGTGTCGAAGCTGCGCTCGCCGAAGGCTTCGGTTTCGACATTGAAGCCGGCGGATGACCGCACCGGGCCGCCATTCTCCGACAGCAGCGTGACCTCGTAGAAGGGCGCGCCCGCGATCAAATTGGCAACCTCGAAGGCGGTGATGGCGGTGAAGCCCATCACCTGGAAATCCGGGAAATGACGAAGCCGATCTCCTTCATGGAACCCTCCGGCGGCAATCTGTGTCCTAAAAAGGTGTATATATGACATTTGAGACATGCAAGGGGGTCGGTAAAACCTGAGCAGCGGCCAAAACCGGCCGTTTGGGTCAAACAGGAGACCAACATGACCAAGTCAGCCAAAGGAACGGCGCTCGTGACCGGTGCGTCGTCCGGAATCGGTGCCATCTACGCGGACCGGCTCGCACGGCGTGGCTACGATCTGATCCTCGTCGCACGCAATCGCGAGCGCCTCGATGGGCTCGCCAAGCGTTTGTCGGCGGAGACGGGCCGATCGATCGAGATCGTCGCCGCCGACCTCACCAAGCGCGCCGACGTTTCGCGGATCGAGTCCATTCTGCGCAGCAACGCCGGCATCAGCGTGCTGGTGAACAACGCCGGCGTCGGTGCGACGGCACCTCTGCTCGCATCCGATGTCGACAAGATGAGCGACTTGATTGCGCTCAACGTCGACGCGCTGATGCGCCTGACCTATGCGGCGGTGCCGGGGCTCGTCGCGCGCGGCGGCGGCACCATCATCAACATCGCCTCGGTCGTCGGCGTGCAGCCGGAACTGCTCAACGGCGTCTACGGCGGCAGCAAGGCTTTCGTGCTGGCGTTGACCCACTCGCTGCAGCACGAGCTGAAGGACAAGAACATCCGGGTCCAGGCCGTGTTGCCCGGCGCCACGGCCACCGAGTTCTGGGGCATCGCGGGTACGCCGGTCGAGCATCTGCCGGGCGAGATCGTGATGAAGGCCGAGGACATGGTCGATGCGGCGCTCGCCGGCTTCGACCAGGGCGAGGTCTTCACCGTGCCGTCGCTGCCGGAGGCGGCCGATTGGCAGGCCTATGAGGCGGCCCGCCAGAAGCTGATGCCGAACCTGTCGCGCAGCACACCTGCGGCGCGTTACGGGGTGAAGGCCGCCTGAGACCATTCTGAGGTCTTTGCGAAATTGCGTCCCGCGCCGGCCGAAGCGCCGCAGCGCGGGACGCAACCATTTGAGTTCCGCTTCGTTAATGCTGGGAACCTCAAGCGGGCAGGCACGGGCGAATGGCTGAAGACGCTGCACTGACCACGGGCATCGCACATCACGGTGCCGCGCGGCTGCCGTCGGTCGATATCGACAGCTTCAACATCGAGCTGAAGGACGACGACGGTTTTCTCGGCGATCGCGCTTCCAAGGGCGCGTTCCGCAAGATTTTCGACCGCTGGCGCAAGCCGCTGCGCAAATCCGGCGAGGATCCGTTCGGCGACGAGCCGTCGGACAAGATCAGCAAGAAGAAGCTCGATGAGATACTCGTCGGCGACGACACCGAGGCCTCCGCGGTCGTGCACAGCGCGATCGAGGAGTTCGCCCAGGAGCTCGCCCATGTGACGCGGCGCTTCCTCAACACCAAGGACTGGGCCAGGACCGAGCGCATCGTGGTCGGCGGCGGCTTCCGCGACTCCAGGCTCGGCGAGCTCGCCATCGCACGCACCGAGATCATCCTGAAGTCGGAGGATTTCAAGGTCGACATGGTGCCGATCCGATTTCATCCCGATGATGCCGGGCTGATCGGCACACTGCATCTGGCGCCGTCGTGGATCTTCGAGGCGCATGACGGCGTGCTCGCGGTCGACATCGGCGGCACCAACATCCGTTGTGGCGTGGTCGAGACGCGCTGGAAGAAGGCGCCCGACCTCTCCAAGGCGGCGGTCTGGAAATCGGAGCTGTGGCGGCATGCCGATGACGAGCCGACGCGCGAAGGCGCGGTGAAGCGGCTGGTGAAGATGCTGAAGGACCTGATCGCCACGGCCGAGAAGGAAAATCTCAAGCTCGCGCCGTTCATCGGCGTGGCTTGTCCCGGCGTCATCAACGAGGACGGCTCGATCGAGAAAGGGGCGCAGAACCTGCCGGGCAATTGGGAGAGCAGCAAATTCAACCTGCCGGCGAGCCTGGTCGAGGCGATCCCGCAGATCGGCGATCATGACGCCGCGATCGTGATGCACAATGACGGCGTGGTGCAGGGACTGGCCGAGGTCCCGTTCATGCAGGATGTCGCGCGCTGGGGCGTGCTGACCATCGGAACCGGGCTCGGCAATGCCCACTACACCAATCGCAAGAAAGACAACGGCAAGGACGAGAAGGCCGAGAAGAAGGACAAGGACAAGGACGACGACGGCGACAAGAACGGGAAAAAGGCCAAGAAAGCCAGGAAGGCCGACGCCTGAGCCATCGGGATTCGGCGATCGCGCGGTAAGGTTGATCGGTTAGGTTAAGATCGGCTTCGCGTTGCCGTTTCGGCGTCGGCCGCTACCGTGGACCGTGTCGCTCCCGCCGACCGGCGAAGCCGCACTTCCCGGCCTGCAATACTAAAAGGCGGCACGGGACCGCCAGTTTTTGTCGCGTCCTGGCGGTCCCACCACCTTCTACCTCCAATTGATCCGCTCGAAGAAGCCTCCGATCTCGGCGGCCGCGCGATCGGGGTCCTCGCGATGCGGGAAATGTCCGACATCGGGAAACATCTTCAGATCCAGGTTGGAGAAGGTCTCGCCCAGCCGATCGGTCCATTGATAGGGAAACAGCGGGTCGTGCTCGGCCCAGCGAATGCAGGTCGGCACATCGATCGGCGGCAGCGCGGGCGCCTCGCCCTGCATCATCTTCACGCGCCCCGCATGTGACGCGCGGTAATGCGCGAAGCCGCCGGCGAGATTGCCCGGCTTGAAGAAATTGTCGGCGAAGTCCTCGATCACGTCGTCGAACGCAGCCTTGCGGTGGGTCCAGTTGTGCAGGAAATGGCCGATGTAGGTGCGGCAGCTGTCCCTGTTAGCACCGACCAGCGCGGGCGCCATCTCCATCTGGTGGAACGACTGGTACCAGATGTGCTTCAGCCGGTCCGGCGCGGCCATGCGCGCCCCGATGCCGGGATAGACGAAATCGAAGAAAAACAGTCCGGCGATCCGTTCGGGCGCCTTGCGGGCGAGCGGCTGCATCACCGCGCCGCCGACGTCGTGGCCGACCGCGCCGGCCTTGTCGATGCCGAGCGCATCAAGCAGCGCCAGCATGTCGTCGGCATGCTGATCGGGGCCGTAAGGGCCTTGTGGCTTGTCGCTGTCGCCGAAGCCGCGCAGGTCGGGCGCGATCAGGGTGTAGCGGTCGGCCAGCCGCGCCATCACCGGCTCCCAGGTCAGCCAGAATTCCGGCCAGCCATGCAACAGCAGCAGCGGCCTGCCGCTCCCGGTCCGGACGACGTGGAACGCCGCACCGTTGGCTCGAATCGTCACATGCTCCATGGTCCGCTCCTGCTGTCTCTGGATCGCCCGCGCGCCGATCGAACCAGAGCCTTCCCGCTAGCGCTTTGTTTCCGCGCGCTTTCTTGCGCCGTCCCGGTGCTTCGGTGGCGCGCGGCGCCGGTGACGGAAATATTATTGCAGCGCCTTGTCTGGACCGCCATCCTCGCCTAGAACACGCCCGACCGCGGGTGGTGCAAATCACCTGGGCCGCTGGAGAGGTGGCAGAGTGGTTGATTGTACCGCACTCGAAATGCGGCATAGGTGCAAGCCTATCGGGGGTTCGAATCCCCCCCTCTCCGCCATCCACGACCTGAACCGAGACCGCCAAACCATCCGGCTGTGCCGGATCAGCAGGCCGGCCGCTGGCCGCGGCACGTGCCAGCCAGCCATGACCGACGAAATTCCAACCCTCAGAACTGCTCGCCTGACGCTTCGTCCGCAGACGATCGCGACCTTCCCGCCTATCTGGCGTTCCTGGCTTCGCAGCGCTCCGCCGACATGGGCGGGCCGTTCGATGTGCGTTCGGCGTGGGAAATGTTCTGCCACGATCTGGCGTGCTGGCGCTTGTTCGGCCATGGCGCGCTGAGGATCGAGCTCACGGCTTCGAAGCAGTGCGTCGGCCAGGTCGGCATCAACCGCGGGTCGCTGTTTCGGAGAAGGGGCTCGGCTGGCTGCTCTATGACGGACACGAAGGATACGGCTACGCCACCGAAGCCGCGCGTGCCTTGCGCGACTGGGCCTTTGCGACGCTGAAGCTGCCGACGCTGGTCAGCTACATGTCGCCCGACAATGCGATGTCTGCCGCGGTGGTGAGGCGATTGGGTGGTGTGCTCGATCCGTCTGCGCTTCGGGAAGATCCCGACGATCTGGTTTATCGCTATCGGCTGCGCTGAGCGGAGATGCGTAAGGCGTTCACGTCAGCGGCTCGAACAGCCTTGGCGAGAAAACTATTGATCCGAAGCGGCCAACTGCGCCGTTTGGCGTCCGCCGTTGATCTCTCTCAACTGGTTTACGTATTCCTCAGGCTTCAACAAGTGGAATGGAGCCTTCAGACCCATGAAGTTAGCTATACGACCAATAAAGGCCGTGCAGTTGGTCGTTTCTGCGTTCCAAAGAGGCGAGGTCGCCTGGAGGTGCTTGATGTACGCGAAAACCTTGTTCGCGTCGGCCTCGCTCAAGTACACGCGATAGCTGGCCGTCAGATACTGCTCGTCAAGGTCACCGTAGCTCGCTCCGGTCTCGGAGGGCACCCAGGTAAGGTGTCCCAGCACATAAGGCAGGACATCGCCCGCCGGGTGCAGCCCCGCGACCTCGACCTGCTTCTCGCTTGTCTTGCCGTACCAAACAAACGCATGCCCATAAGAAGCCGCCGTGCGGGCACGAAAGTCGACGTAGTATGGCCCTTTGACCGAAGACCTTCGAACCGGCTTCGCGGCTGCTCCGGAAGCGGGACCGTTTGGACCAGCGACGGCCGCCGCCACAACCGACCTCGACGACGGCTTACGCGGCTTGTCCTGCTGCAGCGGCGCCTGATCCGTTTGCGCAGCCATTTGCTGCGCATGACCGATGCCGGCTCCCAAAGTCGCGGAAGCCATAACGACACCAATTCCGGCAAGCAGCCGCAGGCCGCTCCGTTTCCGATTGGATTCTGGCACGTTCAAGCCCTCACAAGGGTAGTCAGCCCCAGGCAGCGCCTTCAGCAAACTGAAGGGTGCGCTGCCTGAGCGATCCTCGAGCTAACCCTTCGTCACGATCGGAGCAGGAGCTTTTCCAACCGGGTACTTGCCGACGGGGTACTTGCCAACCGGATACTTGCCGATCGGCATCTTGCCAACCGGAGCCGTAGCAGTAACCGGCTGCGGATGAGGAAGGTCTGCCGCGCTGGCGGCAGCCACAAAACCGAACGTCGCAACTCCAGCAACCAGGAACTTCAACATCGTGATCTCCGAGATGGGTAGCGTGAATATGAACAGCCTACCCTCTAACGGCTATGGCGTAATTAACGCTGTAGCAAAACTGGCGCTTGCGCGGTCGTTTCCTTGCCGAGTGTGACAAAAACGGCACGGGATTGTTGCTTTGGATGAGTATCCGGACGCGAGATCGGCGAGAGGATCCTTACCGGCTCAGAACAGCCTCGGCAAAAGGCGTCCGGTCCGGGCCATATACTGGCGATACTCGTCGCCGAAGGCGTCCACCATCATCTGCTCTTCTTTGGCAATCCGCCCGAAAAACAGGGTTCCAAATCCGATCAGGCCAGCGAAACCAGCCACCCAGTTCGGCAGCAGCAATGCCTGAGCAACAGCCCAAAGCCAGAATGCGGTATACATCGGATGGCGAACACTCCGATAAATACCGTCGGTGATCAGGCGATGATTTTCCCGCACGTCAAGACTGACGGACCAATTCCGACCAAGAGCTCGATGGGTCAGCCGGAACATGACCAGCGCCGCAACCGCGACGAAAACACCGAGCCAGGCTTGAGCCGGCCGGAAGGCGTATGATGCGAAATGAGGCATGGCCGTTGCGATGTAGATGAGCGGCACAATGCCAAGACCCGTGAGCGATATCAGCAGCAGGGTGTTTTCGCGCGAGCCTCGGGCGCTCCTCTCGACCTTTTCACGGCGAGCTCGACGCGCGTATCTGTAGCGGATGAGATACCAACCGACCGCCATCATCACGAACACGAACTTGGCAATACCGGGCGTCATCGTGGACCACGCGCTTGTTTCGCTGGCGCGGCATCTTCGCCGATCATCGAAAGGGTACCATCCTTGGCGAGCGTCTGAGATCTGACAAAAACAGGTCCACAGACCGGCATGAACCAATCATACAGGGCTTGCGGGTCGTTTCCACCGATTAGTTGGCAGCCCGACAGGTGGATCCAGGGTGGATGCGTTGTCGGGTTTGCACTATTGAGCCGGATAGCACAACGCCGGCATGGCAAGGCTTTTTTTATCTCGCGCGCGGCGAAGCCGCGGTGGCTCTCCGGTCTATCTCCAACACTCGCGGGAGCAACTGCGAGGCAATGAAAGCATGCCCGGCGTCCGTGAGGTGAATGAGGTCGAAAGCGTAATACTGCGCAGGTATCTCTTCGTCGTACAAAATAACCTTGATGGCGCGCTCACGGAGCCGCCGCTCCATCGCCGCGATGTTGGCCGCCCGCTGCTCCTTCGTGACAAGGAAGCGCCTATCGTTGCCTCCAGGCTGCAAGATCACGATGTCGGTTCCCTTCGGCACGTCGCTATCAATGCGCTTGAGCATGCCGGCGGTGGTGTCAAAGGGAACTCCGGCATTGGCGACGGTCGCATTGACGCCCTTGTCTCTCAGCAGGGCTTCCAGCTTGGCCGGATAAGCGCCCTGCTTCCCAACGTACCAGCCTTGGGTGTTGCTTGCGCCGACTGCCACGATATGAATCGGCTTCGTGAAGGCTGCACACACGGTCGCCACGCAACACACGGCGATGGCGACTGAGAGTTTTCCAAATGGCGTCACCGACTGCCTCTCCCGGCTTGAAGTGCTAAAGAAAACAACACCGACACCGGGCTCCTGCAGGGGCCTGATCTAAAGCCTCACATCTTGCGTCAACACCAACTTCAAACTGTCTTTTGGGCGGTATGCTAAGAGTTGGTCGAAGCTTGGGCTGCAGGTGAAACCAGGTTCGAAGGACCCTGATTTTTTCGTGGGCGCGCGACAGCCGATCCGATTGCCCTGATCTTTCGTATGACCATGCTATGCAACGCCGCGTCTTTATCGATGTTGAAGTGAGTGACGTTTGCATCACGAACATAATAGTTCGTCAGCTCGCCGCGGAAGCCGGGTCCGCGACTTATTCTAACGCTTTCATTTTTGTACAGATTCAGAACGCGCCCTACGTTGGCCGATGCCACATGCGACGATGTGCCGTCGAATGGAACAACCAAGGCAACCGGCACGCCCATTTGGCCAAGGTACTCTGCCATCGACATCACGGCATCTGCACCAAGAGAGTGTCCCACCAGTATGATAGGCCCGCGCTGGCCGGCTCTATATTTTACGATGATGTCGTCGGCGACGCTTCTCCATTGGGTGTGATTTGCGACAGCCGCGGCAACGCCAGCCGCTTGCAGCTGGGCGGCAAGGCCGTCCATGCCCAAAGAAAAAACGTTCAACAGTCCGCGAAATAAATAAACATGCGCCGCAGAAGAGTGCAGTCGAGCGGGCGAATTTGTCGATCTAAGCGCCACCGCCGTTCCGGGCTTCGCCTGAGCCCCCTTGTTCAAAAGCAAACTGCTTGCAAAAAAAATCGTCAAGCCGGCGCAAATCAGCGCCATGCTGTAACGCAATCTCTTCATCGTCAGAATCCTTCGCCACCTTAAGTCGAGCCGCATTAAATCAGACTTACGAATCGTGACAATCATGAACGGCTTCGAAAACCGCGTTGAGGCGCGCAATTGGCTCACTGTCGCGGATTTGCCACACGAAGAAAGCGATCGTGTCGCGACCGTCAGGGTCCTCCATGGCCAATGACTCCTGGCACCCTGCACTTTTTTGCTCAAAGCCAAACTCAACGAGTGCCACCCCGCGGACGAAGTGGTAATTTTACAGGCCGAGATCCGCATCACCCATGTCAGGTTCACCGGACTGCGGTCAACGAGGAGCGTCGCCTAAGTGTCCATCCATTTCCGTTTTACAGAATGAGCGCCGATCAATATCTTTACAGAATTCGAGTTGCTGGATGATTCGACGGCGGCACGTCTTCCACATTGGTGGTTACGATCCAATCACCCCCGAAGCGCAGGTCGAACGCTTGCGGCGCTCGCTCTCGAGCTTCCAAAAGATTTGGGGCGCTTCTTCGCGGCTGTCGGAAATATCGAACACGTCTGCAATCAGTGCTTCATGCAGCCTGGAAGCATGGGGGCCGAACTGGAAAACTCACGCCACCTTCGAAATGCTCCGCTGGGATGATCTCATCCGGTGCGATTCGAAAGTCGGCTTCGTGCATCGTCTCGTTCAATCCTTGAAAGCGCTATTCGATTTCATCGTAACGGGAACGATATTCAGGTATGCGATCGCAAGCTGGAAGTACGCTCTCTTTTTCATCTTTCCATATTGCTGTTTGCTATTGATCGCATTTTGCAGCGTTGGGCTGTCATACCTGTTGATCAGGCTCATACACGTTCCATTTTGGATGGAATTACTGCTTGGACTTTTCTTGTCGCTTGCCATCTTCGTCGGCGCGATGCTCTGGATCGGACCAAAGCGCAGGATAAATCACATTCTCGATGATGCCATTTTCTCCCACCAATTTCTTTACGGGCAGAAAAGCGAACTTGATAAGCGGCTCGACGCTTTTGCGAGCCTGATATCAAGAACGGTTCGGGCCGCAGAAGTTGATGAAGTTCTGATCGTTGGCCACTCCCTTGGCGCGGCGCTCACAATTGCGGCGGTGGCGCGCGCGCTGAAATCGAATCCTCCGCTCGAAACGAGCGGGCCCAAGCTATGCATTCTCACGGTGGGCGCCACTATCCCTAAATTCTCGTTGCATCCGATGGGCGGCCAAATACGGGAAGCGGCGCAACTCGTGGCCGGAACGCCGGCGATAGACTGGGTCGAATACCAGGCGCGAGATGACGCAATCAGCTTCTATCGCTTCGACCCCGTCACTCTGAAACGCGTCAGTCGAGACCATTCAGGTGACCACCCGAGGATTCGGCGTGTCCAAATACATTCAATGGTAAGTCCAGCCCGCTTCAAACGTCATCGCTTCAACTTTATGCAGATCCATTATCAGTTTCTGATGGGAAACGATCAGCGCTCGGTCTACGACTATTGCATGATTGTTTGCGGGCCGCTCGACTTCGACGTCGCGACGTCACCGTCTGGAGCGGTTGGGCTGTTCGAGGCGGACGGTTCGGTGGCGACGACCGAAGTTGATGGTCGGCTCGATCCGTCATGTCGAGAATAGCGAAGCAGGTTGCCGGCTGCCTCTGCCGGCAGTTGCCGGCACCAGGTTGTTGAGCGGGAGAGCGTGATGACCTTGCACGGCCATGTTGGCTTGTGATGCTGACGCCGGGTCTGGTGCGTAGGCGGTATGATAGACGATCGCGATCAGGATGCGACCGCCGCCGGTTCCGATAGTGTGCATGGTAGCGCGTCCAAACGTGACATGCGCTGCGAACTTTCGTCCGGCGGATGTTGTTCCAATTGACCGCCACTCAGGCTGGAGGGGTGGCCGCGGGCTACTTTGCATGGGGTTGTTTTCGACATTTTGCTGGGAGCCGCACCGACGGGCGCGATCGACCCGAAGGATGACCCCCGACAATCCCATCGATCGTCACCTTGTATCGGCACCGAGGTCGAACCTGCGGGTGATTGCGATCGCGTCGAGGAAGGTCTCGTCGTGGCTGACGACCAGCAGAGCGCCGTCATAGGCGCGCAACCCGGCCTCGACCGCTTCCATGGATTCGATATCCAGATGGTTGGTCGGTTCGTCGAGGATCAGGAGCGGCGGCGGCCGCACGCCACCCAGAACGCAGGCGAGGCCGGCGCGGAGCAACTGGCCGCCGCTGAGGCTCGCGACGGTTTGCAGCGCTGCATCGGCGCGAAACATGAAGCGCGCCAGCGCGGCGCGACAGGCGTTCTCGCCGGCATCCGGATTGATGCGCCGGAAATTATCCAGGATGGAGGCCGAGGCATCGAGCAGGCTGACTGCCTGATCGAACATCGCAAAGCGGGTCATCACCTCGACGCTACCGCGCGCCGCGGTCAAGCCGCCGCTGACGAGCTTGAGCAGTGTCGTCTTGCCGGCGCCATTGGCGCCTGTGATCGCAACACGCTCCGGGCCCGAAATGGAGAAGGTGAGATCACGCAGGATCGGCGCGTCCGCGGTGTAGCCGACATCGGCGGCCTCGATCCGCAGCACCATCCTGCTCGCCGGCAGATGTATCGACGGCAATTGCACCGAGAATGGTTGCAGCACCTCGATGCGCTGGCGCGCCGTGGTGGCCAATTCGAGCGCTTGGGTCCGCCGCCGCTCGGCGAGCCGGGCCTTCTCGCCGCCGGTGTCCTCGCTGCGATCCCTGCGCAGCCCGGCGGCGATGCGCGGCATGTCGCCCTTGGCGCTTTTCTTCGCGCCGGCGCCATCCTTGCGCGCTTGCCGTTCGGTCGTTTGCCTCGCCTTGCGGTCGATCTCGGCGACGCGCTTCTCGGCATCGGCCAGATCGTGGCGCGCCGCCGAAAGCTCGATGGCCTTGCGCGCACGATACTGGCTCCAATTGCCGCCATAGCGCCGCGCGTCCAGCGAGGTCAGTTCGACGATCGCATCCATGGCCTCGAGCAGCTCGCGGTCGTGGCTGACGATGATCGCGCCATGCCGCCAGTCCGCGAGCAGGTCGATCACCGCCTTGCGTCCGGCGCGGTCGAGATTGTTGGTGGGCTCGTCCAGCAGCAGAAAATCAGGCTGTGCGAAGGTGAGGGCCGCAAGGCGCGCCCTGGTGGCCTGCCCGCCGGACAGCATCGCCAGCGGCGCGTCGAGCACGTCGTTCAGTCCGACGCGCGCGAGCGCGGCCGCGATGCGCGTATCGAGCGTCCAGTCGACATCCGCAAGCTCCTCAGTGGTCGCAAGGCCCTGTTCGGCACGGCGCAGTGCGGCCAACGTGTGGCGCGCATCGAAGAGGTCGATGACGCATTCGTCCGGCGCCACCTGAACCGTCTGATGCAGCATCCCGATCCGTCCCTGAACCGTGACCGCGCCGGATTGCGGCGTGCGCCGGCCTGCGATCAGGTCGAGCAGCGTCGTCTTGCCGACGCCGTTGCGGCCGACAAGGCCGATGCGTTCGGGTGTGAAATTGAGGTCGATATTGGAAAGGAGAACCCGACCGTCAGGCGCGGAAAGGGTCAGATTGGACAGCGCGATCGATGCTGGCATGGATATCCCCGTGGGCAAGGCTGATAGGCATTGCTGTCAGGGTGAAATCCATGGTCGTCGGCATCCTCAGGCGTTGATGATTGAATTGATGTATTGGCCTAATGCGCCGGGATCAAGGCGCGAAGCCAAACGTCAGGCCGCTTCGGCGAAGGTCCAGCGGTCGGGATCGGCCAAGTGGCCGATCAGGGCGAGACCGTAGGCGATCGATTCGAACTGATCCGCCGAGGTAAGCCGCGCTTCGCCAAAACGCTCGGCAAACAGGCGCTGCACCGCCGGCACGAACGAAGTGCCGCCGGTCAGGAACACCTTCTCGACGTCGCGTGCGGTGATGCCGGATTTCGCCAGCGCCTCGTCGACGGTCGCGCCCAGCCGCTCGATGTCGTCGGCGATCCAGGATTCGAAATCGTCGCGCGTCACGGTCGCGCCGATATCGATGCCTTGGCGGGCAAAGCGGAACTCGACGCGATCGTTGCTCGACAGCGCGACCTTGGTGTCGGACACGGCGCGGTAGAGCGCGAAGCCGAGATCATGGTCGACGATGGTGATGAAATCGTTCAGCGGTGCCGGGTCAATCGCGGTGCGCGCGAGCTGCTGCAATTCGCGCAGGTCGCCATTGCCCCTCATCATCGCGAGCTGATGCCAGCGGGCAAGGCTCGAATAATAGTGATTGGGGATCGGCAGCACCTTGTCGAACGAGCGGTAATTGGTGCCCTTGCCGAGCCGCGGCGAGACGATGTGGTCGACGATGCGGTAGTCGAAGGTGTCGCCGGCGATGCCGATGCCGGCATGTCCCAGCGGCTCGGCGCGCAGCACGCCGCCCTTGCGCGAGAAGCGCATCACTGAGAAGTCGCTGGTGCCGCCGCCGAAATCGGCGACCAGCACCGTGGCGTCGTGGTCGAGGCTGCGTGCAAAGGAGAACGCCGCGCCGACCGGCTCATAGACATAGCGCGCATGGCCGGCGCCGAGCCGCTCGAACGCGGCCCGGTAGCGCTGCATCGCGAGCTCGTCATTGGGATTGCCGCCGGCAAACTTCACCGGGCGGCCGACCATGATGGTCGGTGCGCCCAAATCGAAGCCTTCGCCGGCGTGGCGCGTCAGCGTGCGCAGGAACGCCGCCAGCAGATCCTCGAACTTGTAGCGCTGCCGGAAGATCTGGGTGGTGTTGAAGGCCGAGCTCGCTGCAAACGTCTTGAACGACTGGATGAAGCGATGGATCGTCCGCCCCTCGAGGAACTGCTCGATCGCCCACGGACCACCCTCGGCGTGCGGATGCAGGCCGGCGCCGGGCCGTTCCTCCCAGAAGCACAGCGCAGACACATAGACGCTATGCGTGCGGCCGCCATGGTCGAAGCGAACAGCCTCGACGCGGCCGTCGCCGTCGGACAGCGCGACAACGGTGTTGCTGGTGCCAAAATCGACGCCAATCGAGACGGCGGGCGGGGCGCTCGACATGTCATGCTCGGAATATGATGTGAAAGGGGGCGGACCTTTAGCGGCTTTGGCCTGACTTGCCAACCCTTACTGAGGTCGCGGAACCCATTTCGAGCACGATGTCTCATCACCACCGCGTCATCCGGAATGCGACGCTTGCCGCATTCCGGATCGGCTTAGTCCTTCAATGCGTAGGCGATGACGTAGTCGCCGCGCTTGGTGCCGAACGAGCCGTGGCCGCCGGCGGCAGTGACGACATATTGCTTGCCGTCGACCTCGTAGCTCATCGGTGTCGATTGGGCGCCGGCGGGCAGGCGATCTTCCCAGATCACCTTGCCGTCGCGCACGTCGTAGGCCCGGATCGTGTACTCATAGGTCCCGGTGTAGAACGCGACGCCGCCAGCGGTGGTGATCGGCCCGCCCAGCATCGGCACACCCATCTTGAAGGGCAGCGGCAGCGGCGTGGTGTCCCGGATGGTACCGTTGGGATGCTGCCAGACGATCTTCATCGTCCTGAGATCGATCGCGGCCATCGAGCCCCATGGCGGCCGGTAGCACGGCACGGAGAGCGGCGAGAGGAAGCTCGAAATATCCACGCCGAACGGCGTGCCGTACATCGGCTGCGTCCCGACCTCGCTGCCGACCGGCTTCTCGGCGGTCGGCGCCGGAGGATTCTGCGGGCCGCGCGGAATGAGCCTGGAGGCGAACGGCAACGACATCGGATTGGCGATGGCGATCTGCCTAACAGGATCGATGGCGATGCCGCCCCACTCGAACATGCCGAGATTGCCGGGGAAGACCAGCGTGCCCTGCAACGACGGCGGCGTGAACGTGCCCTCGTAGCGCAGCCGGTGGAACATGATCCGGCACAGCAGCTGGTCGAAGATCGTGCCGCCCCACATGTCGGCGCCGGTCAGCTTCGCCTCGGGCCGGAATGTCAGTTCTGAAAACGGCTGCGTCGGCGCAGAGCGGTCGCCGGGCGCGGGTCCTTGCGGCACCGGACGTTCCGGCGCCGGCACGATCAATTCGCCGGTCCTGCGGTCGAGCACGAAGATGTTGCCGACCTTGGTCGGCTGGATGATCGCGGGCACGATACCCTTGGCCGTCGTGACATCGACCAGGCTAGGCTGCGAGGGAACGTCCATGTCCCAGAGATCGTGATGCACGGTCTGGTACGACCAGGCGCGCTTGCCGGTGTCGACGTCAAGCGCGACGATCGAGCTGGAATAGCGCTCGACCAGCGCATCGCGATTGCCGCCCCAGATGTCAGGGCCATTGTTGCCGGTCGGGATGTAGACCAGATTCAATTTCGGATCGAACGAGGCGGTGATCCAGGAGTTCGGCGAGCCGTTGGTGTAATGCCGTGTCGGTGACGGCAGCGCGTTCTCGTCGGCGGCGGCGGAGTCCCAGGCCCAGACCAGTTTGCCGGTGAAGACATCGAAGCCGCGGATCACGCCGGACGGCACCTCGACCGCATAATTGTCGATCACCGCGGCAGCAACGACCAGGATCCTGTCACTGACGACTGGCGGCGACGTCGGTTCGAAGAAGCCCGCCGTCTTGATGCCCATCCCTTGTTGCAGGTCGAGGATGCCGTGGTCGGCAAAACTCTCGCACGGCTTGCCGCTGTCGGCATCGAGCGCGATCATGCGGCCGTCATTGACCGGCAGGAAGATCCGCCGCGGGCATTCGGGCGGCGCCGGATTGCCGCCAGAGTCGACGGCGCCTGGTGCGGTCTCGTGATAGGAGACCCCGCGGCAGGTCATGTGCTGGAACGTCTTGTTGTGCACGAGCTTGGGGTCGTATCGCCAGCGCTCGGTGCCGGTCTTGGCGTCGAGCGCAAACAGCACCTGATGCTGCGAACACAGATAGAGGGTGTCGCGCACCTTGATCGGAGTGACCTCGAACGTGGTCTCGCCGGAATCCTCCGGTGTCTTCACGTCGCCGGTGCGGAAGGTCCAGGCGACCTTGAGCTTGCCGACATTGTCGGGCGTGATCTGCTTCAACGGCGAATAACGTTGCCCGAACTGCGTGCGACCGTATGCGCGCCAATCGCCATCCGGCTGCGGGTCAGCTTCGCTTTGCTGCACGGCCGCGCCGGCTTCGGCAATCGTGCCATTGATGTCGTGATAGCTCGTCAGCAGCCCGGCCACGAGCACGACTGCGGCCGCCATCACGCCGATCCAAAGCGGCGCCGTCGCGCGCGCGTAGGATACCGGCGCATCTCGCACCAGGCCGCGAACGATCACCGGCGTCAAAAGCCAGAGCGCCATCGGGAAGATGACATCGCCACGCGCCGCGAGCGGCCACCAGTCGAATTTCACTTCGTAGACGGCCCATGCCAGCGTGCCGACCAGCACGATCGCAAACAGCCAGAGCGCCTGACGGCGCTGCGCCAGCAACAGCGCAGCCGTGGCGAGAATGCCGATGCCGATGACAATGTAGATGATCGATCCACCCAGCGCGGCGAGCCAGATGCCGCCGCCTGCGAGGATCAGGCCGATCAAGGCGTAGACAATACCCGTGATGAAGACGGCGCTGGATCGCTGCATGGCTGCACCAGTGCGGAAGAGGCACCGGGCTTGTCCCGCGCAAGCGCAACAGACCGCGTCCGCTTTCAAGAACTGTGGTTCAATCAACAGTAACTTGCAACCGGGAACTGCGACGTTGATACAACACAAGCGTGTAAAGTTGCGATATTGGTTCCTGCCGAAGCAAGGTCATTCAAGGTGCGCGCACCTTGTTCAACAAGGAGCAACGCGGCACTGACGCAAAGGTGACGGGTCTTCATCGCATTTTGAATCGACGCGCACTTCCAGTTCTGTGCAGGCGCTGCTCTATAGCGTTCGACAGGTCTCATCGGCGGAAGCCGGCTGGCAGGAGAAGCGACCATGACACTGAATCCGACGGCCCGGAATTATAGCGTCGCTGTGGCCGCCTACGAGGCGGGCCGACCCAACTACCCCGCGGAGATCGTCGCCGCGCTGCCGCTGCAAGCCGCGCGCTGCGTTGTTGATCTCGGGGCGGGAACAGGCAAGTTCACCCGCCTGCTGCTTCAGCATCTCCCCACCACCGCGCGGCTGGTCGCGGTCGAGCCGGTTGCGGAGATGTCGGCCAAGCTGGCCAAGGAAGCGAGGGTGGAGGTCATCAACACGCGCGCCGATGCGATCGATCTCGAAACCGGCAGCGTCGATCTCGTCACTTGCGCCCAGGCGTTCCACTGGTTCGATAATGAGGCGTCGGTCGCCGAGATCGTGCGCCTCCTGCGGCCCGGCGGGACGCTGGCGCTGGTCTGGAACAACCGGGATGATCGTGCGCCATGGGTCGACGCATTGTCGGTCATGATCGAAGGCTACGCCGGAGATACGCCCCGGCAACGCTCGGGGCACTGGCGCTGGATCCTGAAGGACCCCCGCTTCGCGATCGAGAAGGAAATCGTGCAGGACCATCCGCACCGGATGCCGCGCCAGGGCGTCTATGAACGTGTTGTGTCGACGAGCTATGTTGCCAATCTTCCCGATGCCGAAAAGGCGGTGCTTCGCGACAAGACCGACGCCATCCTGCGTGAGGCCGGTCTCGGCGATGCCGACGACGTGGTGTTTCCCTATGTCACGCAGCTGTTCTTGCTGAAGCGGACCTAGACCAAGCTATTGCGCGATGTGTCCTTGCTCGACGACCTGCTTGAGCCGCGGCAGCGTCATGCGCCAGTAGAACGCGACATGCTTTGCGCCGGAGTCCGAGCCGATCTCCCATCCGTTGCCGCGGCGGATCGGTGACGGCGGCACCTGCTGGGTGACCGTCAGCACCGTCTCGCCGCCGTCGGCCGCGAGCGTCAGCGTGATCGTCGCATAGGATTGCGGAACGTCCGGCAGGCCAGAGACCTGCGACCAATAGGAGTATGCAAGCCGCATTGGCGGCTCGACATGGAGGACGCGGCCCTTGTCGCGATAGCGCTTCGCGCCGATCTCCGCCTCGATCTCGATCGCTGCGCCGATCTGCCAGTCGGTCGTGAAATGCGCGTTGCGCCACGTCTCGCCCGCCTTGGGATCCAAGATCGCGTTCCACACTTGCGTCGGCTGTGCAGCGATGCGGATCGATTCGGTGACGGCCTGGAATGCCGAGGTTTCGTTCGTCATCGCATAATCACTTGTCGCCCACGATCTTCCATTTCCCATCCGCGCCACGCCGCAGCGCCGGATCGCCGATGCGGATGTGTTGTGCCAGGAAATCGATGAAGGCGCGCACCCGGGCCGGCAGCGGACCGGCATGCCCGACATAGACCGCGTGGATGTCCTCGCGGTCGCCGGGATTGAGGTTTTGCAGCACCGGCACCAGACGGCCGGCTTCGATGTCGGGACCGATGTGGAACAGCGCCAGCCGGGCGACGCCGATGCCGCCGAGCGTGAGCTGGCGCGCGGTCTCGCCGTCGCTGGCGCGGGCGACCGGCGGCGGCAACGCTTCCTCGATCTTTTCGGCGCGGCGAAACGGCCAGCCGCGGATGCTGCGCGGAAAGGTCCAGCCGATGCCGCGATGGGCGGCGAGGTCGGCCGGCGTCTTCGGCGTGCCGAAGCGCGCGAGGTAAGACGGTGCGGCGACCACCGCCATGCGGCTCGTGCCGAGCTTGCGCGCGATCAGCCGCGAGGCGCCGAGTGGGCCGGCGCGGATCGCGACGTCGGCACGCGCCTGCATCAAATCGACCAGCGTGTCGGTCAGCACGATGTCGAGCGTGATGTCGGGATGCTCGCGCATGAAGCGCGGCAGCAGCGGCATTACATGCAGCATGCCGAACGGGATGTTGCTGTTCACGGTGAGATGGCCGCGCGGCACGCATGAAGCGGCCTCGCGTTCGGCCTCGTCGATATCGGCGAGGATGCGCTGGGCGCGCTGGTAGAAGGCCTGGCCTTCCTCCGTCAGTTGCAGCTTGCGGGTGGTGCGGTTGACCAGCCGCGTGCCGAGCCGGGTCTCGAGCCGGGACACCAGCTTGCTGACGCCGGATGGTGTCTGGCGCAGGCTGTTGGCGGCAGCGGTGAAGCCGCCGAGATCGACGACGCGGACGAACACGTCCATCTCGCCGGAGCGGTTGGTATCTGTGCGGGACATCTTGAATTCAAGTCACAAATGATTGGATTGCGGCCATTCTAATCCTTCCTCGCCCGGACCGCTATCTCGCATTGCGGAATCCTCACCCGGAGCGACACATGCCTGCTGCAGTCCTTGCCTTGACCGCCGGTGCCTTTGGCATCGGCACCACCGAATTCCTCATCATGGGGCTGTTGCTGCAGGTCGCCGCCGACATGCATGTGTCGGTTTCCGCGGCGGGGCTTTTGATCTCCGGCTATGCGCTCGGCGTGTTCGTCGGTGCGCCGATCCTGACGCTCGGGACGCGGCGGATGCCGCGCAAGGCGGTGCTGCTGGCGCTGATGGCCATTTTCACACTCGGCAACGCCGCCTGCGCGCTGGCGCCGAACTACGAGCGGTTGATGGCGGCGCGCATCCTCACGTCGCTGGCGCACGGCACCTTCTTCGGCGTCGGTTCGGTGGTGGCGACCAGCCTCGTCCCTGAGGACAAGAAAGCATCGGCGATCGCCACGATGTTCATCGGCCTCACGGTCGCGACCCTGCTCGGCGTGCCCTTCGGCGCCTGGTTCGGCCTGATGCTCGGCTGGCGCGCGGCGTTCTGGGCGGTGGCTGCGATCGGCGTGGCCGCGTTCATCGTGCTGGCGGTGCTGGTCCCCGGTCATGTCGGCGCCAACGACAAGCCCGCGCCGCTGCGCGAGGAGCTCGCCGTGCTCGGCCGCCCGCAGGTCCTGCTCGGGCTTGCCATGACGGTGTTCGGCTTCGGCGGGCTGTTCGCGGTCTTCACCTATGTGCAGCCGATCCTGACCAGGCTGACCGGATTCTCCGACGCCGCGGTGTCGCCGATCCTCTTGGTGTTCGGTGCTGGCCTTGCGATCGGCAATGTCGCCGGCGGCCGGCTCGCCGACAAGGGACTCGCGCGGGCATTGCTGGTGTCGCTCGGCGGCCTTGCCGTCGTCCTTGTCGCTCTGGCCGCGGTGGTCTCGATCAAGGCGTTGGCGGTCGCGCTGCTGTTCGTGCTCGGCATCGCGTCGTTTGCAACCGTCGCCCCGCTGCAGCTTCGCGTGCTCGAAGCCGCCGGCGTGGAAGGGCGGACGCTGGCCTCCAGCCTGAACATCGCGGCGTTCAATCTCGGCAACGCGCTCGGCGCCTGGGCCGGTGGCGTCACCATCGATCGCGGCCTTGGCCTCGGCGCGCTGCCGCTGGTGGCCGCAATCATCACCGCGGTCGGGCTGTTGCTCGCGCTGTGGAGCCTGCGCCTCGACCGGCCGGTCGCGCTCGCCTCGCAATGCCCGGCCGAGTGAACGACATCAAAAGGAGTTTCGTCATGGAATATCGCAATCTCGGTGCGTCCGGCCTGAAGGTCCCGGTGCTCAGCTTCGGTACTGGTACGTTCGGCGGCCAGGGACCGTTGTTCTCGGCCTGGGGACGCAGCGACGCCGTCGAAGCGCGGCGGTTGATCGACATCTGCCTCGAGGCCGGCGTCAATCTGTTCGACACGGCCGATGTCTATTCGAATGGTGCGTCCGAAGAGATCCTCGGTGCTGCGATCAAGGGCCGCCGCGACAAGGTCTTGATCTCGACCAAGACCGGTCTGCCGATGGGCGACGGCCCGCTCGACGCCGGCACGTCGCGATACCGCCTCGTCGCCGCGGTCGACGCCGCACTGCGCAGGCTCAACACCGACTATATCGATCTGCTGCAGCTTCATGCCTTCGATGCCTTCACGCCGGTCGACGAAGTGCTCTCGACGCTCGATACGCTGGTGCGCGCCGGCAAGCTGCGCTACGTCGGCGCCTCGAATTTCTCCGGTTGGCACTTGATGAAATCGCTTGCCACCGCCGAGCAGCAGGGCTGGCCGCGCTACGTGGCGCACCAGGTCTATTATTCGTTGGTCGGCCGCGACTATGAATCCGAGCTGATGCCGCTCGCGCTCGATCAGGGCGTCGGCGCGCTGGTCTGGAGCCCGCTCGGCTGGGGCCGGCTCACCGGCAAGATCAGACGTGGCCAGCCGCTGCCGAAGCACAGCCGCTTGCATGAGACCGCGCAGTTCGGGCCGGCGGTCGACGACGAGAAGCTTTTCGCGATCGTCGATGCGCTGGACACGGTGGCCATAGAGACCGGCCGCAGCGTGCCGCAGATCGCGATCGCCTGGCTGCTGACGCGCCCCAGCGTCTCATCCGTGATCATCGGCGCGCGCGATGAGGCGCAGCTTCGCGACAATCTCGGCGCTGTCGGCTGGTCGCTCTCGCCGGACCAGATCGCGCATCTCGACAAAGCAAGCGCGGTGATGCCGCCCTATCCCTATTATCCCTACCGAATCCAGGAAGGCTTTGCGCGGCTGAATCCGTCGCCGGTCTGAGGTCGGCGCAGCAGCGACGTGCTCGCCTCGCGGTTCACCACGAATTGTGGTTACATGAGCCATGTCAAATGATCACATGGCTTTCCGCCAGCCAGTTCCTGCCGTGCCAAGCTATCGGCGCGGCTGGGTCGATGAGGCCGTGTCCGCGATCGAGGCAGATCAATGCCGGACCGCGGATACTCACTTGATGCGGCTGGTCGTGCCGGCGCTATCCGGCATCGACATTTACCTGAAGGACGAATCGACTCATCCGACCGGCAGCCTCAAGCATCGCCTTGCAAGGTCCTTGTTCCTTTACGCGCTGTGTAATGGCCATATCCGCGAAAGCACTGCCGTGGTGGAAGCATCGTCCGGGTCGACGGCGGTCTCGGAGGCTTATTTTGCGCAGATGATCGGCGTGCCGTTCTGCGCGGTGATGCCGCGAACGACATCGGCCGAGAAAATCGCCGCGATCGAGCATTACGGCGGTAACTGCCATCTGATCGACGATGGTCGTGCGCTCTACACCGAGGCGGCCGCGCTCGCCGCGCGTCTCGGCGGTCACTACATGGATCAGTTCACGTTCGCGGAGCGCGCGACGGACTGGCGCGGCAACAACAATATCGCCGAGTCGATCTTCACCCAGCTCAAGGGCGAGCAGCGTCCGTTGCCCGAATGGATCGTGATGAGCGCGGGCACCGGCGGCACATCCGCAACCATCGGGCGCTATCTGCGCTATCGCCAGTTTCCAACCAGGCTCTGTGTCGCCGACGTCGAGCACTCCGCTTTCTTTGATTGCTTCCGCGCCCAGGACCGCTCCCTGGTCTGCGAACGTCCCTCGCTGATCGAAGGCGTTGGCCGGCCGCGCTGCGAGCCGTCGTTCGTGCCGGGCGTGGTCGACCGCATGATGAAGATTCCAGATTCCGCATCGATCGCCGCGATGAACGTGCTGTCGCGCCTGCTGCGCCGATCGGTCGGCGGCTCAACCGGCACCAACTTCCTGGCGCTTTGCCGTCTTGCGTCGGAGATGCGCCGTGCGGGTGAGAGCGGTGCGCTGGTGACGTTGATCTGCGATTCCGGCGAGCGGTACCGCCAGACCTATTATGAACCCGCGTGGCTGGAGTCCCGCGGGCTCGATCCGGCTCCTTATGAAGCGGAGCTGAATGCATTCCTCGGTGGTGCGCATCCACTCGGCTTCACGGTCGAGGATGTCCAAAATCCGCGCGACCACTCGAATGATGCCGCATGAACATAGGTCAACTCGCCAGCCTGATCGCTGCGTCAAAGCCGGTCAACGCGCGGCGATATCCGGTCGATCAGCAGGACGGATCAATTTTCGGGAATACCATGCGCATGCAGGCGCCGCCGGACGGCGCCTGATCGACCTCGATCCGGCCGCCGTGCAGGCGCATGATGGTCTGCACCAGGTCGAGACCGAGGCCGGCGCCGCGCCCGCCCGGATGCAGCCGGCGGAACGGCTCCAGGATCTGCTCGCGCTCGTCGGGCGGAACGCCGTCGCCGTCGTCGCAGACCTCGATCCGGCCTGTCTTCGTCACCCGAACCAGGATGGTGCCGCGCCGCTGCCCGTGATCGATGGCGTTCTGCACCAGATTGGTGAGCGCGCGTTCGAGCGCGGTCTGGTCGCCCGTCACCACGATCGTCTCGTCCTGCTGCTCAAAGGACATTTCATATCCCGCCGCGAAAGCCAGCGGCGCGAGATCGAGCACCACCTGCCGCGCGACGCCGACCAGATTGACGGGGCCGAACGTGTCGGCGCGTTGATCGAGCCGTTGCAGGTCCAATAGCTGACCGGCCATGACGCTGAGGCGAGTGGCGTCCTCGAGCAGATGGGTCTTCTCCGGTCCCGCCTGCAATGACGCGACCCGTGTCGAGAGAATCGCGATCGGCGTGCGGAGCTCGTGCGCGGCGTCGGCGAGAAAGCGGCGATGGCGCTCGTAGCCCCTGTCGAGCCGGTCGAGCGCGGCATTGATGGCCTTGACCAGCGGGGTGATCTCGATCGGGACCTTGTCGAGCGGCAATTGCACGCCGCGCTGATCGATGTCGATGCGCTCGGCTTGCTTGGCGACCTGGGCGAGGCCTGTCATGGCCCGGCGCACCACGAATGGGGTCGCGACCAGCGTCGCCAGCGTCATCAGCACGATGATCGGCAGGATCATGTTGAGGAACAGCAGGGGTGTGCTCTCGAGCGCGCGCCACATCGAAAGCTGGCCGTATGTGCCGGTCAGGATCTGGATACGTCCTGCCGACGTATCGACCCATTTGACGAGACCCGCGGGGCGCGCGGCTTCCGCGGCGTTCCATTTGAGCCGCGCCTCGCTGACATGATCGAGGGCTGAGGCGATCGGCAAAAATTGCGTGGGCACCGCGCCCTCGGACAGCTGGTGCCCTTCGGCGTCGCGGATGACGAACCAGAGGTCGGCGTGCTCGGCGCGCAATGCGGCCAGTTCCGGCGATTGGCGCAACGTCAGGCCGCCTGCTTCATCGCGTATGATGGCGTCGCGCAGCGTGTCGAGCGTGCTGCCTTCGTACTCGCCGATCAGCAGCCCCGCCCGCAGCAGCCCGATCGCGGCGGCCCCGATCAGCAGAATCAGCAGGGTCAACGTGACCGCCTGCAGGCCCGCAAGTCGTCCGACCAGGCGCCAGGTGAGAGATCGCGGTCGCAGCACGCTCACGGTGTCTCCCGCAGCACATAGCCGAGGCCCCGAACGCCGTTGATCGTGACGCCGGCGTCGGCCTCGGCGAGCCGGCGGCGCAGACGCGACACATGGGTATCCAGCGCATTGGGCTGCACGTCGTCGTCGAGGCCGTAGACCGCCTCCATCAGCGCGGAGCGCTGCACCATGCGTCCCATCCGATGCAGCAGCGTCTCGAGCACCAGCCGTTCGCGGCGCGGCATCTCCAGGGGACGTCCGTCGACGCTGGCCTCGCGATGGGCGAAGTCGAACGACAGGCGGCCGATCCGCGCGGCGTGTTGCTGGACATTCGCCGGCCGACGCAGCAGCGCCCGCAACCGCGCCAGCAGTTCCTCGAACGCAAACGGCTTGCCGAGATAATCGTCCGCGCCGCTGTCGAGGCCCGAGATCCGGTCCGCGAGCTCGCCGCGGGCCGTCAGCACCAGCACCGGCACGGCGTTGCCGCTCGCGCGCAATTTCGGAATCAGCGTCAGCCCGTCGCCGTCGGGCAATTGCCGGTCGAGCACGATCGCGTCGTAGTTTCCCGCCGCGGCAATCGCCTCGGCTTCCAGAAGGTCCGGCGCATGATCGACCAGCATGTCGTGCCGTGCGAGCGCCGCACGTAGCGCCGCGACCATGTCCGGCTGGTCCTCCACCAACAGCACCCGCATTCGTTGTCTCGATCCCCGCATCGGTTCGTCATTCGATCTGCCGGGTTTATGTCGCATTCATTGCGGCAACCTTGCGGCCTGTCAGCTCAAATGCGTCGCCGGCCAAAATTTCGTCCGCGCGCAGATTCGCGACAGGCTGACGCAAGCTTCGCATGAGACAGACACGTGCTGGGGGCACCTGCAATGCGAAAGACACGTGAATGACCTTGCCAACTAACTTCCGCCGCGACGCCGGCAACGCGCTCATCATGCGGGAGCCCCAGCATGCCAGCCGCTGACATCCTGCCGTTCTTCCGCGCCTGGGTGCGCAATCCGCTGCGTGTTGCCGCAGTCGCGCCGTCCGGGCCGGCCGTCGCGTCCCTCATGACGCAGGAGATCACGGCAGACACCGGTCCCGTGATCGAGCTCGGTCCCGGCACGGGCGTCTTTACCGATGCCTTGCTTCGCCGCGGCGTGAGGCAGCGGGATCTGACGCTGGTGGAGTGCGGCTCCGAGTTCATCCCGCTGCTGCAGGGGCGCTTCCCGGGTGCGCGGGTGCTCTGGATGGACGCTGCGTGGCTGAAGAGAGAGAGGCTGTTCGAAGGGGCGCCGGTCGGTGCGGTCGTGAGCGGCCTCGGGCTTCTCATCATGCCACCCGAGAAGGTCACGACGATCCTCGATGGCGCGTTCGGCTATCTCCGCGCCGACGGGGCGTTCTACCAGATCACCTATGGTCCGCGCTGTCCTGTCGCAGACGTGATCCTCGATCGCCTCGATCTGCAGGCGACCTGCATCGGGCAGACATTTCGCAACCTGCCTCCGGCGTCCGTCTATCGGATCAGCCGCCGCCACCCCCACGCTTGATCGAGGTCGCCATGGACACGTCGAGCACGATCGCAATGTTTCTGCATTTCGGCCTGGTGGGAGTTGGCTGCCTCGCCGTCGCCGAGAAGTTCATTCCGCTGTTGCCGTCCTACGTGCTGCTGATGCTGCTCGGGCTGACGGTCTCCGACGGCACCACGCTCGCGATGACCATCCTGGCGACCAGCGCGGGATCGGTCGTCGGCGCGATCGGCTGGTACGGGCTCGGCCGCGCGCTCGGCTCGCGGCGTATTGAAGGGCTGGTGACGCGCTTTGGCAAGTTCGTCTTGCTGCGGCCTTCGCTCTATCGACAGCTCACCGATGCCTATCGCGGCAATCATTTCTGGGTGACGCTGATCGGTCAGACCCTGCCCACCGTGCGGATCTATCTGGCCCTGCCCGCCGGCGTGCTGCGGCTGGAGCCCCGCGCCTTCGTGATGGCGACGGCAATCGGCACCCTGATCTGGAACATGCCGTTCCTCAGTCTGGGCTATGCGCTGCGCGGCAGCGGCCACGATCCCGTCAGCCTCGGCTTCTGGGTGGTGGTGGTGCTGATCGCGGTGGAGATCGCGCTCTTCCTCGGATTTCGGTTCTACAAGCGCTCGCTCGCGCCGCCGCGTCTCGCGGAGCCGCGCGCTCTTCCCTCACGCTTTCCGGTAGAGGAGGGCGCATGAAAATCCATCTGTCACGTCTGTGGCCCGGTTCGGACGCCCTCGAACGGGCGGCCGCGACATTGCTGGTCCTTGCCGCAAGCTATCAGTTCGGTGTCGCCGCTTCGACCGGACGATATCGCGCGGCCGAGTTCGCGCTGCTGGTCCTTGCCGGAGGCATCTATTGGCATCGCTCGATCTTCCGGCGATGTGCCAGCCGCGATGTCACGAAGGTCCTCGCAGGATTGGCCGAGGCCATGGCGATCGCGTTTCGGCGGGACGCCCAAACTCCGGTGTGTGGTGATCGCGCGAGCGTGGCGCGGCTCTCGGCGCGGCTACCCGTCAAGGTCAGAAGCCTCTTCATCTCCGATATCCATCTCGGAACCAGGGGATGTCAGGCGGAGCGGTTGATCGACTTCCTTCGTCACTATGATGCCGAAACCCTATTCCTGGTCGGCGACATCGTCGACGGCTGGCGCCTGCGGTCGAGCTGGTATTGGCCCACGGCGCACAACGCGGTCGTGCGGGAGCTGATCGCTTTCGCGCAAAGCGGCCGCCGCCTGGTCTACATTCCCGGCAATCACGACGAATGCCTGCGTGACTACGCCGGTGCTGCGTTCGGCGCCGTCGAAATCGTCGACCGGGCGATCCATCGCGGCCTCGATGGCCGCGACTATCTCGTCGTTCACGGGGACCATTTCGATGTCGTGGTACGGCACGCGCGCTGGCTCGCTCTGCTCGGCGATTTCGGCTACCGGGCCGCACTGGCCTCCAATGTCTGGCTCAACTGGATCCGGCGCCGGTTCGGGTTCGGTTATTGGTCGTTCTCGTCCTGGGCCAAGTTGCGGGTCAAGAATGCGGTCAACCACATCGGCCGGTTCGAGGAGGTCCTGTCATCCGAGGCGAGGCGTTGCAACGTTCAGGGCCTGATCTGCGGTCACATCCACCACGCGGCGATGCACGACGATTTCGGTGTCCGCTACATCAATACCGGGGATTGGGTGGAGTCCTGCACCGGCGTGATCGAGCGCTACGACGGGCAGTTCGAAATCGTCCGATGGACCGATGCGCAGGTGGAGTTGGACGCGGCGGGCTTCGCGCCGCTCGCGGAGGCCGTCGCCTGATGCGTGTGCTGGTGGCAACCGACGCCTGGCGTCCGCAGATCAACGGCGTGGTCCGCTCGCTCGAATACCTCGCCAGCGAGGCGCCGTCGCTCGGCGCCGAGATCACGTTCCTGACGCCGGCCGATTTCCGCACCATACCGTTGCCCGGCTATCCGGAGATCCGGCTGGCGCTGCCGTCGGTCGGGCGGATCGAGCGCGCGATCGCGGCGGCGCGCCCGCACTCGGTCCACATCGCGACCGAAGGCCCGATCGGCTGGATCAGCCGACATGTCTGCCAGACGCGGGGCTATCCGTTCACGACCAGCTATCACACGCGCTTTCCCGAATATCTCGCCGCGCGGCTGCCGGTCCCGCTGCGGTGGAGTTATGCGGCGCTGCGCCGCTTCCACAATGGCGGCGACGGCATCATGGTCGGCTCGCCGTCGCTCGAGCGGGCGCTGAAAGCCCACGGCTTCCGCAAATTGATGCCATGGTCGCGCGGCGTCGATGCCGAGCTGTTTTGCCCCCGCGTGGAGCGGCCGCTGGCTTTCCCCGCGCCGGTGTTTCTCTATGTCGGCCGCGTCGCGGTCGAGAAGAACCTCGATGCCTTTCTCGGTCTCGACCTGCCGGGCTCGAAAGTCGTGGTCGGGGATGGGCCGTTGCGCAGCAGCCTGCAAGCCCGATTTCCGCAAACGCACTTCCTCGGCACGCGAACCGGCCGGGCGCTGGCCGATGTCTATGCGTCGGCCGACGTCATGGTGTTTCCAAGCCTGACCGATACGTTCGGGATGGTGATCCTCGAAGCGCTGGCCAGCGGCCTGCCGGTTGCGGCCTATCCGGTGATGGGACCGCTCGACGTCATCGGCAAGTCCGGCTGTGGTTGTCTCGATCACGATTTGCGCCGCGCAGCGCTCGGCGCGCTGCATGTGCCGCGCGAGAAATGCCGCGCCCACGCGTTGACCTTTACCTGGCAGGAAAGCGTGCGGCAGTTTCTCGACAATATCGGACGGGCGCACGCCATGCCGGCACGCACAGCCGTCGCGGGAGGATGACGCCGCGCTCGATTGCAGATCGACTAGCTGCCCAGCAGCTCCGTGATCAGCCCCGCCGCCTTGATCCCGGTGCCGCTGATGATGACGACAGTGCGTTCCGCCGGCCGGATCGCGCCGCGCTGCTTCAGGACGTCGAGTGCGGCGGCGGCCGAGGCCGAGGTCGGCTCGACGAACAGGCCGGTGCGCGCGAGCCGCTTCAAGGCGGCGACGATGCCGTCTTCGGGAACAGCGACCGTGCCGCCGTCGCTCTCCTTCAGCGCCGCGATCATCTGCTTCAGCCGCAGCGGATGCTTGATCGCGGTGCCCTCGGCGATGGTCTTGTGGACCGCGCGATCGACCGGCGTGTCGACGCCGGCGGCAAAGCTGGCATCGACCGGCGAGCAGTTGAGCGGCTGCGCCCCGAACAGGCGCGGCAGCTTCTTGATCTGTCCGGCCGCCAGCAACTCCTTGAAGCCGATATAGCAGCCGAGCAGGCTGCTGCCGGCGCCGACCGGCATGATGACATTGTCCGGCGCGGTGAAGCCAAAATCCTCCCAGATCTCGTAGGCCAGCGACTTGGTGCCTTGCAGGAAGAACGGTTGCCAGTTGTGGCTGGAGTAGAAGATCTGCTTCGACTGGCGGATCGCTTCCGCCTCGGATTCCTCGCGCGGGCCTTCGACCAGCTGCACCTCGGCGCCGAAGGCGTGCATCTGCGCCACCTTCATCGGCGACGTGGTGGCCGGCGCAAGGATCCTGACCCGCATGCCACCCGCTGCGCCATAGGCCGAGACGGACGCGCCGCCATTGCCGGAAGAGTCCTCCAGCACCGCATCGACGCCGAGCTGGCGCAGGAACGACAGCATCACCGTGGTGCCGCGATCCTTGAAGCTTGCGGTCGGATTGAACCATTCGAGCTTGAAATGCGGCCGCAGCTCGTCCCATTCCTTCTCGACCGCAGGCGTGCAGCCTTCGCCCATCGTGATCGGCTGCTTGATCTCGACCGGCAGCGCGGCCCGATAGCGCCACAGCGACCGCGTGCCGCGATCGATCTCGTCGCGGGAGATGCCGGGCAGCGGTGTGACGAGCAGCGGCTTGCCTTCATCCGAGCACCAGCGCGGGACATCCAGCGGGTAGAGCTTGCCGTTGAGCGGGTCGATGTAGCTGGATGATGGCATCTTAATCATTCCTCAGGAGGCCGGTCCGGAGCCGTCGCGACCGAGCACGAAAGCCGGCAAGGTCGCAAGGTTGTCGCGAACCACGATCGGGGCGGGCGCCCCTTCCGGCAGGTTCATTGCGGCCCGATTATGCCACCAAGTCGGCAGGTGCACACGTGCCGTGCCGAACAAATCATAGGCCGATCCCGCGACGAACAGGCATCGAGTGGCCGGGACCGGCAGTTCGTCGAGCGCGAGTTGATAGGGTTGCGGCTGCGGCTTGTAATAGCCGGCGCGCTCGGCCGTCACGAACACCGTGAAGGGAACGCCGATGCGGTCGGCCGCGATGCGGCCGAGCCGCTCCGAACAGTTCGTCACGACGCCGAGCGCGACGCCGGCCGCGTGCAGCGTTTCCAGAACTTCGCGAACCTCGGGCCAGGGATCTAGCTCCGCATAGCGTTCGCCAAGCTCCGCAGCCCGTTCGAACGGTAGTCCGACATTGCGCGCGGCCTCGCCGACCAGATCCTCATAGGGCCGATAGCGTCCAGTGGCGTAGGTGTTCTTGAGATACTCGGCCCGCCAGCGAAGCCCGGCTTCATCGGAGCCCGCGACCTTGTTCCAAAGCGTCCAGCTATCAAGCAGCGCGGTCAGCAGATCGAACAGAACGGCGTCATAGGCTCGGGTCATGGGCTGTGCTCCGTCTCCTACCATCCGCGAAACCGCTCCCACTGCCTGACGGTGCCAGAGCCGGCTGCGACGACATGGTAGCGGTCGTGTTGGGCTCCGGTCGCGCAGGCATGGTTGGGCAGGATCCGCACCTTCGTGCCGACCGGCAGCGTCACCTGCGGCCCGGTGCTGCCGGGACGGGTGGCGATGATGCCATGCTCCTGATTGGTCTCGGTCACGATCAAATCGGGATAGGGCCGGCCGTCGATGTCGCACACGATGCCATAGCCCTGGTCGACCGGTTGCTTTGCGGTGCCGCGATCGCGCGACAGCGCCATCCAGCCTGCGTCGATGAAGGTCCAGCCGCGATCGGCGCGATGGCCGATCACCGTCGCGAGCACCGACAGCGCAATGTCCTCGACCGCGCAGACCCTGATCCCAGCCATCACCAGGTCAAACATCACAAAGACGCCGGCGCGCACCTCGGTGACGCCGTCGAGCCGGCGCGCGAAATGCGCTGTGGGCGTCGAGCCGACGCTGACCACGGGGCAGGGCAGGCCAGCCGCGCGCAACGCTTCGCCGCAGGCAACCGTGGCGGCGCGTTCCTGTTCGGCCGCCTGCTCGAGCGCCGCCACGCTGCGGCAGGAATAGGATTCGCCGGCATGCGCCATGACGCCGCGCAACTCGGCGCCGCCTTGATGCAGCGCGTGGCCGATCTCGACCAGCCGCGGGTCGCGCGCGCCGACGCCGGCGCGAT
>NZ_JACMYO010000028.1 GCF_020889685.1 Bradyrhizobium oropedii
GCGACCGCCGCCGCCACCGCCGCCTCCGCCGCCACCACCACCTCCGCCTGCGTTCAGCAGGCCTTGATTGTAGCGCGGATCGGACTGTTTCATGTAGGCCGGCGAGATGTCGCGGTTGCGCGCACGGTCCGGATCGGCCTGCGGGGCGGGCTGCCCGCACCCTTCCGTGTACAGGAAGAAGCTGCAGGGCGGAACGATACGCGGCTGAAATGCATGGGCCGCGGTGGTCGTCAGCGCCGTCGTGGCGACGGTCGTGGCCAGCACCGCGGTTGCCGCGAGCGTGGTGGTGCTCGCGACGGTGAATAATGTTGCTGACGAAAATCTCGATCGCATCGACATTGGAAATTCCATCCTTCGGTTCGGCGAAACCGGAATGGCCCGCTCGCGAATTGGACGGGGCCTGATGGAAGTGGGTTCGAGAAGGAAACCGCGATTTGGCGATCCGTACACGACAACGTGAAGGCGCGACGGCTCGCGCCTCATGCCGCACCAGGCCGCCTTAGGCCGTGTCGGCCGCGCCGCCCACGGCCTGCGAATTCACACCTTGCGCTTCAGCGCCATGCCCATGCTGATCCAGCTCACCCCGGCGCAGATCAGGTCGACGCTGAGGAAGATGCCGAGCACGTAAAGGCTGGATACCGGCCAGTGCGACAGGATCATGGCGCCGAGCACGAGCGTGATCAGGCCTGATATCGCGACCATGCCCCACGGCGCTTCCGAGGTCATGCCGAAGGCGAGGAAGATGCGGACGATGCCGGAGACCACGAGGGCGATGCCGAGGAACAGTGTCAGCGTCGCCGCTGCGAGCAGGGGATTCTCGAAGGTGATGAAGCCCGCGACGACGTAGAGGGCGCCGAGCAGCAGCCAGAACAGGAACTTGCCCCACGTCTTGAACTGGAAGGCGTTCACGATCTCGGCGGCGCCCGCGACGATCATCATGGCGCCGACGAACAGCACGCTGACGACGGTGGCGAACAGCACGCTGCCGAAGGCGAGCACGCCGGCGATCAGATAGATCACGCCCAGGGCGACGATCCAGCCCCACTTCGAGCGAAGGCTGGCAAGCCCGGATCCGAGGCTGTGAGGCGGTGTGGCGGGTGAGCTGGACGTTGTTGACATCGTATCGCTCCCGAATACTGGACCAAACCATGCTACCATAGGTCAAGGCGCGGACAAGGCGGCTTCTTGGTTGGCATCAAATGCATGGTGGCACCCAAGCCGCCGCAACACGTTGATTCAAATCAATCGGTGTGTTGCCGCGCAGCATTCGTTCGACGACAGCCGGTTTGCATCAGACGAAGACTGTCCGGATTGACCCGCAAATTGTCCGGATCGCGCATCCACAGAGGAGGTCGACATGCCTGCCACCCACGACAAGGATCACGTCTACAAGATCCTCGAACTGGTCGGATCATCGGACAAGAGCATCGAGGCGGCGATCGAGAACGCGGTCAGCCGCGCGTCGAAGACGATCCGGGAAATGAAATGGTTCGAGGTGGTGCAGACCCGTGGCCATATCGACGGCGGCAAGGTCGCGCATTACCAGGTGACGCTGCGGGTCGGCTTCACGCTGGAGTAGGCGCGCGCGGTCGCGAGAATGCGGATGTGTGACCCCGGGACCGTGCAACACATTCGATGTCGTCCCTGCGAAAGCAGGGACCCATAACCACGAATGATCATCGTTGAGCGAAGCCGACCGACGAGTCCCATTCGCCACATCCGCCGCGGCGTATGGGTCCCTGCTTTCGCAGGGACGACAGCGGTGATTGAGGAGCCGTGTTTGTGTCACGCCCGAACAGCGCGACTACAACGTCCCCCCCGTCACCGCCGCGACAGCGGCGCGGGCGGGGGCGGGGTGGTGGCGCCGGCGGCGAGCGAGCGCTGTACCATCACGGTATCGGACCAGTGGCCGTAGCGGTAGGCGACACCCGGCAAATGGCCGACGCGGGCGAAGCCGAAGCGCTCGTGCAGCGCAAGCGATGCGGAATTATCGCTGTCGATATAGCCGATCATCTGGCGGAAGCCGGTTGCCGCGCACGTGTCGACCAGCTCCTGCAGCAGCCGGCCGCCGACGCCCTTGCCGGTGAAGCGGTGGTGAATATAGATCGAATGCTTCACCGTGTAGCGATAGGCCGGGCGCTTGCGGAACTGGACGACATAGGCGTAGCCCACCACCTCGCCGTCGCACACCGCGACCAGATGGGGCAGGCGGGTGCTGCGCAGGTTCTTGCGGCGGTCGCGCAGATCATCGGGCTCAGGCGTGCCGCTGTCGTCGACGCTCTCCTCGATGCCGTGGCGGATGTGGTGGCGGTAGATCGACAGCATCGCGTCGACGTCGCTGTCGCGCGAAGGACGGACGGTGATCTTGTGATCATTCTCCATTGTGTTGCGTCCGTTCGCCTATTCGGACACGACGTAGGTGTAGAAGCGGACGCGGCCGGCCTCGTCGATCTCCTTGTAGATGCCCTGGACCTCGACCTCGAAGCCGGGGAAGGCGTTGAAGCTCGCCTCGAACATCTTGAGATAATCGATCATCGGCTTGCTGCGTTCCGACAGCCGTTCGCCGGGCACGATGGTGGCGATGCCGGGCGGATAGACCACGAACGGCGTCGCGGCGATGCGACCGAAAATCTGGTCGATCGGCAGATAGTCGACGTCGTTGCGGATCAGATATTGCGCCGCCTGCCGCGGTGACATCGCGATCTCGGGGAGATGCTCGGGCAGGAATTGCTTGGCCTGCAGCGTGCTGACGCCGCCGTCGCGGAAGAAGCGGTGCATGTCCCCGCAGAGGTCGCGCAGCCGCACCCCGGTGTAGCGTTGCGGGCGGCGGCGGAAGAATTCGGGGATGACGTCCTCGACCAGCGCGTTGTCGTCGTGCAGCTTCTTGAAGGCGACGAGCCCGGACACCAGCGTGCCGGCCTTGCTGGCCTCGACGCCTGGTGTCAGCAGGAAGAGCAGGGAGTTGAGGTCGTTCTTCTCGGCGACGATCTGGTTCTCGCGCAGATATTGGGCCACCACGGGCGCGGGGATGCCGTGATCGGCATAGGCGCCGGTGGCGTGATCGAAGCCCGGCGTCAGCAGAGTGAGCTTGTTCGGGTCGGTCATGGCGAAGCCTTCCGTCAGCTCGGGGAAGCCATGCCAGGTCTGGCCCGGACTGAGCTGCCAGTAGGACGGATTGGTCGCGAGCTGATCGGTCGAGATCGTCTCCCAGGCGACGTTGTGCACGCCGCCTTCGCGGGCGACGTCCGGAATCATCACGCGGTCCGGCACGAACGGCTCGAAAAACCAGCGCCGCTCCGCGCGCGTCTCCTTCTCCTCGAACTCGCGTTTGACGGCGCGGATCTTCTTGCGCAACTCGATGCCGAGCCGGATCGTGTCGTCCCACAAGACTTCGCCGGAGCGGCCCTTCATCATCTGCGCACCGACGTCGAGCGAGGCGAAGATCGGATAGAACGGCGAGGTCGAGGCGTGCTGCATGAAGCTTTCGTTGAAGCGGCGGTGCTCGACCCGGCGCTTCTGGCCCTTGATGTGGCGGTCGCGGACGTGGATCTGCGAGGCCTGCGAGAAGCTCGCGAGTTGCTTGTGGGTCGATTGCGTCGCGATGATGCCGGGCGCCTCGGGGCCGAGATTGGCGAGCCCCATCGCGAACCGGCCGGCATAGATCGGGTGGAACTTCATGAAGCCGGCCCAGGCCTCGTCGAACAGGATGTAGTCGCAGAGATGGCCGATCCGCTTCAGGATCATTTCGGCGGAGTGGATGGTGCCGTCATAGGTGCACTGCTCGACCACGGCGACGCGGAACGGGCGCTCCTTCTTCCAGGCATTCTCGTCCTTGACCAGCGGGTGCTTGCGGATGTGGTCGCGCAGCGTGCCCTCATCGAGCAGGTCCCAGCGCATCGGGCCGATCAGGCCCCAGGCGTTGCGCACGGTCGGTACATAGACCGGGATGCCGCCGCCGATCAGCAGCGCGCCGTGATGGGCTGCCTTGTGGTTGTTGCGGTCGAACAGCACGAGGTCGCCGTCGGTGACCAGCGAGCCGAGCGCGACCTTGTTGGAGGTCGAGGTGCCGTTGAGCACGAAATAGGTCTTCTCGGCGCCGAAAATCTTTGCCGCTTCCTTCTGCGCCCGCAGCGCCGGCCCCTCATGGGTGAGGAGGTCGCCGAGGTCGAGCACCGAATTGTCGAGGTCGTCGCGGAACACGGCCTCGCCGAGATGCTCGACGAACACCCGGCCGATCGGGCTGCGGCTGTAGAACACGCCGCCATTGTGGCCCGGGCAGGTCCAGAGCTGGTTGCCTTCCTCGGCATAGTCGACCAGCGCGCCGAAGAACGGCGTCTTCAGGTTCTCGGCATATTGCTTCAGCCTGGAGATCAGGTTCTTGGCGATGAAGGACGGGGTTTCCTCGGACAGGAACACATAGCCGTCGATGAAATCGAGCACCTCGACCGGCAGGTCCTCGAACCGCTTGCGCCGGATCAGCAGGAGGATCGGGAAGTCCAGCCCCCGCCGGCGCATCAGGTTGATCAGCGCCGCGGTCTTGCCCTCAAGACCCTTCTTGCCCCAGTCGACCACCATGCAGCCGATCGCGGCATCCGTCTGCACCGCGATCTCGGCATCTTCCAGCTTGCGGGCGCGGACCACCTCGAAGCCGGAACGCTCGATTTCGGCGATGATCTGGTTGAACCGGATGCCTTCGAGGTCGTCGGCCTCGAAAACCGGCGCGGCGAACAGGAAGTTGAAGCGTTTGAAATAGTCCATGCGTGTCCCCGAACTGTACCGGCGCTGACGTGTCGGCACAATTCATGACAAACAGATGACAATGGGGAGCGCAACGCATCGAATTGGCTTTTGGAGCCTCGGCCCTCACGGCGCGGCCTCTGCGAACATCCAGATCGAACCGGGCGCGGGCGACAAGCGCGGCCCAAAGGCGTAGCCCGGACGAGCGACAACGACATCCGGGCCCGGCTTTCCCCCGCATATCGCTTGCGCGCACGCGGGCCGCAAGCTCGCTCAGTAGACGAGGCTCGTCCCTGGCGGTTTATCGAGGGCGGCCGCCAGCGAGCGATACTCCTCGCAGTCGGTCCCGCAGATCGCGGCGATCCGGCTCAGGTGATACTGCGCGGCATCGCGGTTGCCCTGTTCGATCTGCCACAGGCCGTAGTAGTTCCAGGTCAGGACATGGTTCGGATCAGCCTTCAGCGCGCGCTCGTACCAGACCTGTGACTGCTTGTAGTCGCCGAGCTTGCGGTAGGAGTAGCCGATCAGATTGGCGACGTTCGGATGATCGTCGTTGCCGAGCGCATGCAGCTGCTCGATCGCGGCGGCGTAGTCGTTTTGCTCGTAGATTGTCGAATAGGCCGCGCGATAGCCGTCGCGGAACGCGGGATCCTCGAAGCTGGACTGCTTGACCGGCTTCCTGGACTTCTGCGTGGTCCTCTTGCCCTTGTCCTGGGGATAGGACGGCGCGGGAGTGCTGTAGCTCGACCCGTAGGGGTCTCCACCACCTCCGCCGCCCCCGCCACCTCCAGCCGCGACCGCGTTCTGCGGCGGGAACAGGATGAACGGCGCTGCGAGAGCTGTCACGAGTGCTGCGAGCTTCGTCGGTGACCTGATCATGCAAACCTCCTGATTCGAACAAGCCAGTCGCTGGCCTGAAGGATTAACTCCCGGTTGCAGGAGACATTCCCGTCGAACTGAAAATTTGTTGGTGGCAACCGATGCGGTCGTCGCACTGTCTCTTCGAGGCGGTTCGTTTGCACCTGCGTGCTGGTCGCGCGTCTTGTCCGCACGATCGAACGGCGGAGCCGAAACTAACATCGGTGTCAGAATCGTGCGGTGCCTGATCTCGTTCGCGCGAGATCAACGCGCAGAGCAGATTGATGTGAGCGCGTGTAGGCCGGATGATCGCAGCGATATGCTCTGCTCCCGCATATCGCTGCGTGCGTGCGGGCTACAATCGTCTCTACTTCTGCTCCAGGTGCCAGGCGCCGTCCCAATCCGCCGCCGGCGGATGCTGCCTGAAGCTCGCGACGCGCGCTTTCATGGCGATCGACGGGCCGTCGCCCGGCGCCGCAGCCAGCGCCGCGGTGAAGGCTTGCTCGGCGTCGTCCCAGCGCTGCGCACGATAGGCGGCGAGACCGTCCGCATAATGCTGCCGCAACTCGGCCTGCGCCGGCGTCAGCTCGTCCTTCTTGCCGATGATCTCGAACACGGCGACCGGCTGGGTCTGGCCGACCACGACGAGGCGGTCGATCTCGCGCAGTTCGATGGACGCGGCGCAGGCGCTCGCGGTGGCCTCCGAGATCAGGCTGCGGCTGCCGTAGAACTTGTTGGCGCCTTCAAGCCGCGAGGCGAGGTTCACGGTATCGCCGAGCACGGTGTAGCTCATCATGAATTCGGAGCCGATGCTGCCGACCAGCGCCTCGCCGGTGGCGATCCCGATCCTGATGTCGCAGTCGGCCGGGATCGCGCGCACGCCGAGCAGCTCGGGCAGATCCTTGCGCAGCTGGTTGACCTGGCCCATCATGTCGATGGCGGCCAGCGCGGCCAGATGGGTCTGCTCGGCCTCCTCGACGAAGGGGGCCCCCAATAGGCCATGATGGCGTCGCCGATGTATTTGTCGATGATGCCGCGATGCGCATGGACCGGCGCGGACATGGTCGACAGATAGAGGTTCATGATCTTGACGAGGCCGCGCGGCGTCACGCCTTCGCTCAGGCTGGTGAAGCCCTTCATGTCGCAGAACATCACCGTCATGATCCGGCGCTGTCCTTCGGTGGCGGCGACCGCCGGCTGTTCGAGCAGGCCCTCCGCGATCCGCGGATTGATATAGCGGCCGAACGTCTCGCGGATGCGCTGGTTGTGGCGCAGCGTCTCGATCATGCGGTTGAAGGCGGCGGAGAGCTGGCCGATTTCGTCCTGGGTCGTGATGGCGATGGCGCCGTCGAGGCGGCCCGCCTCGACCTCGCGGGTGCTCTCCAGCAGCCGCATCACCGGGCGCGTGATGCCGCTGCCGACCAGCATCGCGAACACGAAGCCGAGGATCGCGGCAATCGCGGTCACGACGCCGGAGATGATGATCGCCCGCTGCTGGGCACCCATCACCTTCGCCGCGGCAGAGGCGACCTGCGCCAGCATGTCGGCGCGGATGCCTTCGATCCGGTTGCTGAAATCGTCGCGCAGGGCGTCGGCGCGGAGCGTGGTCGCTTTCGCGGCCGCGAACTCCTGGGCATCGAGCTGCTCGAGCAGCGTCTTGTTCTCTGCGTTCAGGCGCATCAGGAGATCGTTGACGGCATTGTCGATGCGGTCATCGAGGCGCCCGAGCGCGGCGTTGTCGGAGGGGGTCGAGGGATCGGCGATGATCGCATCGATCAGCGCGCGCGCGGCGTCGGCCTCGCGCTTGAGCGTCGGCTCGATCTCGTCGAAGGTCTTGCGCGCCGCCGCGTAGCCGCTGTCTCCGCCCGGCGCCTGCATCTTCGCCATCATCATCCGGCGCATCGCCAACGACCGCTCCAGCGAACGGATGTTGACGCGGGCGAGGTGGCCGTAGGCGGGGATGTAGCGGTTGGTGAGCTCGTCGAGGAGATGGCCGACCTGTCCCGCCATCACCATGGACAGCAGCGAGGTGATCACCGCGAGGACGATCAGTCCCGCGGCGATGCCGACGATCTTCTGCCTGATCGAATTTCGAAACATGCCGAGCCCCGCCGCAGCTGCAATGCGCGGGTTGTCCCCGCTGTGGCGGCACAACAGCTAATAGAGTTCCACAGCTCGCGGCGCAAGCGACCGGCTCCGGCCATCCCGTGGCACGACGGGCGGGGGCGGCTAGCGGATGCCTTCGTAGACCATCAGGCCGCGCGCGATCGCGAGCTTGCGCAGGGTCCGCGGCACAAACCGCTCCTGGGGATGCAGGTAGCGCCACGAGGTCAGCACCAGGTCGTGTAGCCTCATGACGTCGTCCTCGAACGGGGCGAGCAGGCCGGTGAGGCTCGCCGGCACATGGACGCGGGCCGTAAACGGCAGCAGCAGTAGCTCGAGATGCGCCTTGGAGCCGGTTTCGGTCGTCGCGGTGATGCCGGCGATGGCCGGCAGGGTCTCTTCGACGACGCAGGTGATGATGTCTTCGATCTCGCCGCGGCTTTCGCCGGTGAAGAGGGCCGAGAAGCTGCGGTTCTTGAGGTCGCAGCCGAGCAGGGCGGAGGTCCGGGTGCCGGCGACGCGGAAGGGAAAGCGGGTCTCGCCGTCATAGGACAGCACGAAGATGTCGGACAGCAACTCGCGCACCGCGGACGGCTCGAACTCACTCCGGTCAGGTGCACGTGCGGTGCCGCGCTTCGCATTCCAATAGGCGAAGAACTCGCGGCTGGAGCTGTGTTTCATCTAAAGAACCTTGCCCGGCTCCTGTCTCGGCGGGACACATCTGTCCCGGTTTTGCTCAGGCGCCTTCCCTTCTCTGTTGTGCAGGGAAGGCTGTGCAGCGTCCATGCCGTGGCCGCGGTTTGGGCGGCTTATCGGCAGCTTTGTGTTGTTAACGTAAATTTAACTATGTCCTTGGCGTGGGCGGAACCTGTGCGTAGGGTTCGCGCGTTCCCGTTCGCGCCGGCTGCCCCAAGCGCCGGCGCGGTTGGTACACAGGCAGCGTCAAACAGTTTGGTCATCGTGCGGGGAGGGGTGGGGATGTTCTCCCGGTCCTCCTGGGGCACGACAAGACCAGCCGATCAGGGAGGGTGTTCTCAGCGCCCTCCCTTTTCTTTCTCTCGATTCCGGCGCCGCGCGCCGCCGGCTGTCCGATTTCGGGATTGTGCACTTGCACAGCGGTGCGAAAGCCGCCTATCTCTGATTCACAGCCGCATTCGAGGTCGCTGACCCCTTGGACTCCCATCCCGAATCCCCGCTCGCGCCGCCGCCGGAGGCGCCGCGCGAGCCAATCCTGACCTTGCCACCGGCGCTCACCGCCTACGTCGTGCTGATCGCGGTGATCCATCTGCGGGTGCTGCTGCCACCGGAGATGGAGAACTGGACCATCGACGTTTTCGGCTTCATCCCGAAGCGCTACGATTCGACGCTGCTCGACATCACCTTTCCGGGCGGGGACGGTGCCAAGGTCTGGACCTTCGTCACCTATTCGCTGCTGCACGCCAATCTCACCCATATCGGCTTCAACGTGCTGTGGCTGTTGCCGTTCGGCAGCGCGCTGGCACGCCGCTTCGGCGCGGTTCGCTTCTTTGTCTTCATGGCGGTGACGGCGGCCGCCGGCGCGCTCGCACATCTGTTGACCCATGAGCACGCGATCGCGCCAATGATCGGCGCGTCGGCTTCGGTGTCGGGGACGATGGCGGCGGCGATCCGCTTCGCCTTCGTCAAGGGCAGCTTCCTGTCGTTCAACCGGGGCGACGCCGAGGCGGCCGCCAAGGTGCCCGCGCTGTCGCTGTGGCGGGCGCTGCGCAATGGACGGGTGCTCGGTTTCCTGGCGATCTGGTTCGGCGTCAATATCCTGTTCGGCGCCACGTCGCTGTCGCTCGGCGGTGAGGACACGATCGTCGCCTGGCAGGCTCATATCGGCGGCTTCCTCGCCGGGTTGTTGCTGTTCTCGCTGTTCGATCCGATTCCGCGTGCGCGAGATGATGCTGCGGATGCGTCGTCGCTGGACCAGTCCGGCCGCGTCTGATCGCCGCTTGCGGCTCGGTTCGAATTCCTCCATCATCTTTGCGACACAGAACAAAGCGGGCCGACACATCGAGCCCAGCTACCGACCGCGCCCCGAAACCGAAATCTGCGCGGAACTGTTGATTGAAGACTCTGGCGAACAGGCTCGACCCCGCTGATGCGGGGAGCGAACGGATTCAGGGAGACGACAATGACGGTACGTTCCATTCTCGATGCAAAGGGCCATCAGGTCATGAGCGTCGCGCCCGGCGCGAAGCTTTCGGCCGCGGTCAAACTGCTCGGCGAGCGCAAGATCGGCGCCGTGCTGGTGATGGAGCAGGGCCGGATGGAAGGCATCCTGTCGGAGCGCGACATCGTGCGCGTGCTCTCAGAGCGCGGCGCGGGCGTGCTGGAGGAACCGGTGAGCGCGGTGATGACCAAGAAGGTCGTGAGTTGCCGCGAGTCCGATACCGTCAGCGGCCTGATGGAGATGATGACCACCGGCAAGTTCCGCCATCTCCCGGTCGTCGAGGACGGCAAGGTGGTCGGGCTGATCTCGATCGGCGACGTCGTCAAGCGCCGCGTGCAGGAATATGAGCACGAGCAGGAAGCGCTGCGCGACTACATCAAGACCGCCTGAGCGCTACTTCCCGGTGGTGCCCGCGCCGTTGGACGGCGGCACCAGGATATCGATGGCTTCCTCGATCGCGCCGATGGCGCGTTCGGCCGCGCGGATGCCGTGCGCGATCAGGTCGTCGGCGCGGTGGAAGTCGAACCAGCCGATCTGACCGACGCGCGGCGAGATCAGCATATCAGGCGGATCGCCGGCGAGGCGCGCGCGGGTGATGCGGTCCTGCATGATGTTGAAGGCGTCGACCATGACGCTGGAGATTCCGGGCCGGCTGGCGCTGCCGAAAAACTCCCGCTTCACGGTGCGTTCGGCGGAGAAGAAACGGCCGAACCGGCGCTTCGGCGGTTCTGGCTCGATCTCGGCCTCGGCAGTCACCGCGACCGTCACCTCGGGCGCGGCGGACGGTCCGTGATTGTAGATCGTGGTCGAGTGCGCGAACACGTCGCTGGAGAGGTTCGCCGCAATGACGATCTCGGCGCCGAGCGCGCGCGCGGCCGAAACCGGCACCGGGTTGACCAGCGCGCCGTCGACCAGCCAGCGGTCGCCGATCAGCACCGGCGCGAAGATGCCGGGCAGGGCGTAGGAGGCGCGCATGGCGTCGACCACGCGACCCTGGGTCAGCCAGATCTCGTGCCCGGTGCGGACTTCGGTTGCGACGCTGGCGAACTTGACCGTGAGGTCCTCGATCATGACCTGGCCCAGCGCCGCCTCGATCTCGGCGGCGAGCTTGGCGCCGCCGATCAGGCCGGAGCCGTTGAGGCGGATGTCGAGGTAGCCGAGCACGCTGCGCGGCTGCAGGCTGCGGGCCCACTGTTCCAGCTTGTCGATATGGCCGGCCGCATAGGCGCCGCCGACCACGGACCCGATCGAGGTGCCGACGACGACATTGGGGACGATGCCATGGGCGAGCAGGGTCTTGATGATGCCGATATGGGCAAAGCCGCGCGCCGCGCCGCCGCCGAGCGCAAGCCCGATCACCGGCCGGCGAACCGGTCCAAGTCCTACCTTGTCGGGGCCGTCGGAGCTCTTGTGGCCTCGGCCCATCCAGCTATCCAACACGACAAATCTCCTGCCAGCGCGAGACTAGGCCGCGCGGCATGGCGGCGCCAGCGTCGTCCGTCTTCATGGTTATTCCGAGCAGGCATGATTCATGCCCGGCTGAACCGCGGTAGGCAGGGAATGTGACTGGACCGCGACGATATGGCTAACATCGGCTTGATCGACCGGTTCCAAAGAGGGGGACGGCGCCGTCCGGACTGCGACAAAGCCTTGGACGCCCCCTGCACGAAGGCTTGAATTTGCCGCGTTTTCGTTGAAAAGCATGGGGATGACTTCGAGGGGCAACGGCATCGGCGGATGCGGGCGGGGCATGCGGCTCCTTCCGCTAGTGGCGCTTGCCGCATTTTTGCTCGCCCTGGTCCCCACCTCCGTGTCGGCCCAGTTTTTCAGCGACCGGCCGCCGCCGATCCCGCCTGCTTCGGTGCCAGATGTACCGTCCGGCCCGGCCCTCAATCTGGCCCCACCGTCCGGGGCCGGTTCCGGGCCCGTTCTGCCCGGTCCACTGACCCAACCGACCATCGTCCAGCCATCGATCGCGACCGTGCCTCCGGTGACGCCGCCGGCCGGCTCCCCGACCGCCGGGCAGGCTGTGCTGTCGCTGACGGCGCGCTACGGCAAGGACCTGCCGGTCATCAATGCCGGGCTGGTGTGGCGGGTGTTCGCCGACAAGCCGGACGACAACGGCACGTACAAGCTGGTCCGCGAGGAACGCGGGGCGACGCCGAACGTCGTGCTGCCGCCCGGCAATTACGTCGTCCATGTCGCGCTCGGCCTCGTCAGCGCGGTGCGTGCCGTCAGCCTGAAGTCGGAGACCGACCGCGAGTCGTTCGTGCTGCCGGCCGGCGGCCTGCGGATCGAAGGCCGGGTCGGCTCCAGCAAGATCCCGGCCAACCAGATCTCGTTCGCGATCTACAAGGGCAGCCAGTTCGACGGCTCGGACCGCGGCCCGCTGGTGCCCAACGTCTCCGCCGGCGATGTCGCGCTGCTGCCCGAGGGCACCTACTACATCGTCTCCAACTATGGTGACGCCAACTCGGTGGTGCGCTCCGACATTCGCGTCGCGGCGGGCAAGCTGACCGACGTCACCGTCACGCATCGCGCGGCCGTCATCACGCTGAAGCTGGTCAGCGAGAAGGGCGGCGAGGCGCTCGCCAACACCGCATGGTCGGTGATTACGCCGGGCGGCGACGTGATTAAGGAATCGATCGGCGCGTTCCCGCGCGTCGTGCTCTCGGAAGGCGAGTATCGTGCAATCGCCAAGAACGAGGGCAAGGTGTTCGAGCGTCCCTTCAACGTCGTCAACGGCGTCGATGGCGAAGTCGAGGTCGTGGCGCGCTGACGCCTGACCGCGCTGCATTTCATGCAACTGTCATAGTTTCTAACGCGAACTAACCATCGCGCGAATTTGAGCTGTCATAATCGCTGGCGGCGACGCGCAGCATCGCTATTTTTACATGGCGTTAAGCCGCGGCATGACTTGGATGCCACGGGGACCACGGCGCGATGGGTTCACGTTGAGGCGTCATCGCGCTTTGGCTTTTTTTGAGCATGATCCTTTCGGAAAACCGCTTCGCACATTTTCCGGATCATGCTCTGGCGTTTGCGTGAACGGGGCGTGCCATGGTCATGGCCAACAAGAATTCAGCTAAGACATCGGTCAAGTTCAATTCCGAGATGTTCGCCGACGTTCCGGTTCTGCAACGCAAGTGGCAGGCCGCGGTTCGCCCCGGCGAAAAGCTGCCGCACTATGAAGACGTGATGCTCGGCAGTCTCGGTCGGCTCGCCGATCATATCGTGCTGCTGCGGAACGTCGACGGCGTGCTCAGCGTCTCGCACACCGGCCGCTATGTCCAGACCTGGCTGAACGACGAGCGCTGGGACATTCCGCTCAGCGCGTTGCCGCCGGACTGCGCCACCGCGTTGACCGAAGCCGCCGCAAACGCGCGCGAGAACTGCCGGCCCTATCTCGCATCGGCGCATTGCGTGCGCGACGGCCTGGTGCGGACCTTCGACGTGCTGGCGCTGCCGACGCGGTCGCGCTGGGGCGGCATCCTGGTCGGCGTCTATGTCAACGAGCGCAATGCGCAGTACAATCTGCTCGATACGATTTTCTCGGCCACCGACGAGGGGGTGCTGTCGCTCGCCGCGATCCGCGATGCGCGGGGCGAGCCGGCCGATTTCCAGGTCGTGCATCTCAACCAGGGTGCTGCAAAGCTGCTGATGCGGCCGGCAACCGAATTGCTGTGGCGCCGGCTCAGCGCCGGCGGCAATCCGCTGGCGGCGCCGGCGGTGATGGACCGCCTGCGCGGATTCGTCGGCAGCGGATTCGTCGGCAACGGTCCTGGCGGCCAGTTCGAGATCGACAGCGGCGATCGCTGCCTGCGCCTCGGTGTCACGGCGTTCGGCGACATGCTGTCGCTGACCGTCTCCGACGTCACCGCGCTGAAGCAGCGCGAGCAGTCGTTCCGCCTGCTGTTCGAGAACAACCCGATGCCGATGTGGGTATTCGACGCCGGCACGATGGAGTTCCTCAGTGTCAACGACGCTGCCGTTCAGCACTATGGGTACAGCCGGGAGCGATTTCTCGGCATGACGCTGCGCCAGATCTGGCCGGAGGATGAGTGGGCCATGCACAGCGCCGCCTTGCGCGAGGTCGGCGACGTCTATCAATCGAGCCGCGACTGGCGGCACATCAAGGCTGATGGCACCGAGATCCATGTGCTGACCTTCGGACGCAGGGTGGCGTTCGAAGGCCGCGACGGCTATCTGGTCGCGGTGGTCGACATCACCGAACGCCGTGCCGCCGAAGCGCGGATCGCGCACATGGCGCACCATGACGGTCTGACCAACTTGCCGAACCGCGACTTCTACCAGGAGCGCCTGCGCGAGGCGCTGGAGCGCAGCCGGTCCGGCAATCGGCGCGTCGCAGTGATGTGCATCGATCTCGATCTGTTCAAGAACGTCAACGATTCCTTCGGGCATCCGATGGGCGACCGGCTGCTCAAGCTGGTGGCGGAGCGGCTGCGCGAGGTGGTCCGCGACGACAATGTCGCGGCCCGTCTCGGTGGCGACGAGTTCGCGATCGCGCTTGCCGCGGATGTCTCGCCGAACGAAGCTAGCGCTTTCGCCGAGCGGCTGATCGATGCCCTGAGCGCGCCCTACAAGATCGACGGGCTCGAGGTCGTGGTCGGCGCCAGCGTCGGGATCGCGCTGTCGCCGGGCGACGGCACGACGTCGGAGGACCTGATGCGCAATGCCGACATGGCGTTGTATCGCGCCAAGTCCGAGGGCGGCGGCGTGCATCATTTCTTCGAGCCGGAGATGGATCAGCAGGCGCAGAAGCGCCGCGACATGGAGCGCGATCTGCGCGCGGCCTTCAGCAACGGCGAATTCGAGCTGCACTACCAGCCGCTGGTCGACATCGCCGCCGACCGCATCTCAGGCTTCGAGTCGCTGCTGCGCTGGCGGCATCCGCAGAAGGGCATGGTGTCGCCCGCGGAGTTCATCCCGGTTGCCGAAGACATCGGCCTGATCGTGGCCCTAGGCGAATGGGTGCTGCGCGAGGCCTGCGCCGAGGCTATGAAGTGGCCTGCCGACGTGAAGGTCGCGGTCAATCTGTCGCCGGTGCAGTTCCGCAGCCGTAATCTGGTCCAGGCCGTGATCTCGGCGCTGGCGCATTCCGGCCTGTCGGCGCGCCGGCTCGAGCTCGAGATCACCGAGTCGGTGTTTTTGGCGGAGACGGAGGCCAATCTCGCGATCCTGCATCAGCTGCGCGAGCTCGGCGTCAGCATCTCGATGGACGATTTCGGCACCGGCTATTCCAGCCTGAGCTATCTGCGCAGCTTCCCGTTCGACAAGATCAAGATCGACCGCTCCTTTGTGAAGGATCTGGCGCGGCGCTCCGACTGCGTCGCGATCGTGCGTGCGATCTCCGGCCTCGGCCGCAGCCTCAAGATCACCACGACCGCGGAAGGCGTCGAGACGACGGATCAGCTCGACTGGCTGCGAGCCGAAGGCTGCAACGAGGTGCAGGGATTCCTGTTCAGCGCCGCGAGGCCGGGGCACGAGATCGCAGCCTTGCTGAGCGGCTTCGCGGAGCGCGCGTCGAAGGCGGCTTAGTCGCGTTCGAGGCGTCAAGCCGGTTACGGCTACGGCTTTCGTGGCCCGGGTGAGCAACGCGACACCCGGGACGAGGGACCCGCATATCGCTGCGCTCATGCGGGCCACAAGGCTGCCGGGTCAAGCCCGGCCATGACAGATCTACGGTTTCAGAACCGCGTCACGATATCCGACAGCGCCGGGCGCGGGCGGTCCTCGCTCGGCTTGGTCGGCGTGCCGATGTGGATCAGGCCGGCGAGTTTCTCGTCCGGCTTCAGGCCGAGACCGTCGAGCACGTCGCGGTCGAACGCGAACCAGCCGGTCAGCCAGCAGGCGCCGTAGCCGAGCGCGGTCGCCGCGGTCACGATGTTCATCGCGCTCGCGCCCGCCGACAATTCCTGCTCCCACGGCGGCACCTTCGGGTGCGGCTTGGTGAAGGAGACCACGCCGATCACCAGCGGCGCATCGGTCAGGCGTTTCTTCTCGACCTCGATATCGGTGGCCGGCGCGCCCGGATTCTTGCGGGCGAAGACCTTTGCGATCACGTCACCGGCGCGCGCGCGGGCATCGCCCTCGAACACGATGAAGCGCCAGGGCGCCAGCTTGCCGTGGTCGGGCACGCGCGTACCGATCGTCAAAATGGTCTCGAGCTCGCCGCGGACGGGCCGGGGCCGGTCATCTCGCGCGGTTTCATCGAGCGGCGTGTCTTCAGGAGTTCAATGGCATCGGGCACGGAAATGTCCTTCAAGGGGAGTCGTGCTCCCAAGATGGGGGCACGACGGAGCCGGCGAAAGCCAGTTTAGACCGATTGTGAAGATCAGGCGGCGGATCGCGCCCGCTTCACGTCCGGCGGCGTTGCTTCATCGACCAGCGCGGCAATCGCCTCATCGGTCGGCATCACGACCTGGCGCTCGCTGCCGAGGCGGCGGACCGAGACCGAATGCGTCTCGGCTTCCTTCTTGCCGACGACGAGCAGGGCCGGGATCTTGGCCAGCGAGTGCTCGCGGACCTTGTAGTTGATCTTCTCGTTGCGCAGGTCGATCTCGACCCGCAGCCCGGCGCGGCGCGCCGCTGCCGCCACCACCTTGGCGTACTCGTCGCCTTCGGAGGTGATGGTCGTGACCACGAGCTGCGTCGGCGCCAGCCAGAGCGGGAAGTTGCCGGCATAATGCTCGATCAGGATGCCGATGAAGCGTTCCATCGAGCCGCAGATCGCGCGGTGCACCATGACCGGTGCCTTCTTCGAGCCGTCGTGATCGATGTAGAACGCGCCGAACCGCTCCGGCAGGTTGAAGTCGACCTGGGTCGTGCCGCACTGCCAGTCGCGGCCGATGGCGTCGCGCAGCACATATTCGAACTTCGGCCCGTAGAACGCGCCTTCGCCCGGATTAATCTCGGTGCGGATCCGATTGCTGCCCTTGGCCTTGATCTCCGACAGCACGGTCGCCATCACGCGCTCGGCGTGATCCCACATCTCGTCGGTGCCGACCCGCTTCTCGGGCCGCGTCGAGAGCTTGACCGTGAGCTCGCCGTCAAAGCCGAAATCGGCGTAGGTCGACAGGATCAGGTCGTTGATCTTGAGGCATTCCTCGGCGAGCTGCTGTTCGGTGCAGAACACATGGGCGTCGTCCTGGGTGAAGCCGCGCACCCGCATCAGGCCGTGCATCGCGCCCGACGGCTCGTAGCGATGCACGACGCCGAACTCGGCGAGCCGCAGCGGCAGGTCGCGGTAGCTCTTCAGCCCGTGCTTGAAGATCTGCACATGGCCCGGGCAGTTCATCGGCTTCAGCGCAAACCAGCGCTTGTCCTCGGCCTCGTCGCCGGCGGATTGCGCCGCGAACATGTTCTCGCGGTACCAGTCCCAGTGGCCCGAGGTCTCCCACAGCACCTTGTCGAGGATCTGCGGGGCATTGACCTCGTTGTAGTCGCCGAGCAGTCGGCGCCGCATATAGGCGATCAGCTGCTGGAAGATGGTCCAGCCCTTCGGGTGCCAGAACACCACGCCGGGGCCTTCCTCCTGGAAGTGGAACAGGTCGAGCTCGCGGCCGAGCTTGCGGTGGTCGCGCTTCTCGGCCTCCTCGATCTGCTTGAGGTACGCGTCGAGGTCTTCCTGCTTCGCGAATGCCGTGCCGTAGATGCGGGTCAACATCGGATTGTTGGAATCGCCGCGCCAATAGGCGCCGGCAACCTTCATCAGCTTGAAGGCGTTGCCGATCTTCCCGGTCGAGGTCATGTGCGGGCCGCGGCAGAGATCGAACCAGTCGCCCTGGAAATAGATCTTGATCGGCTCGTTGCCGGGAATGGCGTCGACCAGCTCGACCTTGAAGGCCTCGCCCTTGTCGCGGAACACCTGCTTGGTCTTCTCGCGATCCCAGACCTCCTTGGTGAACGGCTTGTCGCGCGCGACGATCTCGCGCATCCGCTTCTCGATCGCGGCAAAATCTTCCGGGGTGAACGGCTCGTTGCGGAAGAAGTCGTAGTAGAAGCCGTTCTCGATCACCGGGCCGATCGTGACCTGGGTGCCCGGCCACAACGACTGCACGGCTTCGGCGAGCACATGCGCGGCATCGTGCCGGATCAGTTCCAGCGCGCGCGGGTCGTCGCGGCCGACCAGCTCGATCCTGGCGTCGGCTTCAATGGGATCGTTGAGGTCGGCAAGCGTGCCGTCGAGCGCCATCGCGACAGTGCGCTTGGCGAGTGAGGGCGAAATGCCTTTGGCGATGTCGAGACCGGTGGTCCCTCTCGGGAATTCGCGCCTCGCTCCATCAGGGAAGGTGAGGGCGATCTTGTCCACGGGTTCTGCGGGTTTGAGGTTGGAGAGGCTGTACTGGAATCCGGATTCGGATTTGGGTGGCGTGTCTGCCATGATGTCTCCTGTAGCTCACTCCTGCGAACGAGCGCAGGTAAGCGGAAAGCAGCGGTATAGCAGGGGATTTGACGCCTGCAATCCGGCAATATCAAGAAAATGGGGCTCCAGCGGCAGGGAATTGAGGCAAGCTCGCCGCACCTGACGGCACCGAGCGTTGCGACGCTGCCGATCATCGTCTAACGTCGAACGTCCACCTTCCCGACATCGTGCGATCCGCCAAATTCATGCTTTCCCGTGTCCTGTTTTTCGTGGCGCTGCTTCTGGTCCCCGGCGTCTTGCGGGCGGAAGAAACACCGGTCGAGAAGGTCGGATTTGCGAAACGGCTGACGATCTACCTCGCCAAGGGACCGGCGAACGCCTGCGGCGCCGGTTGCGATCGCTGGATTGCGATCGAAGGCGAGATCGATCGGGATGCGGCGGCGCGCATTCGCAGCTTCCTGCTTGCCACGAAGGACACGCAGCTTCCGATCTACCTTCACTCGCCCGGCGGAAACGTCGAGCAGTCCTATGCGATTGCGCGGTTTCTGCGCGCGCGCAAGGCGGTTGCCCGTGTCGGCCGCACCAACGTGCCGGCCTGTTCCACCGGCACGCAGGTCGACGCCGCCTGCCTCAAGATCAAGGCTGCGAAGGGGGAGGTCGAGGCCGAACTCACCACCCGAAATGCGATGTGCGTTTCGGCCTGCGCCTATCTGTTCCTGGGCGCGACCACCCGCGAAGTGGCACCCGATTCGGTGCTCGGGGTGCACAATTCCAAGCTGATGTTCGTGGTCCATGGGCATCCTCCGCCCCAGGCTGTCGCGGACTTCAGGCGGCGCGAGATGGTGAGCGCCGATCGCGACCGCAACCTGTTCCTGGCGGCGATGGGGATCAGCCATGAGCTCAGCGAACTGATCCGGACTGTGAAGTTCGAGAGCCTGCACGTGCTGACGCGGCCGGAACTCTATCGCTTCGGAATCGATACGCGGCCGTTGCCGGAAACCCTGTGGGCGGTGGAGAAGGAAACGCGGCCCTATGTGCGCAAGATCGCGCAGGAGAAAAAGGGCGACGGCAGTTCGTTCCGCATGATGGAGTGGCGCCTGTTCTGCGAGAACAGGGATCGCGGGCGGCTGATGTTCGTGCGCGAGTTCGATGAAGGCGTCGCCGGCAAAAGCACGGTGGTGATGATGGCCGGCGCCACCAAGACCATCGCGTTCGGCAGATCGCCGGCGCGGTTCGGAAAATACGAGGTCTGGAGCGACCCGGTGAGCTCGGACAGCGTGCAGGCGATGCTGGCGGTCCCCCATCTTCAGGTCGGCGAGAGCACGCCGTCGTCCGATGCCAGATCCGACGTCAGGTCCGATGCAAAGTCCGACCTGAAGCCCGGCTATGCGACATTCGACATCGACACGACCGGGCTGGATCAGGGATGGACGCAGCTTCTGGCATCGTGTCCGGCGGCGACGGCAGGTCCGAAGCCCGCGGCTCCGATTCCCCTTGTCGTTTCGCCGAGCGTCAACGCGGCGCCGACGGCATCGCCGGCGCCGTGAGCGCAAGAGGCGCCAAGCGATCAAGTGCCATGCATTTAGATGCAGTTGCATTGATCTCGGAGTCTGCTAACACCGCGGCGTGAAACGCTTCGCTCCTACCGCACTGATGCTCGGCAACATCGTCACCGGCTGCTCGGTACTGGCGCCGGCCGGCATGCTGGCCGAATTGTCTGATGGCCTCGGCGTCACGATCCACACCGCGGGTCTCCTGATCACATTCGGCGCGATCGTGCTGTGCGTGGGCTCGCCGGTGACGGCGTGGCTGACCAGCCGGTTCGAACGGCGCGCCTTGCTGACGGCGACGCTGCTGGTGCTGACGCTGACCAACGCGGCATCGGCTTTCGCACCGGACTACGACAGTCTGCTGGTCATCCGCCTCGTGATGCTTGCGGTCGGCGTGCTCTACACACCGCAGGCGGCCGGCACCGCGGCGCTGATCGTGCCGGTGGAGAAGCGCGGCAGCACGATCGCCTATATCTTCCTCGGCTGGTCGCTCGCCGCCGCGATCGGGCTGCCGTTGATCACCTTCATCGCAAGCCGTTACGGTTTTCGCGTGACCTATGGCGCGATCGCGCTGACCGGGCTCGTGAGCTCGCTGCTGCTGTGGTGGCGGCTGCCCGGCGGATTGCATGGCGTGCCGGTCGATTTGAGGACGTGGGCCGATCTCGGCCGTAATCCGACCGTCATCCTGCTGCTGTCGATCACGACGTTGCAGATGTCGGGTCAGTTCGTGGTGTTCACCTTCATGGGGCCGCTGCTCGCCAAGCTGACCGGCGCCAATGCCGACGCCGTCGGGATCGTGTTTGCGCTCTACGGCATCTTCGGCTTCGTCGGCATCGCGATCGCAACCCGCATCGTGGATTCCTGGGGCGCCTGGAAGACGTCGGTCCTGTTCACCGTGCTGCTGCTCGCCGGCGTGGCCGGCTGGGCGTTGAGCGCGGGCGCCTATGCATTGATGGCCGCCTCCGTTGCGGTGTGGGGCCTGGGCTTTGCCTCGACCAATTCGATGCAGCAGGTGCGTCTGGTCGGCGCGGCGCCGGCGCTCGCGTCGGCGTCGGTCTCGCTCAACACCTCGGTGCTGTATATCGGCCAGGCCATCGGCTCGGCGATCGGCGGATTGCTGTTCGCGCGAGAATGGCTGCATAGCGCGGGCTACGTGGCGACGGCCTTCGTCGCGGCGGCCCTGGTGGTCGTGGTCATCACGCGGCCGCGCCCGGTGCGCACTGCTCCAGCCGAGTAGGTATGTGCCTCACCACTTGACGCTCTGGCTCGGCACGATGAACGCCGTCGTGCTCGGCCTGTTGGAATTGTGGGTGAAGTAGCCCTTGGCGGCAATGATCACGACCAGCAGGGCAAGCACGGCCAACAAATCGATCTGCCGGGGATCGTGACCGTTGTGGCTGATTTTCCAGCGCATTGTTGTTTCCTCCCCGAGGGGATCCCAGGCGGGCAACGAAACAATGCAGAAACTATCGCCACAGTTCCGCCGAACCAGCAATGCGCGCTGCGCTTGGAAGCGCCGCAGCAATTGATCAGGTGTCGTTGACGCCGCGCCAGCGGCCGTAGCGCCATGGCAAGTACCACTGCGCGCCCGGCGGCTTGACCGCCGGCACGTTGTCGATCCCCGACGTGCCCCAGGGCTGGCAGCGCAGCAGCCGCGCCAGCGTCATCCACCCGCCGGCCCAAAGCCCGAAGCGCTCGATCGCCTCGTCGCCATAGACCGAGCAGGTCGGCAGGTGCCGGCAGTTGTAGCCCACCAGCGGTGACAGCGTGTGCCGGTAGATCCAGATCAGGGCGCGGCCGAAGTTGCGCGGCAATCGACGCGCAGTGGTGGCACAGTCCATGCATCGCGGATGGTGTGATGTTGAATGATCTGTCGACGGCATACGCAAGTATGTACGTAGTCTTGCGGGGGTTCCAAGCCAAGGAACTGTTCAATTGCAGATATTTACGCCACAGTTCGCAACTATTGCACAGCGCAAATGGCGCTGCAGCAAGGGTCCTATGGACGGTCCAGGTCAGCAAGGCTACCGTTCCCATAACGCGCCGATGACAGAATCGTGGCGCGTTGCCATGGGGCCATTGCCACCGCTCGCATCACCAAGGGCTTGGGGGAAGGAACCAAATTGAGGCTCGTCAAGTCGCTCTCGTTGCGCAGTTGGGTGCTCACCGGCGCCGTTGCCCTTTGCTTCGCAGTTTCCGGCACGGTCACGACGGCGGGCAGTTCCGCACGGGCGAGCTCGACCCTCGAAGAGCGCAAGCTGCCGATGAAGTTCAGCTGGATCGCTTGCCAGCCGAATTGCCGGGGCTGGGTGTCGGCGGTCGGCATCATCACGGCTGACAGCCCCAAGGAATTCGACGAGTTCGCGCGCAGCCGCCCGCTCAACGGCGCCACCATCGTGCTCGACTCCAGCGGCGGCTCGGTCAACGACGCGATCGCGCTCGGCCGCCGATTCCGCGGCCTCGGCGCGCTGACCACGGTTGGCATCAGCGTCGCCAATCAGGCCGCGACCGGTGACCGCGCCAGCGTACTGCCGGATGCCTATTGCGAGTCGATGTGCGTATTCCTGCTGCTGTCGGGCAAGACGCGCTACGTGCCGCCGGCCGCCCACGTCCGCGTGCATCAGATCTGGATGGGCGACCGCGCCGACGACGCCAAGGCCGCGAGCTACACCGCGCAGGACCTGATGATCGTCGAGCGCGATATCGGCCGTCTCGCCAAGTACACCTTCGACATGGGCGGGGGAGGTGAGCTGCTGTCGCTCGCACTCAGCGTGCCGCCGTGGGAAGACCTGCACGAATTGTCGGCGGCCGAATTGCGGCTGACCAATCTCGTCACCACGGATGCGGTCGCCGATGTGCTGCCGCGGCTGGACAATGCAATTCCCGTTGCCGAAGCGAAGCCGAAGAACACCGATCGCTTCGTGAGCAGCGCGATGGAGGGTGAGGCGCCACCGCAGGCCGCGAAGGCGACCAAGACCGCCGAGGCCGTGGTGCCGACCGGCGGCACCGCAGCGCCGGCGCCGGTCCAGCCGTCCCAGTAGGTCTTCGCTGGAAGCAGGGCCTACGCCGGCTGTTTGGCCTTGGCCTCGATCTGGCCGATCGCATCGACCACGGCATCGAAGGTCAGGAGCGTCGAGGCATGGCGGGCCTTGTAGTCGCGCACCGGCTCGAGCAGCGCGATGTCGGCCCATTTGCCGCCCTGCGGGGGCAGGCCGTTTTCCTTCAGCATCTTGCGGACGGTCTCGCGCAAGTCGCGCAGCTCGTCCGCAGTCGAACCCACCACATGGCTCGCCATGATCGAGGAGGAGGCCTGGCCGAGCGCGCAGGCCTTCACGTCATGGGCGAAGTCGGTCACCACCGGGCCGTCCATCTTGAGGTCGACCTTGACGGTCGAACCGCACAATTTGGAGTGGGCGGTGGCGCTGGCGTCCGGCTCGGCCAGCCGTCCGAGGCGCGGAATATTGCCGGCCAACTCGATGATCCGCTTGTTGTAAATGTCGTTCAGCATGGGGACAGATGCCTGGTTCCGGCGACGCCGGGCGCTCTTGGCGGCTGGGTTTCACCGTCCTATATATGAGCGGCAGCGCCGGAAACATAGCCCGGCCATGCGGCCACCGCGGACCACATTCGCCGTTGTGGTGCTACAAGATGGGGACTCAGGCGTCCGGCGGTTCGACAGTCCGCCCCGTCTGCCCGGTGACACATCCGGCCTGAGGGCAATGCCAGGGCCGGTCGAACGGAGACGACATGGACGCCTTGATCAAACCGATTCGCCCCAACAAGCCAGCCGACGCCAAGACATCTGACGTTAAGTCCAGCGAGCTCGATCCGTCAGAATTCATGGCGGCGGCCGTCCGTGCCGACCAGCCGCGCCCGTCGCGTGCGGAAGCCGAGGACGCCGTGAAGACGCTGCTCGCCTATATCGGCGAGAACACCTTCCGCGAAGGTCTGCTCGACACGCCGCGCCGCGTCGTCGAGGCCTATGACGAGCTCTATCAAGGCTATCATCAGTGCCCGGCCGAAGTGCTGAACCGCACCTTCGGTGAGACCGCCGGCTACGACGACTTCGTCCTGGTCCGCGACATCGAATTCACCTCGCAGTGCGAGCATCACATGATGCCGTTCTACGGCAAGGCGCATATCGCCTATACGCCGGTGGAGCGCGTCGTGGGCCTGTCCAAGCTGGCGCGGCTGACCGACATCTTCGCCCGCCGCCTGCAGACCCAGGAGCATCTCACCGCGCAGATCGCAGCCGCGATCGACGAGGTGCTGAAGCCCCGCGGCGTTGCGATACTGATCGAGGCGGAGCATACCTGCATGTCGGTGCGCGGCGTCGCCAAGCACGGTGCATCGACCTTCACCAGCCGCTTCACCGGCATGTTCCGCGACAATCCGGCGGAGCAGCAGCGCTTCCTGTCCCTGGTGCGAGGACCGAACCGGTAACCTCGCAATTCCCTAAGCGAGGTTTTCCGTGTCCGCATCGACCCACGATCACGACCGCGAAGAAGGGCTGGTCTTCCAGCCCAAATTCGACGCGGCAGGTCTCGTGACCTGCGTCGCGACCGATGCCGCGACCGGCGACGTGCTGATGGTCGCGCATATGAACGACGAAGCCCTGCGCAAGACGATCGCGACCGGCGAAGGCTGGTACTTCAGCCGCTCGCGCAATGCGTTGTGGCGCAAAGGCGAGAGTTCGGGCCAGACCCAGCGCGTGGTCGAGATCCGGATGGATTGCGATCAGGACGCGGTGTGGATCAAGGTCGAGCAGATCGGCGCCGCCTGCCACACCGGACGGCGATCCTGCTTCTATCGCGCCGTGAAGGGCGAGGGCGGCGACGTCAGCCTGTCATTCGTCGATGCCGAGCGACTGTTCGATCCGGCGCAGCTCTATCGCAAATAGAGCGTTGATCTAAATCAAATGCAATGCGTCGAAGTGGTGCACTTCGTTGCCTCCCGTTCGGCTGTGTGCAAGTAATTGCACATCGTCGTCGCGCTGGGGGTGAGTTGTGGCGCATCGCCTGATACCGCTTCTTGGGTTTCTTGCCTCGATTGTATTGCCGATCGGCGCGGCGCAATCGCAAACCGGAGAGCGTGCACCCGATACGATGGCCGCGCGCGTCCTCGCCTGCGCGCCCTGCCACGGCGCCGAAGGCGAGGGCACCCGCGACGTCTATTTTCCCCGTCTTGCCGGCAAACCGGCCGGCTACCTCTATAACCAGCTGATCGCGTTCAGGGATGGACGGCGGAAATATCCGCCGATGAACTACCTGCTGGAGTTTCAGACTGACGATTACTTGAAGAAGATCGCCGAGTATTTCGCTTCGCTCCGGCCGGCGTTTCCGCCGCCGGTTCCGCCGGTCGACAGCAAGGAGATCCTGGCGCGCGGCGAAGCGATCGTGAAGAACGGCGATCCGCAGCACGGCATTCCGCCCTGTTCGGCCTGTCATGGTCCCACGTTGGGCGGCATGGAGCCCGGCATTCCCGGGCTGCTCGGCCTGCGCGCGGCCTACATCAGCGGCCAGCTCGGCGGCTGGCGCTACGGCACGCGCACTGCGCTCGCCCCCGATTGCATGCAGGTGGTCGCGAGCCTGCTGACGGAGGACGACGTCAAGGCGGTGGCCGCCTACCTGTCCTCGCGTCCGGCGCCGGCCGATCCATCCTTCGCGCCGCGAGGCAGCCTTCCGATGCCGCTCGAATGCGGCAGCGAACCGCACTGAGGGGATCGTACCGATGTCGCGAACCTCAACAGGACTGCTTGTCGGGTTGGCGCTGGCGCTGTTGCCCATCACCGCGCTGGCGCAACAGAAGGCGGCCGATCCGGCCGTCGTCGCCAAGGGCGAATATCTCGCGCGCGCCGGCGATTGCATCGCCTGCCACACCGCGCGCGAAGGCAGGACCTTCGCCGGCGGCCTTCCGATGAAAACGCCGTTCGGCACGCTCTACACGTCGAACATCACGCCTGACCCGCAGACCGGGATCGGCACGTGGACGTCGGATCAATTCTACCAGATGATGCACAGTGGCCGCTTTCCCGATGGCGGCTTGGTCTATCCGGCGATGCCGTTTGCCTCCTATACCCAGGTGACGCGCGAGGACAGCGACGCGATCTACGCCTATTTGCGTACCGTGCCGCCGGTCAGGCAGCTCAACAAGCCGCATGACCTGACGTTCCCGTTCAACAACCGCTCCCTGATCCTCGGATGGCGCACGCTGTTCTTCAGGGAAGGCGAGTTCAAGCCTGATCCGACGAAGTCGGCAGAGTGGAATAGAGGCAATTATCTGGTCGAGGGGCTGGGTCATTGCGGGATGTGTCACACCCCGATCAATGCGCTCGGCGGCAGCAAGCAGTCGCAGGCCTTCGAGGGCGGCCTGATCCCGATGCAGAACTGGTACGCGCCGTCGCTGACCTCCAACAAGGAGACAGGGCTCGGCGACTGGACGATCGAGGAGATCGTCGACTATCTGCGCAAGGGCGTGTCCGCGAAGGGCGCCGTGTACGGACCGATGGCCGAGGTTGTCTACAACAGCCTGCAATATCTCAACGATGACGATGTGCGTGCGATGGCGGTCTACCTGAAGGGCCTTGCGCAGGGCGGTCCGCCGGAAAAGGCGTCGACCTCGCTGCCGTCGGCCGAGAGCAGTCTGCTGCTGTCCCTTGGCAAGTCGATCTATGACCGCGACTGCGCAAGCTGCCATGGCGCGACCGGGCAGGGCATGCCGCCGGACTATCCGCCGCTCGCCGGCAACCAGTCGATCCAGATGGTTTCCGCCGTCAACCCCATCCGCATGGTGCTCAATGGCGGTTACCCGCCGGGCACGTCAGGCAATCCGATGCCCCACGGCATGCCGCCGTTTGCGCAGAAGCTGTCGGACGACGAGGTCGCGGCCGTCGTGACCTACATTCGAACGGCTTGGGGCAACCGCGGCGAGCCGGTATCGGCGCGGCAGGCCAACGAACTGCGTGCAGCAACGCTGAACTAGGGGGCGATCATGATCAACTCATCTTCGCCGCAACCGAGCACATCCGTCTCAGAGGACGAGGCCGTCGAGACCATCGTGCGCAGCGGCCCAAGCGGTGCGGTCGCGATCGCAGGCATTGCGACGGCGATCGTGGTCGGATTGTGGTTTGCATTCTATCTGCTGGTCTTCCTGCCGCGGAGCGTTCCCTGATGGCGACCGAGACGGACCATAGCCCGGGCGAGGCCGTCGCGGCGCGGATCGAGCGGCGCTGGGCGACGCTGTCGATCGTCATCGTCGGCGTGCTGGTCGGCATGGCCGCCTTTATCGGCATCCATCAGGCGACGATGCCGCAGGGCCGGGTCGAAATCGCCGATCCCAAGACGCTGCATCTGTCCGGCGAGTTCACCGAGAGCAATCTCGGCAGTGAAATGGCGGCCGACGGCTCGGTCACCGTGCGCGCCATCGGCCAACAATATTCCTTCACGCCGCAATGCATCGTGGTGCCGGCGGACACGCCGATCAACTTGCGCGCCACCAGCGCCGATGTCGTGCACGGCTTCCTGATCGAGGGCACCAACATCAACACCATGCTGGTGCCGGGCTACATCACGGACCTGCCGGTACGCTTCAAGGCGCCGGGCGATCATGTGATGCCGTGCCAGGAATTCTGCGGCATCGGCCACCAGGGCATGTGGGGCAAGGTCAAGGTGGTCGACAAGACCGCGTTCCGCGACATGGCGGCAGCGAAGCGGAGGCTGACCTGTGTTGACTAACAAGCGGCTCATCCTCTCTCACTTCTGGCTCGCCTTCATCGTGTTCGGTGCGGCGCTGGTGCTCGGCGCCTGGCAGATGTTCGTGCGCAGCCCGCTGAACACCTGGCATTTCAATCCGGAGTTCTACTATCGCTCGGTCACCGCGCATGGCTCGGCGATGGGGTATGTGTTCCCGACGCTGATCGCGATGGGATTCGGCTATGCGATCACCGAAGCGTCGCTCGGGAAAGAGTTGGTCGGACGGCGCTGGGCCTGGGCGGGCTTCTTCCTGGTTGCCGTCGGTGCCGTCGTCGCGATGATCCCGGTCTCGCTCGGGCTCGCCTCGGTGCTCTACACCTTCTATCCGCCGATGGTCGGTAATCCCTTCTATTACATCGGCGTCGTCATGGTCGTGGTCGGATCATGGATCTGGGTCGCGCTGATGGTGATCAACTTCGTGATCTGGAAGCGCGACAACCCGGACAAGCCGGTGCCGCTTGCGATGTACGCCAATGTCGCGGGATGCCTGCTCTGGGGCTGGACTGCGGTCGGTGCGGCGCTTGAGATCCTGTTCCTGATCCTGCCCGTCGCGCTCGGGCTCAGGTCGACGATCGACGCCGGGCTGGCGCGCGTGTTCTTTTCCTGGACCCTGCATGCCATTGTCTATTTCTGGCTGATCCCGACCTACATCGCCTATTACACGATCTTTCCGCGTGCGATCGGCGGCCGGCTCTACAGCGATGCGATGGCGCGGATCTCGTTCATCCTGTTCGTCGTGGTGGCGATGCCGATCGGCGTGCATCACCTGTTTGCCGATCCACAGGTCGGCGCCGGGATCAAGTTCATGCACTCGGTGTTCACCGGCCTCGTCGCGCTGCCGACGTTGCTCACGGTGTTCACGATCTGCGCCTCGGCGGAGATCGCCAGCCGCCTGCGCGGCGGGCAGGGCGCGTTCGGCTGGATCAGGTCGCTGCCATGGTCCAATCCGATCATGCTGGCGACGGCGCTGTCGCTGGTCATGCTCGGCTTCGGCGGCGCCGGCGGGCTGATCAACATGAGCTATCAGCTCGACGCCACCGTGCACAACACGCAGTGGATCACCGGCCATTTCCACCTGATCTTCGGCGGTGCCATCGTCATTATGTATTTTGCCATCGCTTATGATCTGTGGCCGCATCTGACCGGCCGTGCGCTGGACAGTTTTGGGATGATGCGCACGCAGCTCTGGCTGTGGTTCATCGGCATGATCGTGACCACGTTCCCGTGGCACTATGTCGGCATCCTCGGCATGCCGCGCCGCATGGCGTTCTATGACTATGCCAACCCCGCGATCGCGCCGCAGGCCTTCTCGGTGACGATGTCGGCGATCGGCGGCTTCATCCTGCTGCTGTCGGGCGTGCTGTTCCTGCTGGTATTGATCCGCGGGCAGTTCGGTGCGCGAGACGAGGCGGCTGCTTACCGTTTCGCCGTGCCGCTGCACATGCCGGCGCGGATTCCGGTCGCGCTCAACTCGTTCGGCCTGTGGCTCGCATTGATGGTCGGTCTCACCGTGGTGAACTACGGCTTCCCGATCGCGCAGTTGATGGCGCTGAGCGAGACCAACGTTCCCGCGGTTTATGTCGGAGCTGGCCGATGAGCGATCATCCGCTGTTCTCCACGCGCAATCCCTGGTTCGGCATCAGCGTCGGCATCACGGCCGGCGTTGCCGTACTGTCGGCGGTCGTCGGCCTGATCTGGCTGCCGCTGCTCCAGCCTCACCTTCAGCTTACCGGCGTCTGGGATGCGATCTGCAGCGCGGCCGGCGTTCCCCGCGCGGCGGTACAGGAGACGGCCGTCAAGCCGGATTTCAAGACCTCCAATGTCGTCATGACCTCGGAGATGCTGACCAAGGCGGACCAGGTCTCGATCGGGCGCGGCGCGACGTTGGCCCAGCGCTGCGCGATCTGCCACGGACCGCAGGGCGTCAGCGACGCCCATTCTCCGAACCTCGCCGGGCAGTTTGCCGCGGTGACGTACAAGGAGCTCAACGACTTCAAGACCGGCGCGCGGGTCAGCGTCGTGATGAGCCCGTTCGCTGCGGCCATGAGCGACCAGGACATGAAGGATGTCGCGGCCTATTACGCCTATCTGCCGCGGGTGCCTTCGAACAATCTGGATACCGGGCGTCCCGCGCCGGCGGTCGTGGTGACGGGCGCTCCGATGCGCAACATCCCGCCTTGCGGGTCTTGCCACGGCGATATCGACAACAAGGCGGGAAGCCCCTGGCTCGGCGGCCAGTCGGTGGTCTACATCAAGGCGCAACTCGAGGCCTTTGCGTCCGGGGCCCGCCGCAACGACATCAGCCAGCAGATGCGTAACATCGCCCGCCAGATGACGGCCGAGGAGATCGACCAGGTTGCGCATTACTACGAGGCACAGCCCTGAGCCGGGTTTTAACCTGCCGTTAACCATAATTACGGCAGGTTGACAGGACATGGGTGCCGATTGCCGGCGCCCGGGCAAGGCACCGGATCAATGGCGGTCGACCTCTTCAACGCGACGGCTTCGGCAGGTGTCGATGCTTCGCGCCTGAAGGTCGCCGGCTCGATCAAGCAGGCGGCCGCCACCACCGGCACGAGCTTCGAATATTTGCTCACGACCGCGAAGATGGAATCCAATTTCAATCCGCGGGCGGGCGCCACGACTTCGTCGGCGCATGGACTCTATCAGTTCATCGACCAGACCTGGCTCGGCACCGTCAAGGAGGCCGGAAGCCAGCTCGGCTATGGCCAGTATGCCGACGCCATCACCAAGAATTCCGACGGCAGCTATTCGGTCAGCGATCCCTCCGCGCGCAACGCGGTCATGAAGCTGCGCGACGATCCCGATGCCGCTTCGTCGATGGCGGCGGTGCTGACGCAATCCAACAGCTTCAAGCTCACCGGCACGCTCGGCCGGCGCCCGACCGATGCCGAGCTCTATATGGCGCATTTCATGGGCGTCGGCGGTGCCGGCAAGCTGATCTCGAGCGCCGAGGACAGTCCAAGCGCCAGCGCCGCCACGATGTTTCCGAAGGCGGCTGCGGCGAACCAGTCGATATTCTACGACAAGTCGGGCAGCGCGCGCAGCGTCAGCCAGGTCTATTCGGTGTTGACGACACGCTACGCCGCGGCGGCGAATTCGAAGGACACGCGCACCGCCTTTGCGGCGGCGGGCGGCGACACCATGTCGCCTTATGCGATCGCAAGCACTACGCCGACACAAGCGGTGGCCATGGACACCGCGTCCTATCTGTCGACCTTCCCGAATGCCGGCGCGGCCTCATCAGTCGGCGCGACCTCGGCCGTCGCATCGGCGCAGCCGGCGCCGGCGTTCCGCTCGCTCTACCAGGGCGGCGATCGTCCGCAGCCGATCTCGCCGGCGGTGCAGGAGCTGTGGGGCAATTCCGCTTCGCTGACTGCTTCGGCCACGCCGAAGGTCCGCGCGCCCGGGCGGCTTGATCTGTTCAGCGATCCGAACGGAACCTACAGCAACGGCTAGCGCTTCCTTACTGCGCGTGCGAAGCGGCGCGCCATGGCCGTCTTAACGAAACGTCAATAATCCCAAACGTTTATGGTGAACCCTTTGTTAAGCGTCATGGTTTATTTTTCCTTGTAGTGGCGTCGTATGTCGATGCCGTCTCGTTGCGTAAGCCGGCAGGACCATGATCGTTCGGCAGTTCATTAGTTGGATTAGGACCGCTCCAGCAGGCGAGCGGGCAGAGGCGACACGGGCGTTGGCCCGGGCCTTGCTCATTTCAGATCTCACCGAGGACGACCGCATCGCAGCCGAAGGCGCGCTGCTGATGCTGCTCGACGATCCATCGCCGCTGGTTCGGCAGGCGATGGCCGAGGTGTTCGCCCACAGCGCGGAGGCGCCTGCAGCAATCGTGCAGGCGCTGTCGGCCGACCAGCCGGCGATCGCGCTGCCGGTGCTGGAACATTCACCGCTCTTGATCGATGCCGATCTCGTCGACATCGTCGCGACCGGCTCCGACGAAATGCAGTGCGCGATCGCGCGCCGCGTCAATCTTCCGGCCTCCGTTGCGGCTGCGATCGCCGAGGTTGGATCGGCGGCGGCCGCGCTCGAGCTGATCGAGAATCCATATGCCGGCCTTGCACCGTTCTCCTGGGATCGCATCGTCGAGCGCCATGGCCATCTCGCGGCGATCCGCGAATCGATGCTGGCGCTGGAAGACCTGCCGTCCGCCACGCGGCTGGCGCTGGTCGCAAAGCTCTCCGACACGCTGGCGCAATTCGTCGTCGCGCGAAACTGGCTCGGCGCCGACCGGGCCGACCGGATCGCCGGCGAGGCGAAAGAGCGCTCGACGGTGAACATCGCCGCGCGCGCCTTTGGCGACGACATGCAGAACCTGATCACGCATCTGCGCGCCACCGGACAACTGACCGCCGGGCTGATCCTGCGTGCGCTGCTGTCCGGCAATCTCGATTTGTTCGGGGCGGCGCTCGCCGAACTGTCCGGGCTGCCCTATGGCCGCGTCTCCGCGCTGCTGAACGACCGCGGCGGCAACGGCCTGCAGGCGCTGCTGCGTCGCGCAGGCTTGCCGGAATCCACCTATGCCGCGTTCCGCGTCGCGCTCGAGGCCAGCCACGAGGTCGGCTATGTCGACAGCGGCGACGGCGCCGCGCGGCTGCATCGCCGCATGGTGGAGCGCGTGCTGACCCATTGCGAGACCGATCAGTCGGCCGCCGAGCCGCTCTTGATCCTGCTGCGCCGCTTTGCGACCGAGTCGGCCCGCGAGGATGCGCGGATGTTCTGCGAGGAGCTCGCCGCGGAAGACGCGATCTCGGTGCTGCCTTACGACGACGATCTCATCGCGGCCTGAGAGAGCCGCGTTTCCTGCGATCGATGGATGCTTGAGAGGCTGCCGCAACGCGGCGGCCGACCCTGCCGCTATTCGCCAGGGGCGATGCTCGGCGCGAGGATGGCCTCGAGATGCTCGGGGCGATCGCGGTTGGCGTGGGTCAGGAATTCATCGGCGATGCCGCGGAGCTGCTTGCTCAGCACGCCGGCCACGACTGCGGTATCGAGCTTGGTGCGGTTGCGCACGATCGCCTGCACGGCGTTGATGTGATGGGCAATCAACTGTTGCGGCACCGCGCCGAGATCAGGCGCGTGCTCGATGATGCGGCACAGGCTCTCGGCTGCCGCGGCCGCCGAGGGATAACCGAATGTTGCGGCATCGCCCTTGATGTCGTGCGCCGCCCGGAACAGCTCCTCGCGCGTCTTGTCGTTGAATCCTTCGCGCATCACCGCGGCGTGCGCGGCGGAGAGGCGGTCGGCCTCGATCGTCATCCACTCCTTGAACTCGCCGGACAGCCCGGCGAGCGCCTTTTCGGCGCGGCCAACGGGATCGTCGAGATCGCTCTCGGGGACCCGCAGCAGCATCTTGCGCAGCGGGTTCGGCTGCGTGATCACATGGTGGGTGCCGAAACTCTTGACCTCGATCGTCCCAGCTTTGTCTTTCGCCATGGCGGTGTCCTAGATGGTCGAGCGCGCCTTTTCGAGCAGCGACGGCTGTTGCAGCACCTCGACCTCGCCGCTGCCGCGGCGCTCGGGGCCGATATAGGTGTTGGTGGTGTTGCGGCGGCGGTCGGGGCCGAAATAGGTCTTGGTCTTGATGAACGGACGCGGATTGGCGACCACGTTCATGATCCGCTGGTAGAGGCCCTTGGCCGAGATCGGCTTGGCCAGGAATTCAGTGACGCCGGCATCGCGCGCGACGGTGACGCGGCGCTTCTCGGAATGGCCGGTCAGCATGATGATCGGCGCGTAGGGATTGCCCTTGGATTCCGGCTGCCGGATCATCTGCGCGAGTTCGAGCCCGTCGAAGATCGGCATCGACCAGTCGGTGATGACGATGTCGGGCACGTAATGGGTGTACATCTCGAGCGCGGTGGCGCCGTCCTCGGACTCATACACCTCGCGCGCGCCGAACGAATGCAGCAGCGTCCGCAGGATGCGGCGCATGTGCGGATTGTCGTCGCAAATCAAAAATCGCAGCTTGTTGAAATCGATGCGATACATGGTCCGGTCCCGAACGGGCATACCGGGCCAATGCGGTATTACCCAGCGTTAACCATATCCTGCCCGGGGTTAATGATTGGTTGCCGGGCAGGGGCCCGGCGAGGCTGCCCGCCGTCAGTAGCCGAACTGCTCACGCAGGATGCGCTCTTCCAGCGAGTGACCGGGGTCGAACAGCATCCGCATGGCTATCGTCTTGTCGGACAGCACCTCGACCCGGCGGACGTCGCGGACCTCGTCATGGTCGGCGACCGCGGCGACCGGGCGCTTGTCGCCCTCGATCACCTCGATCACCACGAAGGCGGAGTTCGGCAACAGCGCGCCGCGCCAGCGCCGCGGCCGGAACGCGCTGATCGGGGTCAGCGCCAGCAGCGCCGCGTTGATCGGCAGGATCGGACCCTGGGCGGAGAGATTGTAGGCGGTCGATCCGGCCGGCGTCGCCACCAGGATGCCGTCGGCCATCAGCTCGGGCATCCGCTCATGCTCGTCGATCAGGATGCGCAGCTTGGCGACCTGGTAGGTCTGCCGGAATAGCGCGACCTCGTTGATGGCGTGATGCAGATGCACGGCGCCGTGGATGTCGGTCGCGCGCATCAGCAGCGGATTGATCAGCGATTCCCGCGATGCGGCCAGCCGCGTGCGCAGATCATGCGTCGAGTATTCGTTCATCAGGAAGCCGACGGTGCCGCGGTGCATGCCGTAGATCGGCTTGCCGCTGCGCATGTTGGCGTGCAGCGTTTGCAGCATCAGCCCGTCGCCGCCGAGCGCAACCACGACGTCGGCATCGGCGGCCGAATGGTTGCCGTACATCGCGGTCAGTTGCTCGAGCGCCGTCTGCGCTTCCGCGCTCGGACTGGCGACGAAGGCGATCTTGTCATACCGCTTGGGGGTAGCCATCGCTCACGAACTCTTTTGGCCCGGATTACGCCGCGCTCGTCTATACATCCCGGGCGGCCTTGTCGAGATGGTCCGGGAACGGACCGCATGCCTTGCGGGTGCTGCCAAGCTACCGCAGTTTGCGGCAAGATTGCTTAAAGGCGGGTCCAGGGAGTGCAGGGTATGGCTAACAGTTTTGCGACACGGCTCGCCGCGGCGTTGCTGGTGGCCTGCCTCGCAACCGCGGCGCGGGCCGATGACGAGACCCCGCAGCCATCGCCGTCGCCGAGCGCGCAGGCCCCGAGCGGCCAGAAGGGGCGGGCAGGGCGCGGCGAGAGCGGCTCCGGCGCCAACGCTGCGGCCAACGCATCGACCGCCGAACAGCATCGCCTGCCGCCGGATTCGACGACCAAGCAATCGGTCGCGCTGCCGGGCCGCACGCTGAACTTCAGCGCCACCGCAGGCTCGATCCGCGTGTTCGACGACAAGGGCGAGCCGCTCGCCGACATCGCCTACACCTCCTACCAGCTCGACGGCGCCGAGAAGGCGAACCGTCCGGTGACGTTCCTGTTCAATGGCGGGCCGGGCTCCGCGTCGGCCTGGCTGCAATTCGGCAATGTGGGGCCGTGGCGGCTGCCGTTCGATGGCGACGGCGCGGTGTCCTCGGCCTCGCCCGAGCTGCAACCCAACGCCGACACGTGGCTCGATTTCACCGATCTCGTCTTCATCGATCCGGTCGGCACCGGCTACAGCCGTTTCGTCACCACGTCGGAGGATGCGCGCAAGCGCTTCTTCACCGTCGACGGCGACGCCAATTCGGTCGCGCTGGTGATCCGCCGCTGGCTGGAGAAATACGACCGGCTGACCTCGCCGAAGTATGTCACCGGCGAAAGCTATGGCGGCATTCGCGGACCCAAGGTGGTGCGCAATCTGCAAATGCAGCAGGGCGTCGGCGTGCGCGGCCTGATCCTGATCTCGCCGGTGCTGGATTTCCGCGACTATACCGGCACCAGCATCCTGCAATATGTAGCAAGCCTGCCGACCATGACGGCGGTCGCGCGGCAGGCTAAGGGGCCGGTGACGCGCGACGATCTCGCCGACGTCGAGAACTACGCGCGCGGCGATTTCCTGCTCGATCTGGTCAAGGGGCAAGCCGATACCGAGGCCACCACGCGGCTCGCCGACAAGGTCGCGAGCCTGACCGGCATCGATCAGGCGGTGAGCAGACGGCTCGCCGGCCGCTTCGACATCGGCGAATTCCGCCGCGAGTTCGATCGCAAGAACGGCAAGGTGACCGGCCGCTACGATGCCTCGGTCGAAGGCTTCGATCCCTATCCGGATTCGAGCTACTTCCACTTCAACGATCCGTCCGGCGATCCGCTGATGGCGCCGCTGACCAGCGCCGCGGTCGATCTCACCACGCGCAGACTGAACTGGCGGCCGGACGGCTCCTATCACCTGCTCAGCGAAAGCGTGAACAAGGCCTGGGAGTTCGGTCACGGCATCAGCCCGCCGGAGTCGGTGACGCAGCTGCGTCAGATGCTGGCGCTCGATCCGAAGCTGAAGCTCTTGATCGGCCACGGCATGTTCGATCTCGCGACGCCATACTTCGCCTCGAAGATCATCCTCGATCAGCTGCCGGCCTTCGCGGGTCCGAGCCGCACCAGGCTCGCGGTCTATCCCGGCGGCCATATGTTCTACTCCCGCGACGGCTCCCGCCAGGCGTTCCGCAAGGAAGTCGAGGCGCTGATCAAGTGAGAGGCGTGGATTGCGAATTGGATTATTCCGATTGCCGCAATAACAGTGTCGTCCCTGCCTAGTGCGCAATTGCGTACGGGAGCAGGGACGCATAACCACAGGCTTCCGTTGTTGAACCGAGCTGTGGCCCCAGCATTGTGCAACAACGAACATTGGTGGTCATGGGTCCCGGGTCGCCCGGGACGACACTGAATCTTGCTGCGGGCATCGGGGCGTACATTCGCATTCTCTCGACATGATCAGCCATACGTCTCCACGATGAAATCGATCAGGGCGCGCAGCTTCGGCGTCATCTTGCGGTTTTTTGGCCACAGGATCTGGCGCGCGCGGGCTTGCGTCGTGTAGTTCGGCAGCAGGATCTGCAGCCGGCCCGCGGCGATATCGTCGGCCAGCAGCTCGTCCCGCATCAGCACGATGCCGGCGCCGGCCAGCGCCGCATAGCGGATGCCGAACGCGTTGTTGATCGTCAACCGACTCCCGACGTCGACATGGACTTCGCCTTCCGGCCCGAAGAAAGTCCATCTCCGCGCATCCGACCATCCGGGATAGCGCAGGCATTCATGTTGGATGAGATCTCCCGGGTGAAGCGGCGTGCCGCGTTCGGCGAGATAGCGCGGCGCGGCGCAAACCACACCGGTGTAGGGCGACAGCGAACGCGACATCATCGTGGAGTCGGTCAGCGTGCCGACCCGGATCGCGGCGTCGAGCCCTTCCTCGAGCAGGTCGACCATCCTGTCGCTGAGGACGAGGTCGACCGAGACTTCCGGATATCGTTTCATGAAACGGACCAGCGCGGGCGCCAGGCTGTACGATCCGAAGGCGACCGAGGTCGCGACGCGCAGCTTGCCGCGCGGCGCGCTCAAGGCTTCCTCGACCAGCGCATCGCCGGCCTCCGCCTCTACCAGCAAGTGCTTGCAGTGATCGAGATAGCTGCGGCCAAGCTCGGTCAGGCCCTGCCGCCGGGTGGACCGGTTGATCAATTGTGAGCCGAGCCGGTCCTCGAGAAAGCGGATATGCTTGCCGATCATGGTCGGCGACATCCGCAACTCCTTGGCCGCCGCGGTGAAGGAGCCGAGATCGGCGACGCGGGCGAATACGGACATGCTGGTCAGTCGGTCCATGATTATAAACCAATGGTCATTTCAATGCGTAACATTGCGATGTTTTCAGGACGCGTGAACTGGATTTATTACCATAAGTGAGTAATCGGCGCGATGATGTGTCCGATCGCTTTGAAATGCTGCCGATTTCGCCCGGCGGGACGCGATCCCGCTCAGGGCTCGAACCAGGACAGGAGTGTCACGATGCCCTTCCAGATCACCATCAATGGGACCAGTCATTCGGTCGATGCCGACGGCGATACGCCGCTGCTGTGGGTGCTGCGCGACGTGCTCGGCATGACCGGCACCAAGTTCGGCTGCGGCATGGCGCTGTGCGGCGCCTGCACGGTGCATCTCGATGACACCGCGGTGCGCTCCTGCATCACGACGATCGACAGCATCGGCGACTCCAGGATCACGACCATCGAGGCGGTCGGCAAGACGCCGGCGGGCAAGAAGATCCAGGACGCCTGGCTCGCGCACGAGGTGCCGCAATGCGGCTACTGCCAGTCCGGGCAGATCATGTCCGCCTCCGCCTTGCTCGCGAGCAAGCCAAAGCCGACCGATGCGGATATCGACGAGGCGATGTCCGGCAACATCTGCCGCTGCGGGACGTACGTCCGCATTCGCGACGCCATCAAGCAAGCCGCGCAGTCGGGAGGTTGAGCCATGACGCTGACCCACACTGTGACCGAGCGCGCCGCCGATCTGTCGCGGCGCAATTTCCTCCGCGCCGGCGCGATCGCCGGTGGCGGTCTGCTGCTCAGCGTGAGCCTGCCATTCGCGAGAAGCGAGAGCGAGGCCGCGGCCGGCGGTGACTTTGCGCCGAACGCCTTCATCCGGATCGGCGGCGACGGCAAGGTCGTGCTGACCATGCCCTATGTCGAGATGGGGCAGGGCACTTACACCTCGATCCCGATGCTGATCGCCGAGGAACTCGAGATCGGCCTGACGCAGGTGCAGCTCGAGCACGCGCCGCCGAGCGACAAGCTCTATGCCAACCCGCTGCTCGGCGTGCAGGCCACCGGCAATTCCAATGCGATGCGTGGTTCCTGGCAACCAATGCGGAAAGCCGGCGCCACCGCGAAAGCCATGCTGGTCGCGGCCGCCGCTAAGCGCTGGAACGTCGAGCCGGCGTCGTGCCGCGCCGAGAGCGGCGAAGTGCATCACACAGCCTCCGGCCGCAAGCTGAGCTACGGTGAGCTCGCGGCCGATGCGGCGCAGATGCCGGTGCCGGAGAATGTGACGCTGAAGAGCCCGGCCGATTTCAAGCTGATCGGCACGCCGGCCAAGCGGCTCGATACGCCGTCCAAGATCAACGGCTCGGCGGTCTATGGCATCGACGCCCGGCCGCCCGGGGTCAAGATCGCGACACTGGCGCAGTCGCCGGTGTTCGGCGGGCGGGTGAAGCGCGTGGATGATGCGGCGGCAAAGGCGGTCAACGGCGTGCGCCAGATCGTGAAGCTCGATGACGCCGTCGCGGTGGTGGCCGATCATATGGGAGCGGCGAAGAAGGGTCTCGCGGCGCTCACGATCGAGTGGGACGAGGGGGCCCACGCCAAGCTCGCGACATCGGACATCGCGCGCGAACTCGAAGCCGCCACCACGAAGGCGGGCGCGGTCGCGCAGAATACCGGCGACACGGACAAGGCCATGGCGGGCGCGGCGACCAAGGTCGAGGCGAGCTATCAGCTGCCGTTCCTCGCCCATGCCACGATGGAGCCGATGAACTGCACCGTGCGTGTGCGCGCCGACGGTTGCGAGATCTGGGTCGGCAACCAGGCGCTCTCGCGGGTGCAGGCGGTGGCCGCGAAGATGCTGGATTTGCCGCCGGAGAAGGTGGTGGTGCACAATCACCTGCTCGGCGGCGGCTTCGGCCGCAGGCTCGAGGTCGACGGTGTCATTCGTGCGGTGCAGATCGCCAAGCAGGTCGATGCGCCGGTCAAGGTTGTGTGGACGCGCGAGGAGGACATCCAGCACGACATGTACCGGCCTTACTGGTTCGACCGGATCTCGGTCGGCCTTGATGCATCGGGCAAGCCGGTCGCCTGGAACAACCGCTTCGCCGGCTCGTCGGTGATTGCGCGATGGGCGCCGCCGGCGTTCCGCAACGGCCTCGATCCCGACACGACAGAAGGCGCGATCAATCTCGTCTACGACATTCCGAACTTCCACGTCGAATACGTCCGGGTCGAACCGCCGGGCATCCCGACCGCGTTCTGGCGCAGCGTCGGGCCCTCGCACAACGTGTTCGTCACCGAGAGCGTGATCGACGAGATGGCGGCGGCCGCCAAGCAGGATCCGGTCGAGTATCGCAGGGCGCTGCTCGGCAAGTCGCCGCGCGCCAGGGCGGCACTCGAACTTGCGGCAGCCAAGGCCGGTTGGGGCGGCAAGCTGCCTGCCGGGCGCGGCCGCGGCGTGTCGCTGCAATTCGTGTTCGGCAGCTACCTTGCGCAGATTGCCGAGGTCGAGGTGGCCAAGGACGGCTCGGTCCGCGTCCACCGCGTCGTCTGCGCGATGGACTGCGGCACGGTGGTCAATCCCGACACGGTGCAGGCGCAGTTGCAGAGCGGCATCAATTTCGGCGTCACCGCCGCGCTCTACGGCGAGATCACGCTGAAGGACGGGCGCGTCGAGCAGAGCAATTTCGACAGCTACCAGATGCTGCGCATCGACCAGGCGCCGGCCATCGAGGTCCACATCGTGCCGAGCACCGAGCCGCCTGGCGGCATGGGCGAGACCGGGACCTCGGGCATCGTGCCCGCGATCGGCAACGCGATCTTCGCGGCAACGGGCAAGCGGCTGCGCAAGATGCCGGTCGATCCGATGGTGTTGAAGCAGACGTGAGGGGGCCGCGCACGCCGTCCACTGGCGCGATCGTGAAGTCGCACGGATTTGCAGGTTCCGCTGATCCGTGCGACAAGCGGGCATGCATCTGAGGCGGCTCGCCAATCTCTGGATTCTGCTTCTCGTCGCGGCCGGTCTGCTGCTCGCGCCCGTGGCGACGGCGTTTGCCCGGATGATGCCGGATGCCTCGGCCGCCGCCATGCAGGGGATGTCCGGTCACGAGTCGATGTCGGACCACGTCATGTCCGGCATTGTCATGTCGGACGAAGCCGTGTCTGACCAGGCGATGGCGGACAACATGCCGTGCTGTCCGGACCAGACCAAGAGCAAGGGCTGCGAAGACTGTCCGTTCCTCGCGCTCTGCATGCTCAGCGTCTCGCTGCCCGCGCCTGGCGGAGCGATGTCGCTGATCGCTCGCGAACCGTCGCAAAACGCCTTCGCCGCGCGCGACGACCGTCTGCTTGATGGCCTTGGTGCCAAACCACCGGACCATCCGCCTCGAACCCTGGTCTGACGGGCGCTGAAAGCGCCTGATCGCTGACGCGTGCGCCTGATGGCGCGCGTGTCGTCGCATGCCGCCGACGCGGCCGATCAGACCTATCGAGGATCAAAATCATGAAGTCTTTCCACCTTGCGCGCGCCGCTGCGGCCGCGCTGATCGGCGTTGTCGTAACTGGGCTTCCTGCCCACGCCGAGATCAAGAACTACGAATTCCAGCTCGTGCAGCCGACGGTCAAGGCCGGCGCCGATCGCATCGTCACGGTGCGGCTGGTCGACAAGACCACCGGAAAGGCGGTGCCCGACGCCGTCATCTTCTCGACCCGGCTCGACATGGCGCCCGACGGCATGCAGGAGATGGCCACCAAGGTGACGCCGATGCCGGGCACCGAGCCGGGCACCTACCGGTTCAAGGCGACGTTCGGCATGGCCGGCCGCTGGCAATTGTCGCTCGGCGCCAAGGTGCAAGGCGAGACCGGCTCGGTCGAGAACAAGCTCGTCGTCACGGCCGAGAAATGAGCCGCCGAGCAATGGGCCCCTTAACATGGGCCGGCGCTGCCGCTGCGATCGCCGCAGCGGCAGGCGTCGCATGGATCGGCCGCGGCCTGCCGCCGCGACCGGTGACCGCTGCCATCGTCTCCGCCGCGCATGCGGCGGAGAGCGCTGCCCCGATCTATTATCGTGATCCCGACGGCAAGCCGCTCTACTCGGCGACGCCGAAGCAGACGCCTGACGGGCGCGACTATCTTCCTGTGGCTGCGGATGATGATGCCGGTGCTGGCGAGCCCGAGCGATCGACCGACATCAGCGTGCCCGCTGCGAAAGGCGAGCGCAAGATCAAGTATTATCGCAATCCGATGGGCCTTCCCGATACCTCGCCGGTGCCGAAGAAGGACTCCATGGGGATGGATTACATCGCCGTCTACGACGGCGAAGACAGCGACGACGGCTCGATTTCGCTGTCATCTGGCAAGATCCAGCGCACCGGCGTCAAGTCCGAGGCCGCACAGATGCGCCGCATCCGCACGCTGGTCCGTGCGCCCGGCACGATCCAGCTCGACGAACGTCGCGTCTCCGTCATCGCGATGCGCGCCGAGAGTTATGTGCAGGGGGTAGCCGACGTCACGACCGGAAGCCGGGTGACGAAAGGCCAGCCGTTGATGGAGATCTACAGCCCGGCGATCTCGTCCGCTGCGGCCGAATATGTTGCGACCATCACCTCGAAGGCGATCGCCGGTATCGAGCCCTACGGTCGCGGCTCCAGGCAGCGGCTGACCAATCTCGACGTTCCCGAGCCGGTCATCGCCGAGATGGAAAAGAGCCGCACCGTTCCGATCGCGATCCAATGGCTGTCGCCGCGCGACGGCATCGTGCTGCAACGTGCCGCGATCGAGGGCATGCGGGCCCAGCCCGGCGACGTCTTGTTCCGGATCGCCGACGTCTCAACGGTGTGGGCACTCGTCGATGTCGCCGAGCGCGATCTCGGCAGCATCGTGGTCGGGCAGAAGGTCACGGTGCACGCGCGGAGCTATCCGGGCCACAGTTTCTCCGGCCAGATCAGCGTGATCTATCCGCAGGTCAACAAGGAGACGCGCACTGCGCGGGTGCGGATCGAGTTGCAGAATGCCGATCTCGCGCTGCTTCCGGACATGTATGTCGACGCCGAGATCGATACGGGCAGCGCTGCGCCGGTGCTCGCGGTGGCCGATAATTCCATCCTCGACACCGGGAGCCGCCAAACCGTGCTGCTCGATCGCGGCAACGGCCGGTTCGAGCCGCGCGAAGTGAAGCTCGGGCGGCGAGGCGAGGGCTATGTCGAAATCCGCGACGGGATCGCGGCGGGCGATGCGGTCGTCACGTCAGCGACTTTCCTGATCGATGCCGAAAGCAATCTGAAGGCGGCAATCAAGGGGTTTGCCGATGCCGCCGCAGCGCCGTCGGCAACCGCAGAAGGCGAGACCGCGGGTGGAGGCCGGCCATGATCGCCCGCATCATCGCCTGGTCGGCGCGCAATCTGCTGCTGGTGCTGTTCGGCACCGGCTTTGCGGCAGCCGCGGGCCTCTACGCGCTCGTGCATCTGCCGCTCGACGCGATTCCCGATCTCTCCGACACCCAGGTCATCGTCTACACCGAGTATCCCGGCCAGGCGCCGCAGGTGATCGAGGACCAGGTCACCTATCCCCTGACCACGGCGATGCTGACGGTGCCGAAGTCGAAGGTCGTGCGCGGTTTCTCGTTCTTCGGCGTCTCCTTTGTCTATGTCATCTTCGAGGATGGCACGGATATCTATTGGGCACGCTCGCGTGTGCTGGAATTCCTCAATGGTGCGGCATCGCGGTTGCCGGCAGGTGTGTCGCCGACCATCGGCCCCGATGCGACCGGCGTCGGCTGGGTCTACCAGTATGCCGTGATGTCGAAGCAGTTGAACCTCGCCGATACCAGAACCATTCAGGACTGGAATCTGAAATTCGCGCTGGCGAGGGCGGAAGGCGTCGCCGAGGTTGCGAGCGTCGGCGGCTTCGTCAAGCAGTACAATGTGATCCTCGATCCGCAGCGGATGCGCGATCGCGGCATCACCATGCAACGGATGCGCGATGCGATCCGCGCCAGCAATGCCGATGTCGGCGGCCGCACCGTCGAGCTCTCCGAATTCGAATATGTCATTCGCGGCAAGGGCTATTTGAAGGACATCAACGATCTCGGCAATATCGTGCTGAAGGCCGACAACGGCACGCCGGTGCTGCTGCGCGACGTCGCCCGCGTCGAGCTCGGCCCCGACGAGCGGCGCGGCATCGCCGAGCTGAACGGCGAGGGCGAGGTGGCAAGCGGCATCGTGCTGCAACGCTTCGGCGTCAATGCGCTCGACGTCATCGAAAAACGTCAAGAAGCGCTTCAAGGAGATCGCGACCAGCCTGCCGAAATCGGTCGAGATCGTGCCGGTCTATGACCGGTCCAACCTGATTTATGCGGCGATCGACACGCTCAAGCGCACGCTGTTCGAGGAGAGCGTCGTGGTCGCGCTGGTCTGCATCGTGTTCCTGCTGCACGTCCGCAGCGCGCTGGTCGCGATCCTGATGCTGCCGGTCGGCGTGTTGATGGCGTTCGGCGCGATGAAGCTGCTCGGGATCGGCTCCAACATCATGAGCCTCGGCGGCATCGCGATCGCGATCGGCGCCATGATCGATGCGGCGATCGTGATGATCGAGAACGCGCACAAGCATCTGGAGCGGGCCGAGCCCGGCCGGTCGCGGGTCGCGATCCTGATCGAGGCTGCGGCAGAAGTCGGCCCGGCGCTGTTCTTCAGCCTGCTCATCATCACCGTGTCGTTCATGCCGATCTTCACGCTTGAGTCGCAGGAGGGGCGGCTGTTCTCGCCGCTGGCCTTCACCAAGACGTTTGCGATGGCGGCAGCGGCGCTGCTGTCGGTGACGCTGGTGCCGGCGCTGATGGTGATCTTCGTCCGCGGCAGGGTCATTCCCGAGCACAAGAATCCGATCAATCGCTTCCTGATCTGGATCTACCGTCCTGTGATCAACGGCGTGCTGCGGGCGAAGATGCTGGTGATTGTGTTGGCGCTCGGCGCCATCGCCGTCTCGATCTGGCCGGCCCGGCAACTCGGCACCGAGTTCATGCCTGACCTCAACGAGGGCACGCTGCTCTATATGCCGACCACGCTGCCGGGGATTTCGGTGACCAAGGCGGCCGAACTGCTGCAGATGCAGGACCGGATCATCCGGAGCTTTCCGGAAGTGGTCTCGGTCTACGGCAAGGCGGGACGTGCCGCCACCGCGACCGACCCGGCGCCGTCGGAGATGTTCGAGACCATCATCAATCTGAAGCCGAAAGAGCAGTGGCGCGCCGGCCTCACGGTCGACGGCCTGATCGCCGAGATGGACAAGGCGCTGCAATTTCCCGGCGTTTCCAACGCCTGGACCATGCCGATCAAGGCACGCATCGACATGCTTTCGACCGGGATCCGGACGCCGGTCGGCGTCAAGGTGATCGGTCCAGATCTTGCCGTGATCGACAAGCTCGCGCGTCAGGTCGAGCATGTCGTGAAGGGCGTGCCCGGCACCTCGTCGGCCTATGCCGAGCGCAGCCTCGGCGGCTACTACCTCGAGATCACGCCGAACCGCGAGGCGCTCGCACGCTACGGCATCGCGGTGCAGGATGTGCAGGACACGATCGCGACCGCACTCGGCGGCCAGAGCGTGACCACGACGGTGGAGGGACGCCAGCGCTTCACCGTCAACATGCGCTATCCGCGCGACCTGCGCGACAATCCCGGCGCGATCGCCAGCGACATCCTGGTGCCGATGCCGGCGGGCGGGGCGGTGCCGCTCGGCGAGGTCGCCGATATCAAGCCGGCGCGCGGGCCGACCACGATCCGGACCGAGAACGGGCAGCTCGCGACCTACATTTATGTCGACATCCGCGATCGCGATCTCGGCGGCTACGTCGCGGACGCGCAGCGCGCGGTGCAGGCCGGCGTGCAGTTTCCGCCCGGCACCTACGTGGTCTGGAGCGGGCAGTACGAATATCTCGAACGCGCCACCGCGCGGCTCAAGATCGTCGTGCCGGTGACGCTGTCGATCATCTTCCTGCTGCTCTACCTCAACTTCCGCTCGGTGGCCGAGACCATGATCGTGATGCTGTCGCTGCCGTTCGCGCTGGTCGGCGGGTTGTGGCTGATGTGGGCGCTCGGCTTCAATCTGTCGGTTGCGGTCGCGGTCGGCTTCATCGCGCTCGCCGGCGTTGCCGCCGAGACCGGTGTGGTGATGTTGATCTATCTCAACCATGCGCTGGCCGAGATCACGGCGCGTCGTGCCGCCGAGGGGCGCACCATCGGCCGCGACGATCTCAATCGCGCGATCATCGAGGGCGCGGTCGAGCGCGTCCGGCCGAAGATGATGACGGTGGTCGCCATCATGGCCGGGCTGTTGCCGATCATGTGGAGCACCGGCACCGGCTCCGAGATCATGCAGCGCATCGCGGTGCCGATGATCGGCGGCATGATCTCGTCGACCTTGCTGACGCTGATCGTGATTCCCGCGATCTTCGCCGTGGTGAAGGGCTTCGGGATCGGAGCGAAGGCGTCGGGGCATGAGGTCGCCGCGGTCGCAATGCGCAAGGAGGCCCGGTTGTGATCGGAACAGGGCGTTTGCCTGTGGCTTCAAACTGGATTGAATGATACCCTGAGGGGGTATATACGATAGCGGTTGCGGCGAACTGATTTGCGGTTGGCTTGCAGCAGAGATGAGTGGGGAGTGATCGGGCGGGTGTTGGTGCGACTGAACAGGCGAGGGCGGGTGCGGGCGGGATGTTCCATCATCCTGGCCTATCTGTTTTGCGTGCTCGCGCCGTCCTTTGCGCTCGCATTCGGGGCACCGTTTCCATGCCTGACCGACGAGGTCCAGCCGGCCGTCGCGATGCATATGCACGATGGCTCAATGCCGATGATGCATGCCGAGCATGCTGCGCACGATCATGGCACCAACGATCATAGCGGCGTGCACATGCATCACGCGGACGATGGTGCACAACCCGCAAAGCACGGCCATGACGGCAAGAGTGCGCCCGGGCCGTGCTGCGCCTTGATGTGCGTGTCGGCGCTGCCAGTCGATCTGCCGTTCGTCGCCGGCCCCACGCATCCGCTTGCGACCCGTCTCGCCGAGGTCATTCAGAACCTGCGCAGCGAGGCGCCTGCGCGGCACTATCGTCCCCCCATCGCCTGATCCTCAGCTGACATCGTGGCTGCGCCGCGCGCTCGCGTGCGCATGCCTGTGACTCATTGATGATCGGGATAGATCCATGTTTTCGCATCTCGGGGCGAGGCTCGCCGCCGTTGCCAACAGGCTTGGCAACAGGCTTGGCCGGCGCGCGCTCCCCACATTCCTGTCGCGGATGGCCGCTGCCATCCTCGCGACCGCGCCGCTCGCCGGCTGCATCTCCGATGCAAGGCCGGTCGCCGTCGCAGGCGATCCTGCAAATCCGTCGGCGCGCACGGCCGGCGTCGGCTATCGCTCGACGATCGCGCCCTATGAGAGCCTGCGTCCGTCGACGCCGCTGCCCTGGCGCGAGCGCAATGACGGCGTGACGCCGCCAACCAAACCGGACCGGTAGGAGGGCGCCATGCGACATCTGGCCATTGCGCCGATCCTGCTGCTGACATCCGCGCTCGCGGGATGCGCTTCGTTCTCGCCCGACACCGGCATGGGCGTCGTCTCCGAGGTGACCGGAAAGGCGATCGGCAAGGACGTTGCCTTCGTTCGCACCGCGGACGAGGCCGCGACCGCCGACGCCGCAGTGAAGCGGCTGCTCGCCCGCAACCTGACGGCGGATGCCGCCGTGCAGGTCGCGCTGCTGAACGACAAGGGCTTGCAGGCCGCCTATAACGAGCTGGCGCTGGCGGAGACGGATCTGGTCGCCGACAGCCTGCCGCCGAACCCGACCTTCTCGGTCTCCCGCATCACCGGAAACGGCGCCAGCGAGGTCGAGCGGCAGGTGGTCGGCGACATCCTCGCGCTGGCGACACTGCCGGTCCGCTCCGAGATCGCGCGCGAGCGCTTCCGCCAGGCGCAGCTCAAGGCCGCGCTCGCCACCTTGCGGCTCGCTGCCGAGGTGCGGCGCAGCCATGTCGCGGCGGTGGCCGCGAACGAGACGGTCGCGCTGCTGACGGACGCGAAGGCGACCGCCGAGTCGACCGCGCAGCTCGCCAGGAAGCTCGGCGAGACCGGAGCGATGAACAAGCTCGACCAGGCCCGCGAGCAGGTGTTCTACGCCGAGATCACCGCCGATCTCGCCAGCGCGCGGCAGAATGCGGCGAGCTCGCGCGAGCGGCTGGCACGACTGCTCGGATTGTGGGACGGCGATCTCGGCTTCCGGATCCCGGGCAAGCTGCCAGTGCTGCCGAAGCGGCCGCAGGACGCGCCGTCGATCGAGGTCGCCGCGGTCGGTCATCGCGTCGATCTGCAGATCGCACGGATGGAGATCATAGCGCTCGCCAAGGCGCTCGATCTCACCGAGGCGACGCGCTTCGTCACCTTGCTCGACGTCGCCGGCATCGGCAGGCGGACGCAGGATCCCGAAGGACCGCCGTTCAGGGAGCGCGGCTTCGACGTCCAGTTCCAGATCCCGATCTTCGACGGCGGCGAGGTGCGGGTACGTCAGGCGGCCGAGACCTACCGGCAGGCGATGAACCGCCTGACCGAAAAGGCGATCAACGTCCGCTCCGAGGCGCGCGATGCTTACCGCGTCTACCGCTCGACCTGGGACATCGCCAGCCACTACCAGCGCGAGGTGCTGCCACTGCGGCAGATCATCACCGAGGAGATGCAGCTGCGCTTCTCCAGCATGCAGGTCGACGTATTCGCGCTGCTGACCGAAGCGCGGCAGCGGCTCGCTTCGCTGCGCGCGGCGATCGACGCCAAGCGCGACTTCTGGCTGGCGCAATCCGACTTGCAGACCGCGATCAATGGCGGCGGCCCGGCGGGCGGGCCATCGACACCATCTTCCATCGCCTCGGCCGCACAGCCCGCGGCCGGCGATCACTGAACGGAGACGGCCAATGTTTTCACGTCGAGGATTTCTGGGCAGCGCCGCGCTGGTGACGGCAAGCGCGGTCAGCGGCCGGGTGCAGGCCGCCGCCGTTCCGGAGGCGCCGACCATGGACAAAGCGGTGATGCAGCCGCCGCTGCATCCGACCAGCGGGCCCGATTACCGGCCCGTCGTCACGCTCAACGGCTGGTCGCTGCCATGGCGGATGAACGGCGACTGGAAGGAATTCCATCTCGTCGCCGAGCCCGTGGTGCGCGAATTCGCCGACGGCATGAAGGCCAATCTCTGGGGCTACAACGGCCAGGCGCCGGGGCCGACCATCGAGGCGGTCGAGGGCGACAAGGTCCGCATCTTCGTCACCAACAAATTGCCTGAACATACCACGGTGCACTGGCACGGCATGATCGTGCCGGCAGGCATGGATGGCGTCGGCGGGCTCAACCAGCCACACATCAAGCCGGGCAAGACCTTCGTCTACGAGTTCGAGATGAAGCACAGCGGGACCTTCATGTACCACCCGCATTCCGACGAGATGGTGCAGATGGCGATGGGCATGATGGGCATGTTCATCGTGCACCCGCGCGATCCGGCATTCCGTCCGGTGGATCGCGACTTCGTCTTCATCATGAGCAGCTACCTGATCGACCCCGGCACCTACTTGCCGAAGGTCAACGAGATGACCGACTTCAACATGTGGACCTGGAACAGCCGTGTCTATCCCGGCATCGATCCGATGCCGGTCCGGCTCGGCGACAGGATCCGCGTGCGGATCGGCAATCTGACCATGACCAACCATCCGATCCACGTGCACGGGCACAATTTCGCGGTGACCTGCACCGACGGCGGCTGGGTGCCGGAGAGTGCGCAATATCCGGAGACCACGACCGACGTGCCGGTCGGCGCCGTCAGGGCCTTCGACATGCTCGCCGACAATCCGGGCGACTGGGCGTTCCACTGCCACAAGTCGCACCACACCATGAACGCGATGGGACATGACGTGCGCAATTTCATCGGCGTGTCGCGAAAGGATCTGGCGAAGGCCGTCGGCAAGCTCGCGCCCGACGCCATGGTGATGGGATCGACCGGGATGGCAATGGGCAACATGGAGATGCCCGCGCCCGACAACACGCTGCCGATGATGACGGGTACCGGACAATTCGGCCCGATCGAGATGGGCGGCATGTTCACGGTGATGAAGATTCGCGAGGGGCTCGGCCGCGACGATTACGCCGATCCCGGTCCCTACAACTATCCGCCGGGCACGGTTGCCTACGAGGTCGACGCGCCGGCGACCGAGCCCGCGCGTCAGCCGCCGGCTCCCGAGCGAAAGACCAAGCCATCGATGAAGGGAATGAAGATGTAGCGGATCAACGCGCCATCCCAGGACAAGCACGCATCAATCACAGAATGGAGAATCCAATGAAACACCTCACCAGCATCGGCGTCGCGCTGATTGCGCTGTCGATCGCAGCAGTGCCGTCGCGCGGCCACGAAAAACACGATCACCAATCCTATTCGGCCGGCGAGCCCGGAGATCCGAGCAAGCCGTCGCGCACGGTCGAGGTCGAGATGAAGGAGATGGAGTTCACGCCGTTCCGCATTGAGGTCAAGCGCGGCGAACAGATCCGCTTCGTGATCAAGAATGCCGGCACCGAGGATCATGAATTCCTGCTCGCGACCACCGAGGAGAATCTGAAGCACGCCGAAGTCATGAAGAAGCATCCGCATATGGAGCATGACGATCCGAACGGCGTCCGGCTCGCGCCGAAGAAGACCGCGGAGATCGTCTGGAAATTCACCAAGACCGGCACGTTCGAATATTCGTGCCTGATCCCCGATCACCGCGACTACGGGATGACCGGCCGCGTCATCGTGAAATGAAACCAGCAACAAGAAGAAGGACGATAACGATGAACAGGATGATCCACCTCGCAGGCGCCGGCCTGCTCACACTGGCTCTGAGCCTGGGTGCAGCGCTCGCGCAGGCCGCTGATATCAACGGCGAGGTCAAGAAGATCGACGAGGGCGCGGGCAAGATCACGCTCAAGCATGGTCCGGCCAAGAGCCTTGGCATGGAGGAGCCGATGACGATGGTCTACCGGGTCAAGGATCCCGCGTTGCTGAAGCAGGTGAAGGTCGGCGACAAGGTCAGGTTCGAGGCTCAGGAGGGCGACGGCGGCTACACCGTCACGGCGATCCAGAAGGCGAAATAAGGGATCGCCATTCCGGGCACGATGGGCTGTCGGTTGAAAGCGGCCGGCAGCCCCGGCAATCCGCCTGTGTGTTCCTGCCGCAGGCCGGGGCAGGGCCCGGGAGTTCGCCACGTATTTACCTTAAATGATGGAGCCGGAGGAACGTCTGTGGCAGCGGCGCGTTGCTGTGCATCATTCGTGTGCAGAAGGCCCCCTCCATGACAGTCAACGCGGCAATACTGATGGCAGCATTGGTGCTGTCCGGAACCGTGTTGGCGCAGAGCTCCGGTCCGTCGGCCGGTTCGACGGGGGGCGGGCAGGCCGCCAATCTGATCACCACCGGCCAGGCGCTGAACAACAGCAAGAAGACCGGCGACAGCGGACCGCCGATCGAGAAGACCGTCCGCCGGGCGAAGCCGGGGGAAGCTGCGGCCGGCAACACGGTCGGCGCCAACCGTACGCAAAAGCCCGACCGGCGCCTCGAGCACTACCCGTAAGCCCGCCCCGCGATCCTGGGGATGCCGCAGGTCCTGAGCCGGCTTGGTCGGCGTCAGTCTTGATATCGTCATGCGACGCGGCAGCAGCAAAAAGCCGGCGCGTCATGATGACTGCGCCGGCTTGATGTTTTGAACGGTTCGCTTTGCTCAGTAAACCAGGCCGGTGCCCGGGGGCTTCTCCAGCGCCGCGGCGAGCGAGCGATATTCGTCGCTGCTGGTGCCGGCGAGCTGCGCGATGCGGTTCAGGTGGTATTGCGCCTGATCGCGGTTGCCCTGTTCGACCTGCCAGAGGCCGTAATACTGCCAGGTGCGCACATGGGCCGGGTCGGCCTTCAGCGCACGCTCGTACCAGATCTGCGAGACCTTGTAGTCGCCGAGCTTGCGATAGGAGTAGCCGATCAGGTTGGCGACGTCGGCACGGTCGTCCTGGCCGAGCGCCTTCAGCTGCTCGATCGCGGCGGTGTAGTCGTGCTTGTCGTAGATCGTGGCATAGGCGGCGTGATAGCCGGCCAGGAACTTCTGATCGTCGATCGCGGAGCTCTTGTCCTTCTTGGCCGCCTTCTTGCCCTTGCTGCTGCCGCTGTCGGAAGCCGGCGGCGAGGGATTGTCGCTGCCTGCGGCGTAGGCCGAGATGACCGGCCCGGCGGCGAGCGTCATCGAGAGCACTGCGAGGCCCAAAAACTTCGTCGTCTTGCTCATTCCTGATTGCTCCTGATCGTTCCTGATCGTGCTCGGTAATCCTACACCGAAGCCTGATGACTTGAACACCCGGGGCTGCCGAACATTCCCGCCCGGTCCCACGATTGCGTGATCCCGCGATCGATCGGCGCGGCGGGCAACATGACCAAGATGTCATTCACATGAATGAATTCCGTCAGCGCCCTTCAGAACGGGTTCAGTGCGCGGCCCCTAAGGTCGCGTGCATTGATCGGTGAGGCCGACCATCCGGCCGGAGACCTCTCGATCCCAGAGGAGGACCACCATGCTGAAGACCATTTCCGCCGCGCTGCTCGCCATGTCCGTGATCGCAGCGCCCGCGCTCGCCGCCGAAACCGGCAAGACCGCAACCCCCGCGCCGGCAACCACGACCGCCCCGGCGACGACTGCTCCGGCGACCAAGGCTGCCCCCGTGATCAAGAGCGAGCAGCTGCCCTCGAAGGTGCGCAACGCCAACGCCAAGATGCACCACGAGCACTATCGCCATCATCGCCACCACAAGCACATGGGCATGCTGAAGGTGAAGTCGCCGAAGCATGCGACCAAGCACGCCTCCAAGCACGTGTCGGCGAAGATCGCGACCAAGCACGTCGTGCCGGCCAAGCGCGGCTGAACCTGATCCGAGGGGCTCAGTTTCGATCCACATTGCCCCGCTGCGTTCCTTGGATGCAGAACCGGCCCGCCCGTCCATTGCTTCCCCAATGGCGGCGGGCCGGAGTGCGTCCGGGCTTCAGTTGTGACCCGCGGGAATAACCGAGTTGCGAATTCCCTTTCGCGGCCTGTCGGTCTATGAGACGCGGCCGGGGCAACATGAAACAGCTGACTTTGCGGACTTCATCAAAACTGGCGGCGATCGCGCTGCTCTCGATCCCGCTCGCCGGCTGCCTCACCAGCGATGACGGCGGCGGGCCGACCACCTTCACCGATGATCGCGGCGTCGCCAACCAGCCGTTCCCGGACAGGTACCGCGACCAGATCCTTGCCTTCATGCGGACCTATCTGAACAACCCGGTTGGGGTCCGCGAGGCCGGGATCGCCGAGCCGGTGCAGCGCACGGTCGGCGGCCGGCTGCGCTACGTGGTGTGCCTGCGCTACAGCGCGAAGGAAACCGACGGCAACTACCGCCCGGCCCGGGAGCGGGGCGTCATGTTCGTCGACGGCCGGCTCGACCGCATCCTCGACAACGCCGCCGAGTCCTGCGCCGGTGCGTCCTACGCGGCATTTCCGGATCTGGAGAAGATGTCGCGTTAAGGCATGATCCGGAAAAGGGCGCGGCGGCTTGTCCAGCGGGCCTGACTGGCAGCCTGATCGAATCCTTAGCGAAATCCGATCACTTTTCGCGGAGCATTGAACTTCAACTTTGCCGTTTGCGACATACATCCAGCCGAAATGCGGCTGCTTAACCGGTGAAAAAACCTTCTGTGCCAGGGAACAAACGGGCGTTGTTGCGACCCCGTCACAGCTCAGAAACATCACGGGTCCGGCACTGCCCCAAAGCAACCTAATTGGCGTCACGTTGTTTGGTTTAACAGCGCAGCGTTCGTAACGGGGATCAGAGATGAAGAAGTTTTTGCTCGGCACAGCCGCGCTGGCCGCCTTTATTGCGGGCCCGGCGTTTGCGGCTGACATCCCGGCGCGGACCTATACCAAGGCACCGCCGCCCTATACTGCACCGGCGCTCGTCTACAACTGGACCGGTTTCTATATCGGCGGCCATGTCGGCGGCGCGTTCACCGACGGCAACAACCTGATGGGCAGCGATGCGCGCTTCATGGGTGGCGTGCAGGGTGGCTTCGACTATCAGTTCGCTCCCAACTGGGTGACGGGTGTCGAGGCGCAGTACTCCTGGCTGCCGAGCTCCTCGAGCAATGGCGTGCTGCTCCCCGGCGGAACGCTGGTCAACGGCAACACCGACCAGCTCGGTTCGGTGACCGGCCGCCTTGGCTACACCTGGGGTCCGGCGCTGCTCTACGCCAAGGGCGGCTATGCCTGGCGCGACAACAACAACATCACGGCGACGGTCGGCGGCGTGCCGGCGGCATTCACCACCGATGGTGGCCACAAGGACGGCTACACGGTCGGCGCGGGCCTGGAATACATGTTCGCCCCGAATTGGTCGGCCAAGGCCGAGTACCAGTACTACAATTTCGGCAAGACCAACTTCACCAGCGGCCCCGCCGACCTTGTCGGCACGAGCTTCCGGAACGACGAGCATACCGTCAAGCTCGGGGTCAACTACCGCTTCGGCTGGGGCGGTCCGGTCGGCTCCCGCTACTGATCCAGATCGCTATAACGGCGACATCGAAAGGCCGGCCTTCGGGTCGGCCTTTTTCGTTGGCCTGATGTTTTTGTTGGCCTGACGTTTGCTTGTTCAGCCGGCATTCACGCCTGATCGTGCAATGCAAAAAATAATTCCTGCATCGCACGGAACTTTCATCGTGATGCGTTATTATGGGAACGCCGGGGCTGGTGGACAAACAAACATGCGTAGCTTTGCGTTAGGGCTGATCCTCTCTGCGGTCGCTGTGCCGTGCGTTGCCCAGACGATCCTCAAATCCGAACCCTTGGTTCTCGCGCCGTATGAAGTCGTGCTGGTGCAGGACGCGTCCTGCTCTGCCGGCAAGGTGCTCAAGGTGACGGGGTCGATCCGGGGTCTGCATCGGCGGAAGATTTGCGTTTCGCTCGCCGCCGAACAGGCCTCGCTGGCGACGGCGACGCCGTAGGCAAGGGGTGATCGTATTATCGGCACCCGGCCCGCCACGCGGGCCGGGCCGGACCAGCGTCGCTAATTCAACCGCGGCTCAAGGCGCGCCTCCCGATCGGCATCGGCCTTGTTCTTGACCGGGTCCTCGTTGGGTTCGAGCTGGCAGGCGCGGATCTCATAATCATTGTCCAGCACCGGACGGGGCGAGGAGTTTTCCTCTTCCGAGATGGTATCCACCACCAGCCCGGATTTCCTGGCGAGCTTCCAGACATCGGCCTCGGTCGGATACGCCTTGCTGAGCTTGGCGTCTTGATAGAACAGTGCGTACGGCATTCGTCGTTTCCCCAAACAACCGACGACAACGCCGGCACCGGTTCCGGGTTTCCTGCGAATTCGCCGTTCCAATCACGGAACCGTGAGCAAGCTCCAGGCAAGCATCCGGAGCAAGCATCTGAAAATATGAGTCATTTCGGCCCTTTAGCGGAGGGGCCTGAGTCTTTAACGGGTGGTAAATCCCGGAAAAAAGAATCCCCGGGACTCTCCGGGTAGAATCGCCGGATGCTCCGGCCTATGAGAGCGATCCACCAGCCCCCCTACGAACGCGTGCAGCTCGCGCTTGCGGTTGTGCTGCTCGCGGCCTGCGCCGCCAACGTGGCGCTGGTCTGGTCCTGGCTTTAGATCTCCCGGCTCCAGCCAAAATCTGTATGTGGCGGCCCGCGCGAAAACGCCGTGGCCGCGCGACGCCGGCACCGATTGACGGCACCCGCATTCCTTCCATCATTGCCGGTAGAACAAATGCCCGCTGCGCCGGCGGACGGGCTGCTACCGGGCGGAGCCGATATGATCGAGATGCTGAAGGAACGGGTCAATTGCGACGCCGGCCTGGTGCGGCGCGGCCGCTATCTCACAACGACATTCCTGCTCGAGATCGGCAAGGCTTCCTGGCTGATTGCGATCCATGAGGGCCGGATCGTCGCGGTGACCAAGGGCCCGTTCGTGATGCCGTCGTCGTCGTTCGCGCTGCGCACCTCGGATGAGGAGTGGGACAAGTTCTGTGAACGGCGGCCGCCGCCGGGCTCCAACGACCTGATGGCGCTGATCAAGCGCCGCGTGCTGAAGGCTGAGGGCGAGCTGCAAATCTTTATGGCGAACCTGCGTTACTTCAAGGAGGCGCTCGGCAAGCTGCGTCGCGAGGGAGCGGCCGCATGAGCGCCAGGTTCGAGCCGATCATCGGCCGTTACATGCATCTCGAACTGTCGGGCCGTCCGCATCGCGTCTATGTCGAGGAGGCGGGCGAGGGCACGCCGCTGCTCTGCCTGCACACCGCGGGCGCCGACGGGCGGCAATATCGCGGCCTGATGAACGATGAGCGCATCACCCGCAACCATCGCGTCATTGCCTTCGACATGCCCTGGCACGGCAAGTCGTCGCCGCCGCAAGGCTGGCACGACGAGGAGTACCAGCTCACCTCGGCGCAATACACCGCGATGATCCTGGCCGTGGTCGACGCGCTCGACCTCGACAAGCCGATCGTGATCGGCTGCTCGATCGGCGGCCGGATCGCGCTGCATCTTGCGCTCGAGCACCCCGAGCGCTTCCGCGCCATCATCGGCCTGCAGGCCGGCGCGCATGTCGATCCCTATTACGACCTGAATTTCCTGCACCGGCCGGACGTGCATGGCGGCGAGGTCGCAGCCGCCATCGTCTCGGGCCTCGTCGGGCCCGATGCGCCCGACAAGGAGAGATGGGAAACGCTCTGGCACTACATGCAAGGCGGGCCCGGCGTGTTCAAGGGCGACCTCTATTTCTACAAGATCGACGGCGATATCCGCGCCCGCGTCGCCGAGATCGACACCAAACGCTGCCCGCTGTTCCTGCTGTCCGGCGAGTACGATTATTCCTGCACGCCGGAGGAGACGCTCGCGGTGGCGAACAGCATCGCCGGAGCCAAGGCCACCATCATGAAAGGTCTCGGTCATTTTCCGATGAGCGAGAACCCCGGCGAGTTCGCAAGGCATCTGCTGCCGGTGCTGCAGACGATCGGCAGCCGCTAGCAGCGCCCGCGCATGAGACGCTCAAGCATGCCGCCGGATATCTCTCAAGGCTTCGGCTGCATGCCCTGCAAGAATCGAAGCGGGTTGAGCGGGCCAATCGGGATCAGTTCGAAGCTCATCATATGGGCTTTGCCCAACGGCAGCTTTTCCAGCATCTCGTGAGCGACCGCCGGATCGGTGACGTTGATGATGAAGGCCACGCCCGGCTTTCCCTCGAGCGAGTACCACTGCTCGATCTTGCCGGCGAGGTAGAGATCGACGGTTTCGCGAACTTCCTCCGGTAGAACGGCGCGCACCTGCGCTTGTTCAAAACCGGGATTGATGGTGCCGATGGCGAGAATTTTGGTCGTCGGCGTCGTCTTCGCGGCGGCTTCCTGCGCGCTTGCGGAATTGAAGCCGACAAGCCAGCCAACAAGTGCCAATGCGGCGGCAGCAACGAATTTCATGTTAACTCCCCTCTGTGTGGTATGACTGCGTATCCACTTATGCGGCGTGAACCGGTTGCGCTGGAGGTCTCGATGCTTCCGAAGGCTGAAGCGGCATATTTCGCCATTGCCGACATCTCCGGCTACACCAACTTCCTGGCGGCGGTCGAGCTCGACCACGCGCAGGATATCATCGCCGATTTCATGGATGTGGTGGTGAAAGGCCTGCGCCCGCCATTTCGCCTCGCCAAGTTCGAGGGCGATGCCGCATTCGTCTACTCGACCGGGACGATCGACGGCTCGTTGCTGCAGGATGCGATCGAGGGCGCCTATTTCAAATTCCGCCGGCGCCTGCGCGACATCCGCCAGGCCTCGACCTGCGAGTGCAAGGCCTGCGTCGCGATGGGCGATCTCGATTTCAAGTTCGTGATCCATCACGGCGAGATGGTGAAGCAGAAGATGGGCGGCAGGGAGGAGCTGGCCGGGCGCGACGTCATCCTGGTGCACCGGCTGCTCAAGAACAGCGTCGGAGAGAAGCTCGGCGGGCGCGCCTACGCGCTCTACAGCGATGCGGCGATCCGCGCCATGGGCGTCGATCCGGTGGCGCAGGGTCTCATCCCGCATCAGGAGACCATCGACATCATCGGCGACGTGACGCTGTGGGCGCGCGATCTCGAAGCGGCGTGGCAGCAGGACGATGCGCAAACGCGGATGGAAGTGACGCGCGACGACGCCTACGCGATCCTGGAGTTCGACATCGCCGCGCCGCGGCAGACGGTGTGGGAGTTCATCACCGTGCCCGGGCAATGGCGGAAATGGTGGGACGCCGACGACATCGTCGAGGAGTCTGGCAAGGGGCGCCGCGGGGTCGGCACCAAAAATCATTGCGCGCACGGCAACCATACCAACGTCGAGGAGACGCTCGACTGGCGTCCGGTCGATTACTTCACGGTCGGCATCACGCTGCCGGTGCCCGGCGCGCCGCGCATCATCATGACCCGGGCCGTTCTGGACGGCCCGGACGGAACGTCCCGTTTCGAGCTGCGGATCGCCAAGCCGAAGCCGAAGGACAGGGCGTTCCTCGATGGCGCCGCGGCCAAATTTGCCGAACGCATGACCCAGGCGATGGCCGGTCTGCGATCGATGGTGGAAGGCAGGCAGCCGCGCGTTGACGCGATGGAAGAGCCGGCGATGGGACAGTCGAGCGGACGCTTCCTGACCGAGCCGGTCAAATCAGGCGCGCGGGGCTGAAGCTCGAGGGTCCGGAGAACGGGCGCCGGTCACTTGCCGGAGCGCGGCAGCTCGCTGTTGTCGCGGATCGCGGCGCGGACCTTGGCCATGGTCGTGGTGCAATATTCCTCGCGCTCCCTGAGGAAGCGCTGCTGCTGGGCGCGGAAATTGGCCACGCGCTCCCGCACCTCGGATCCGAAGTCGCCGCTGATGTCGAGTTTTGCGAATTGCGGCGGCTGTGCCGGGGGCGGCGGGACTTCGACGACCGTTACCGTCAAAGGCGCAGGTGCGGGGGGCAGACCCTCGAGCACGGTCGGCACCGGAAGCGGCGGCGGCATGACCGCCCTTGGGGCCTCGGCCGCCGGCTGGATCTCCAGGGCGGCCTTTGCCTCC
>NZ_JACMYO010000029.1 GCF_020889685.1 Bradyrhizobium oropedii
CCGCATGTGTCACGACCGGCACCGCGCCCCCATCCTGCGCCAAGGCCGCAACATCCCGCTGCGAGGCCGGCGCCACACAGACACGCGTGATCCAACCTATCGGCGTGCCGCAAGGCACGCCGATTTCGTATGAGGACCCATCGCGAGGAGAGCGGCACCTGATGCAATCGTCGGCCAGGCAACTCCAGGCACGCTCGAAGGCCGAAGTCACGCCGTGCTGCCAAACACGTCTTGCCGCTGGAAAGGAACACATGTGAGCCGGCTGGTTCGTGTCACTTTGGCCGCTCTGGCGCTGACGTCCGGCGCGGCGCATGCGAACGACATTGTTGCAGGCGTGAGCGATACGATCAGAGTTCGCGTGGGAACGCCTCTCGTCGCTCGTGGGCCGGCCGGCGATATCGCCGACAATTGGTTTTCCGAGATCGAGCTGCCCGATGGCCGTTTCCGCGGCTTCACCGCCGGCGGCGTCACATGGGCCATTGACGGTCATCATCCCTACGAAATGAGCGGCCCGGGGACCGCAGTCTTGAGAGCGGGCCCGTCAGGCAGCTCAAGCACATGCGGGCAATGGATCCAGCACGTCGAACTGGTGGGCAAGACGCTCTATGGCTGGATCCACGACGAGACCGCCTGCAACTACGCAAAGGGCCAGACGCACGCGTCGATGACCATCGCGACCTCCGCCGATTATGGCCTCACCTGGAAGATCCAGGGACCGATTGTCGTCGGCACCGATCCGCCTGCGGCCAGCAAATTCACCGGTGACAGTTGTCCTTCAGTGATGAAGGGGCAAGATGGGTATGACTACGCGTATTGCCTGCGCAACGGCGGGCAATCCTGGAACGGCGGTTATACGTTCATCGCGCGCGCACCTGCCACCAACCCGGCTCCCGGCCAATGGAAGAGGTTCTTCAACGGCGCATGGTCCGAACCTGGCGTGGGCGGCAAATCCAGTCCCGTCGACGGCCTTGGCATCGCCTATTGGACGACAACGCATCAGACCATCGGTCTGAATTGGGTTCGCGGCGGCATCGGACTACAAGTGTCGGCCGACCGCCTGCACTTCACGCCGGTTTTTCCTCAGCCCCTGATGCTGGTCACGGGTGGTGACTGGGGACGCCATGACGGCCTGGAACTTGTCTCCTATCCCGATCTCATCGACGCGAAGACCGGCCTCAATCAGCTCGGCGACAATTGGCTCCTCGCCTACATGTATCTCAGCCCGGGCGAGGGCTTCGCCAAACGCTATTTGATTTTCCGGCCGGTCGACATCTCCTGGTCGCGCGCTCCGGAAGAGACTGTCGCGGCTGAAATGCTCACCCACTGGTACGATGCAATCCATCACGACCATTGGGCCACCATCGCCCCCGTGCCCGGGAATTACACGTCCTACCGCCTCGTTGCCCAGCTTGGCTACATGATGACAACAGCCGATCCCGCCAAGCCCACCGTTGAACTCGAGGAATGCATCAGCAAGGCGGCCGGCCCTCCGGATCGCATCCTGACGAAGAAGGGCGTCTGTGAACAAAGTGACTACAAGCCGCTTCGCACGGCCGGCTTCATTTACACAACCGCTCAACCCGACACGCGGCCGTTATACCGCTGCTACTCCGAATCCGAACATTCTCACTTTGCTTCGAACGATGAAGCTTGCGACAAGATGGGAAAGCGAGAGGAATTGCTGGGGTATGACCTCAATCGGTGACGTCGCGCAGTTCCGTTTCGAATGGCCCGATATCAGGCGAGCGCGTCGGCCGCATCGCTGATCGCGGCGTAGATTTCCTCGAGGTCCGCCTCGGTGACGCAGTACGGCGGCATGACGTAGATCGTGTTGCCGAGCGGGCGCAGCAGCAGGTTTCGCCGTTCGAAGAAGGCCTGAAGCTTGGGGCCGATGCCGGCGAGATAGCCGGCATCGCTGGCCTTCAGATCGAGTGCGGTGATGGTCCCGGTGCGGCGGACGTTTTCGAAACGCGTATCAGTGCGGAACGGCGCAAGCATACGCTCCTGCATCGCGGCGAGCGACGTGACGCGCTCGCCCGCGCCGTGCTGCCAGAGCTCGAGGTTCGCTTTCGCCGCGGCGCAGGCGACCGGGTTTGCCGTGTAGGAACTTGAGTGGAAGAACATCCGCGCACGATCGCTGGAATAATGCGCATCGTAGATGTCGGCACGGCACAGCGTCACCGCCAGCGGCAGCGACCCGCCGGTCAGGCCCTTCGAGTAGCACGCGATATCAGGCGTGACGTCGGCCTGCTCGCACGCGAACAAGGTGCCGGTGCGGCCCCAGCCGGTCATCACCTCGTCGGCGATGAACAGCACGTCATGGGCTTCACAGATGCGCTTCATTTCCGCCAGCACCCAGGGCGGATACATCAGCATGCCGCCGGCGCCGAGGATCAGCGGCTCGACGATGAAAGCCGCTGCGGTTTGCTCCCTGCACGCGGCTTCGAGCGCGTCGAGCGGCGCCTGCTCGTGGCCGGCAGCGGGAAACGGGATTGACGCGACGTCGAACAGCAGCGGTTCGTACGCCCTGTTGAAGACGCCGCGCGCGCCGACCGACATCGTGCCCACGGTGTCGCCATGGTAGGAGTGCTCCATGACGATGATCCGCGTGCGCGGCACGCCGATATTGTGCCAATAGCCGAGCGCCATCTTCAGCGCCACTTCGACGCTGGTCGAGCCGCTATCGGAGAAGAACACGTAGTCGAGTCCCTCAGGCACCAGCTTCAGGAGCTGCGCGGCAACCGCTTCGGCCGGATCGTGGGTATGGCCGGCAAAGATGATCTGATTGAGCTGTTCGGCTTGGTCCTGGATCGCGCGCACGATATGCGGATGGCAATGACCGTGGGTCACGACCCACCAGGACGCGATCGCGTCGATGATGCGACGGTCATCCGCGGTGTAGAGATAGGCGCCCTCCCCGCGCACGATCCTTGTCATCTCGCCGTGCAGCGCGTGCTGGGTGAACGGGTGCCAGATCGGCGATTTCCTGGGCGACGTCATGCGTTGAAATCTTCGCTCCGGAACGATGCCTTGAACGCTGTGCGCAGTGCGTCTGCCGTGAGCGGTGAAAGCAGGGGCAATCGCCCCAACCGGCGCACCTGCCCGATCTCGCAGATGGCGAGCTCGCTCTCGGGATTGCTCTCGCCGATGAATGCGATCCCGAGAACGTCGATTTGGCGCTTGCGCAGCGCCTCGACCGACAGCAGCGAGTGATTGATGGTGCCGAGCGCGGTGCGGGCACAGAGCACGACCGGAAGCCGCCATCGCTCGAAGACGTCGATGTAGAGCATGTTGTCGTGCAGCGGCACCATCAGCCCGCCGGCGCCTTCGATCACCAGCGGCCGGTCGCCAATGTCGGGCACGGCGAGCGCCGCGGGATCGATGCGGACACCGTCGATTGCGGCAGCCTGATGCGGCGAAGCCGGCGTTCGGAGCCGGTAGCGCTCCGGCACGATGCGATCGGCCGACAGACCACCAAGCCGCGCCACCAATTGCGCATCGGTCTCCCCGTCGAGACCGGCCTGAACCGGCTTCCAGTAGCTCGCGCCGAGGAAGCCGGTGAGGCCCGCGGAGAAGATCGTCTTTCCAATTCCGGTATCGGTGCCGGTGACCACGATCCGGCCGGTCATCGCGACCAGCCCCGCGTCTCCTCAACCAGCGCATCGAGCAGCGCGCGCACGTCGGCCTCGCTGACATTGAGGGTCAGCGCAATCCGCAACCGCGCCGTGCCCGCCGGCACGGTCGGCGGCCGGATGCCTCTGACGTCGAAGCCGCGCATCTGCAACGCCGACGCAAGCTGCATCGCGCGCGCATTGTCGCCGACGATATAGGGCACGATCTGCGAGTTCGACGGACTGTGCCAGCCGCGCAGTCCAAACTCGCGATGCGTGAACGCGACCAGCTTCGCGAGGCGCCGCTGATGCTCGGGCTCCTCCTTCAGGATCAGCAGAGCCTCACGCACCGCAACGGCCACAAGCGGCGACGGCGCGGTGGCGAAGATGAACGGGCGGCAGCGATTGACCATGAAGTCGCGCAGCACGGTCGAAGCCGTGACCAGCGCGCCGGCGGCGCCGAGTGCCTTGCCGCAGGTATGAACGATCACGAGGTTCTCGCGCCCTTCATAGGGCGCGGTCAGCCCGCGCCCCTGTTCACCATAGACACCGGTGCCGTGCGCCTCGTCCACCATCAGGAACGCGTCGTGGCGCTCGGCGAGAGCGACGAGCTCGTCGAGCGGCGCGACGTCGCCGTCCATGCTGTAGACGCTTTCGACCACGATCCAGACCCGGCCCGTTCCGCCCTCGGCGCGCCAGCCGCGAATGGTGTCTTCAACGGATTGAGGATCATTATGTTCGCTGAACCGGAACTCGGCCCGGCCCGCGCGTGCCCCCTCATGGATGCTAGCGTGCACCAGCGAATCCAGAACCAGCAGGTCGCAGCGCTGCGGCAACGTGGTCAGCACGGCGAAATTGGCGACGTAGCCGCCGCCGAAGAACAGCGCGGTCTCGGCGCGGAAGAACGCGGCGGCTTCGGCCTCCAGCCTTTCGTGCTCCTCGCAATTGCCGCGCAATAGCCGCGACCCGCCGGCGCCGATCGGCGTGCCGGCCTCGAGCGCGGCCGCAACCGCTTGCTTGATGCGCGGTGCGCTCGCGAGCGCCAGATAGTCGTTCGAGACGAAATCGATGCCCGCGCGCGGCTTCAGGCTACGCAGCCGATCGTCCTTGCTCAGGGCGTGCAAGGCCGCGACGTAATCAGCGGTCTCGGCCGCATGGATTGCGCTCATGTTCGCTCACAGATTTTTGGTTGGTCGCGCGGCGAATGACGCCGCGCGCGCCGCACGTTGCGATCAGGCGAGACGGGATGTGATGCCAAGCCGATCGAGCAGATCGGCATCGCGATCGCGCTGCGGGTTCTTGGTGGTCAGCAACACATCGCCGATGAAGATCGAATTCGCACCGGCGAGGAAGCACAGCGCCTGCAGCTCGTCGGTCATGTACTGCCGTCCGGCCGACAACCGCACCACGCTGTTCGGCATCAGGATGCGCGCGGTCGCGACCAGCCGTGCCAGCGCGATCGGATCGGGACGCTCCGCGGTCTCGTTGACCGGCACGCCCTTGACCTCGTTCCACAGGTTGATCGGCACGCTCTCCGGAGGGCTCGGGAGATTGGCGAGCAGCACCAGCATGCCGAGCCGGTCCTCGACCATCTCGCCCATGCCGATAATGCCGCCGCAGCAGACCTTGATGCCGGCATCGCGCACATGCGCGAGCGTATCGATGCGGTCCTGCAAGGTGCGGGTGGTGATGATCTTGTCGTAGAACTCAGGCGAGGTGTCGACGTTGTGGTTGTAGAAGTCGAGCCCGGCGTCGGAGAGACGTTCGGCCTGCTTTGGCGTCAGCATGCCGAGCGTGACGCAGGTCTCCATGCCGAGGCGCTTCACCGCGCTGACCATGTCGCAGACCTGGTCGAGGTCGCGGTCCTTCGGGCTGCGCCAGGCCGCGGCCATGCAGAAGCGGCTTGCGCCGGCGTCCTTGGCGCGCTGCGCGACCGCGACCACTTCGTCCCGAGGCATCAGGCGGGTGGCCTTCAGGCCGGTGTCGTAATGCGCGCTCTGCGAGCAGTAGCCGCAGTCTTCCGGACAGCCGCCGGTCTTGATGCTGAGCAGGCTCGCGGTTTCGACGTGGTTCGGATTAAAGTTGGCGCGGTGAATGCCCTGCGCCTGGAACATCAGATCCGCGAACGGCAGGTTATAGAGTGCCTCGGCCTCGGCACGTTCCCAGGTCTTGCGGGGCGGTGCGCTGCTGCGGCTGTCGGTCCGTTCGATCTCAACGACATCAACCATCGGGCTTGCCTTCTTGTTTGTGATATATCATAGATAATATGGCATATTATCTATGATCCTGGACTTATAACGATGCTAGCCGAGGCCGTGCGGCAGCGCACCCGTTTTTATGATAGATAATCTATGATGAACGAAGGCGAGAACACGACGACCGCCGGGCGCATTGCCGAGGTGCTGGCTGAAGGCATCATCAGCGGCGGGTTGCCGCCGGATGCGCCGCTCCGGCAGGACCATGTCGCGCGGGAATTCCATTCCAGCCACGTCCCGGTGCGCGAGGCCTTCCGGCAATTGGAGGCGCAGCATCTCGTCGTTGCCGTGCCCCGTCGCGGGGTGCGGGTCGCGCCGCTCGACACCAATGCAGTGAAGGAGATCGCCGAGATGCGCGCCGCGCTCGAGGTGGTCGCGTTGCGCAACGCTGCGCCCAAATACACATCGGCCCATCTGGCACGGATCGAGGTCGCCATGATCGAAGGCGACAATGCCGAGACGGTGCAGGATTTCGAGCTGGCCAATCGCGCCTTCCATCACGCGCTGGTGGCGCCGTGCGCGATGCCGCGCCTGCTCGCCAGCCTCGACGGCCTGCAGCTCGCAAATTCACGGTTGGTGTTCGCGATGGCGCGCAACGCCGGCTGGCGGCCGCGGCCGAGCCAGGATCATCGCGTGATTTTGCAGGCGCTGCGTGCACGCAACATCGAGCAGGCCTGCAGCCTGCTCGCGCGGCATATTCAAACCATCGAACGGCTTGCGCTGCCGGCGGCGTGATCGCGTTGTTCCGGATCGCGCGGCAGACCCGCTTCACCTCGCCCCGCCTGCGGGGAGAGGTCGGATCGCATCGTGAGATGCGTTCCGGGTGAGGGGGAGTCTCCGCGGACGCGGCTATCACGGAATGCGCGGAGACAGCCCCTCACCCCAACCCTCTTCCCGTAAGAACGGGGCGAGGGAGCGCACCATCTTCGCGCTACGCGATCGCGACGATCTCCAGCTCTTGCTCGCCTGCGCCCGCGACGTCGCCCAGGGCCTTGCCCATCAGCGACCTCGCCACCGGCGAGACGAAAGAGATCGAGCCGGCCTTCGGATCGGCTTCATCCTCGCCGACGATCCGATAGGTCTGCACCCGCCCGTCGGCGCGGCTGAAGGTCACGGTGCTGCCGAAGGCGACGGTTTCAGTCGAGGAAGGATCAGCGACGACCTGCGCGGTGCGGAGCCTTTCGGTCAGATAGCGCGCATCGCGCAGCGGAACCGCCGACTGCCGCCGCCGTTCGTTGACGTCGTCCAGTTGCTGCGCGGCCTCGTAGGCCTCGCGCGCCTCCTGCAGCTGACGCTCCAGCGACTTGCGACCTGCTTCCGTCACCAGATTGGCATGCGGCGATATGGGGCGGTCCGGCAACAGTGTTTCCGACGCGGTCTCGGCACTCTCTTCCTTGGTGAAGGCAACGCTCAATCCGGCACTCCATCGATGAGCCGGGCAGTATAGCCCCGCCTCACTCACCTTGCTAATGCGCGATGGGATTAGGCGGGAGCTAGTGCGGCGCCGGCTGTTCCGCTTTGCTCCGCCTGCCGAAGCGGTTCTTGACGCCCTCGCGCCAGCCCTGGAAGGTGACAAAGAGCATCGGCACCAGGAAGATGCCGATCGAGCTGGCGGCGAGCATGCCGCCGAACACCGCGGTGCCGACCGCACGGCGGCTGATTTCCGCGGCGCCGGTCGCGACCACCAGCGGCACCAGGCCGAGGATGAACGCGATCGAGGTCATCATGACGGCGCGGAAGCGCATTTGCGCGCCCGTCGTCGCGGCCTCCACGATCGGCCTGCCGGCCTCACGCTGCTCCTTGGCGAATTCGACGATCAGAATGCCGTTCTTGGCGGCGAGCGCGATCAGCACCACGAGGCCGATCTGGCCATAGAGATCGAGGTTGAGGCCTGCGAGCTTGATCGCGAGATAGGAACCGAACACGCCGACCGTGACCGACAGCAGCACCGGAATCGGGATCGTCCAGCTCTCATACAGCGCCACCAGGAACAGGTAGGCAAACAGCACCGCGAGCGCGAGGATGATGCCGGTCTGGCCGGAGGCCGCCTGCTCCTGATAGGCGGTGCCGGTCCATTCAAACGAGTAGCCGGCCGGCAGCGTCGACTTCGAGAGCTCGGCCATCGTCGCGATCGCGGTGCCCGACGACACGCCCGCCGCCGGGCTGCCGTTGATCGTGACCGAGCGATAATTGTTGTAGCGCGTGATCACTTGCGGGCCGGTCACGATGCGCAAGCTCGCGATCGAGCGGATCGGCACCATCTCGCCGCCCGTGTTGCGCACATAGATCTGCCAGATGTCGGGGATGTCGGCGCGGTTGGCCGCATCGCCCTGCACGTTGACCTGCCAGGTGCGGCCAAACAGGTTGAAATTGTTGACGTAGATGCCGCCGAGCGTGGCCTGCAACGCGGTGAAGACGTCGGCCATGTTGAGGCCGAGCGCCTGCGCCTTGGCGCGATCGATGTCGAGGTAGACTGATGGATTGGTCGCGGTGAAGGTCGAGAACACGCGGGTCAGGTTCGGATTGCGGTTCGCACCGCCGATCAGCCCAGCCATCACGCTGCTGAGCGAAGCCGGATCCTGGCCTTCGAGCGCCTCGAGCTGATATTCGAAACCGCCTGATGTCGAGAGCCCGATGATCGGCGGCAAATTGAACGGCAGCACCGAGGCCTGACGAATCTGCGATCCGCCGACGAAGGTCTGCGCGATCGCGGCCTGCACCGATTCGGTCGTGGCCTTGCGGTCGGCGAACGCCTTCATGCGCGCCACCATGAAGGCCGAATTCGGCTCGCTGGCGCCGTCGAGCAGCGAGAACCCGATGATCGACAGCACGTGGTCAACCGCCGGGTTCTTCTTCAACAGTGCTTCGACCTGCTTGGTGACCTCGCTGGTGCGCGCCACCGACGCGCCGTCGGGTAGCTGCACCGCGATGAAGAAGGCGCCCTGGTCTTCCTCGGGGAGGAAGCCGGTCGGCGTGATCTTCGACACGCCGAACACCGCGCCGGCGAACACCAGCACCGCGACCAGCGACAACACCGCGACGCGGACCAGCCGCTGCACCACGCCGGCGTAGCGGTCGCGCACCCAGTCGATGCCGCCGAGCACCCGCCCCATGATGCCGCGGCGCGGCCCGCCGTGACGCAGGAACACGGCGCACAATGCCGGCGACAGCGTCAAAGCATTCAGCGCCGAGATCACCATCGCCGCGCTGATCGTCACCGCGAACTGGCGGAACAGCGTACCGGAAATGCCGGGGATGAACGCGATCGGCACGAACACCGACAGCAGCACCAGCGAGATCGCGATGATCGGCGCGGTGATCTGCGCCATCGCCTTCTTGGTGGCGTCGGCCGGCGACAGCTCCGGCTCCTCCTCCATGACGCGTTCGACGTTCTCGACCACGACGATGGCGTCGTCGACCACGATACCGATCGCAAGCACCATCGCCAGCAGCGAGACCGTGTTGGCGGAATAGCCCATCGCGAGCAGCACCGCGAAGGCACCGATCAGGCTGACCGGAACCGCAACTGCCGGAATCACCGTGGCGCGCAGATTGCCGAGGAACAGGAACACCACGATCACGACGAGCACGAAGGCCTCGCCGAGCGTCTTCATCACTTCCTTGATCGTATCGGAGACGAAGGTCGTGGAGTCGTATTGCACGAGGTAGGTCAGCCCCGGCGGAAACCGCTCCGACAACCGCGCAAGCGTGGCCTGCACGGCCTTGGCCGTGGTCACGGCATTGGCGCCGGGCGCCAGATAGATGCCCATCGGCACGCCGGGATTGCCGTCGATCCGCGATTCCGAATCCATGTTCTGCGCGCCGATCTCGACGCGGGCGACATCCCTGATCCGCAGCACCGATCCATCCGGATTGGCCCGCAGCACGATGTCGCCGAATTGCTTGGATGTCGTCAGGCGACCTTGGGTCTGCACGTTGAACTGGAATTGCTGGTCGTTGCTGATCGGACGTGCGCCGATGCGGCCGACCGGCGCCTGCACGCTCTGGGCACGGATCGCCGCGATCACGTCCGACGGCGCCAGATTGAGGCTGGTGAGGCGCTGGGTGTCGAACCAGATCCGCATCGAATAGTTCAGCTTGGCGAACAGCGACGCCTGCCCGACACCAGGTGTCCGCGAGATCGCGTCCAGCACATTGATGATGGCGTAGTTGGTGATGAACAGCGGATCCTGCTCGGCACTCTTGCTGTACAGCACGATGAATTGCAGCACGGCCGATGATTTCTTCTGCACCGTCAGGCCCTGCGCCTGCACCTCGGTCGGCAATTGCGCGAGCGCGCTCTGCACCCGGTTGTTGACGTTGACGGTGTTGATATCAGGGTCGGTGCCGAGCGCGAACGAGACCGTCAGCGTATAGCTGCCGTCGTTGCCGCTGGTCGACTTCATGTAGAGCATCTTGTCGACGCCCACGACCTGGGCCTCCAGCGGCTGGGCGACGCTCGATTCGACGACTTCGGCCGACGCGCCGGGGAACACGGCCGAGACTGTGACCTGCGGCGGCACGATGTCCGGGAACTGGGCGACCGGAATTTGCATCAGCGCCAGCGCGCCCGCGATCGTGATCACGAAGGCGATGACGATCGCAAGCCGCGGACGATCGACGAAGACGGCGGAAATCATGGGTTATTGCCCATCGATTTCGGCGTGCTACTGGCGCCGCCGTCCACGGAGACCTTCATGCTCGACTGGATCAGCGCGCTGGCGGGCCCCGGCGCGACCACCTCACCCGGCTTGACCTTCTGCAATCCCTCGACCACGACCTTGTCGCCGAGCGCGATGCCGCTCGTCACGGCCGCAATCGTCGAGGTCGATTGCCCAAGCTTGATCCGCCGTTGCTCGGCCTTGTTTTCCGCGCCGACGACGTAGACATATTCACCCTGCTGGTCCGACAGCACTGCCGAACGCGGGATCGCCAGCACCTCGACCGGCTGCACGCCTTCCAGCAGGACTGTCACGAACTGATTGTCGGTCAACTCGCGGACCGAGCCACCGACTGCGACCGAGGTGTATGTCGACGGGTTCGGGATGGTGCCGCGCAAGGAGATGGTATCGGTGTTCTGCGCGATCGTGTTGTTGACGAAATTCAGCTCACCCGTCTGCCCGTAGAGCCGGCCGTCCGGCAGCCGCACGCGGATCACGACGGCCTTGAAGCCGCCGCGCGTCGCATATCGGTCGCGCAGATCGAGCGCCTCGCGCACCGACACGGGGAACGTGACATACATCGGGTCCTGGCTGACGATGGTCGTCAGGGTTCCCGAACTCGGCGTCACGACGTTACCTTCGGTGACCGAGGTACGCCCGATCCTGCCGTCGATCGGCGAGTGGATCTCGGTGTAGTCGAGATTGATCTGGGACAGGTCGACCTGCGCCTGCGCGGCCTGCACCTGTGCCTCGAGGCTCTGCTGGTTGGCGACGGCGGCGTCAACGCTCGATTGCTGGCCCGCCGGGCCGCCGAGCAGCGATTTGGCGCGGTCGGTGGTCAGCTTGGCGTTGACCAGCGTCGCTTGCAACTGGGCGACCTGCGCCTTCTTCGAGGCAAGGTCCGCCTCGAACGGGCCACGCTCGAGCTGATACAGCAGGTCGCCGGCCTTGACCTCGGCGCCTTCGACGAAGTTCCGCTTCTCCAGGAACGCGGTGACGCGCGCCACCACGTTGACGCGGTTGGGGGCCTCGATGCGTCCGAGAAACTCATTGGTTTCGGTGATCGGCCGCTTCACCGCCTCGAACACGCCGACGGCGGGAGGCCCGGGCGGGCCCGCCTGGGCATGGGCCGCCGCAATCCCGATCACCGCCAATCCCGCCGATACCAGAAGCCCTGCCAATCCACCGAGCATTCGTTCCGTACCACTCATGCTGTCCAACCCTTCGGCTACCAACAAGCTCTACGAGACGAATATGACGTCGAGTTCCCTCAGACCGGGAAGGTCAGGATGGACCAGGTGGTTGCAGGAGATCATAACGCGGCCGATACGACAATCCTGTAACCCGATCGCCCCGGCTTCAGCGATCCCGGCAATCGGCAGCTTCAGGAAGCGTCGCAGCGCTGCAAGCACGGGCGGCGGCAGCAGCCAGGCCGCTCACAACGCGACGGCATTCTTCAAGCGGGACGTCTGCTGATAGACGGGCGAAGCCAAATGGCCGTACAGCCATGGCCGCGCACGCTGGCCATTGACCTCGTGCACACCGTCGAAGACATCCATGTCGATCAAATGCGGATGGCCCGACGACGCGTAGACCGACTGCATTTCCGCGAACTTCTCATCCCGCCCGAGCTCGATCGCGTTTGCACCGTCGCCGTTGCCGACCTCGACGAACAGCGGACACGGACTGATCAGGTACGCCAGCTCGCCGCCGGCATACCTGGCACGGCTGTTGGCGAAGTGAATGTAGGTTGCGAGCTCGATCCCGAGGTTCTTGCTGATGACCGACGACATCAGAAGCTTCCTCTCGTCGCGCATATATCCGGAGACGACGGTCGGTCGCATCCGCCCGGTGGCGGCTTCCAGATGCAGCGCGAGAAACGCGCCCCAGGACACCCCGTAGACGCCGACATTCAGACCGGACGCGCCGGTCAGCTTGCGGCAGACGATTTCGCCGGCGTCGATCGATGCGCACGACACGTTGTGCGCGGAGACGCCATGGGATGCCAACATCGCGGCAATGTTGTTCTGGCTTTCCTGATTTCCGATCTGGACGATGTAGGGACACCGGACGACGTATCCGTCCTGGCATAGCTGTTTGCCGAGCGCGTTCATGTAGTCCTTGTCGGCATCATCGAAGCACCGCTCCGGCGTGCTCGCCATGCCGTGGCCAAGCAGGATCAATCCCTTGAACGCTCCATCGGGAATCCCGAGGCAGCCGCGCACCGGCACGCCGCACTCCAGATCGAACTCGACCTTCACGACGGAAAATCCATCTGCCGTGTCGCGCCAAAGAATCCGGATCTCGTCGCGGGATGGCCGATAAAGCCGCCGCTCCCGAAACAGCGAGCGCATCTCTCGTCGAATGTTCGAACCGGTTGCGACCGCGCGCAGCTTTCCGCCGGCGGCGATGTCGAAGAACGACCGGCAGAACGTGTCGTAGCCAAGAGCCGGCAGATCGATATTCGCGCACGATCCCCGGCAATGACCGAGCGCCAGCGTGTTGCCGGTGACGGATGCGGGGCCGACCAGCGTCATCAACAATCCGCAAAGCGCCCTGCGGCCGATCATCGGCCCTCCCCGAGCCGACGATGGCTCGCATGAATGACAGCGTTGGCCGCCCAGCTGGCGCTACAGATCGCGCGGATACAAATTAAAGGATGTCCATGATCGAACGATCACCCGCAGCGTTGCAAACGTGTGACGCCTTCAGGCCGCGCGCACCGGCAATTGATGCCACATATATTTCGAGACGCTTCGGATTTATTTCTGACTGTCACGCAGCTTCGATTCCGCCACACGCGGCGATGATCGTCAGAGCTTCATCGTCAGGCCTTACAGGTGCAGGGCGCGACCATCGACCTTGCGTTCTGGCGGGTGCCGGAGTGGCTGTTCGATGAACCCGACGAACTCATCGTCTGGGCGCTGGCCGCTGCGCGCCGGGCCGCAGCCAAACGCGCGCGACCTGACGCGCCCGCGCGAAAACCGCGAACAAGGCCGGCGAAACGCCGTATATTCCCGTGATGCGCGTAAACGCGCACCGGAATAACCCGGACTCGTGGCTCGGACCGAATTGCACTACGCAATATTTTCGGGATCGATGGGTTTACTGTTGGACAACAACGTTCTTGGAATGGCCGATGGCGAACGACCAGCATGAGCATCTGATTGAGCTGGCCTATGAGGCCGCGGTCGTCCCCGAGCTTTGGCCGAATGTGCTGCATCAGGTCGGCGAGATCGCGAAAGCGCGCGGTATCGTGTTGCTGACGGCCGCCCCGCACGACGTCCGCTGGGTCGCATCCCCCGACATGCACGACGACACGGTGGCTTATGTCGAAGGCGGCTGGCACGAGCGCAACGGGCGGTTGCCGCGCCTGCTCGCGGCCAACCATGCCGGCTTCCTGCGCGACATCGACGTGTTCGCGACGCCCGAAGAGGTGCAGCAGGATTACCAGATCCGCCAGTTCTTCCGCCCGCGCGGGCTCGGATGGGGTGCCGGTACCGCGATCCCGGTGCCGAGCGGCGACGTGCTGATCTACAGCGTCGAGCGCGAATATCAGCATGGGCCGATCGAGCGGGAAGCCATCGAGCAACTCGATGCGCTGCGCCCGCATCTGGCGCGTGCTGCGCTGCTGTCCGCGCGGCTCGGGATGGAGCGCGCCAAAGCGGCAACCGAATCGCTGGCGATGCTCGGCCTGCCCGCAGCGGTGCTGCGGCGCGGCGGCCGTCTGATGGCGGCCAACACGCTGTTCGATCGCCTGGTGCCGGACGTGATGCAGGATCGCGCCGAGCGGCTGGCGCTGACGACGCCCTCCGCCGACGCGCTGTTCGCGCAGGCGGTGGCGGCGCTCGAACAAGGCCTCGTCAGCACGGAGGTCCGCTCGGTGCCGATCGCGGCACAGGACGATCGTCCGCCGCTGATCGTGCATCTGATCCCGATCCACGGCGCCGCGCGCGATCTGTTCGACCGCGCGTCGGCGATCGTGATCGTGACGCCGGTGGTGCCGGCGGAGGTGCCGACCGCGGAAGTGCTGCAAGGCCTGTTCGACCTGACGCCGGCGGAAGCCCGCGTCGCGCGCGGTATTGGCGAAGGACGCACCGTCGAGGCAATCGCCGGCGCATTCGGCATCTCCCGCGAAACGGTGCGCAACCAGCTCAAGGCCGTGCTGGCGAAGACCGGGCTCGGCCGACAGGTGGAGCTGGCCGGCCTGCTCGCCGGTGCGAAGGTGCCGCCGGGTTCGTCTTCGGACTAGCCGCTACTCTCAACTCAGGCCGGGCTCAGGCGAGCCTGAAAGAAGCCGGCAATACGGCTGACCGCATCAGCGGTCGTTGGATCATTGTCCGCAAAATCGAATCCGTGCGCCTTGCCCGGATATCTGACGATCTCCGCCGCCGCACCGACCGACTTGCCGAGCCTGACAAGCTGCTCACCGCTGGCGAGCGGCACGTTGCGGTCGGCCTCGCCGTGCAACTCGATCATCGGCGGCAGATGCTTGACCTGCGGCGCGATCTTTTCGGGCATGCCGCCATACAGCACGGCTAACGCCGCCACGCGCTCGTCGCGCGCGGCCGCTGCCGCGGCAACGTAGCCGCCGAGCGAAAACCCCAGCAGCCCGATCCGGCCGGAACTGTCCGCACCTGCCAGCACCGACGTCAGCACGGACGAAACCCGCGCAGTCCAGGCATCGAAACGCCCGCTCTCGTAGGCCTCGCGGCGCTCGCGCGTGTGCAGCGGCTCGAATGCCTGCTCGTCGGCCGGCGTGTAGTAGCGAACGAAATAGGCATCGATGTCGTCCGCCGTCAGCGCATCGGCATAACGCGCATAGGCCTGCGGCCTGAGATCGAAGCCGCGCGAGCCGTGGAGAACCAGCACCGCCGGCCGCTTGCCGCCGCGCCCGGACGCAAAGCGGTTGAGCGTCACACGGCCGTCGCCGGCCTCGACGCTCAGCGTCTCAGCGGTCGCCGCCGCAACCGAACGCGACGCCGCGAGCAGGGCAAGGCCGCCAAGCAGGCTCCGTCGGCTGATTGCTGGCATCGGGACCTCGATGGGACTGCGCGGCCGTTGGCCGGGCCGCGCCGCTATATCATGCCGAACCGTACGCCCGATAGAGCGCGCCATCATCAGCCGGGCCATTCCCTGCCGGCCTGGCGAATAAGCCGGCATGGCCGCCTCAGACCGCCGGCGGCACCCTCGGGGCATCGCCAAGGATCGCATGTTCAAACCGCGCCGGTTGCGCTAGTGATAGCTCCCCTTCCTGCGCCATCCGGCGCATGTCCAGTCCAATGAGTGCATCTGAATGGCCGAAGCCGACCTCGACGCCGTGATCCGGCAAACCGCAAGAGCGCAGACCAAGGCCGTGATGGCGGCTGCCAAGAAGCGCCAGGCCGTCTGGGTCGCGCGCTCGGCCAAAGCCAAGGACAAGGACACCAAGGCGCGCTTCCGCCACCTCGCCAAGAGCACGATCCTGAACGCGACCGCGACCGCCAAACGGTTGCAGAATTCGGCAGAGAATGCCGCCGACGCCTATGCGCGCGCCATGAAGAAGGCGATGGAAGAGCCGCCGCCGGCCAAGGAATCTCAGAAGAAATCTGAGAAGAAACCCGACAAGCAAGCCGAGAAGAAGCCGGCGAAGAAGAAAAAGAACGCCTGAGAGGCAGCCCCGCATGCTCACCGTTCACCATCTCGGCAAGTCGCAATCGGAGCGGATCGTCTGGCTGTGCGAGGAGCTTGCGATCCCCTACGAGCTGAAGTGCACCGCGCGAGATCCCGTCACGATCCTGGCGCCGGCCGACTACAAGGCGCTGCACCCGATCGGCGCCGCGCCCGTCATCACCGACGGTGAGCTGGTGCTGGCCGAATCCGGTGCTGTCGTCGAGTACATCGTCGCCAGATACGGCAACGGACGGCTGGCGCTGAAGCCCGACCATCCTGACTTCGCGCAGTTCCTGTACTGGTTTCACTTCGCCAACGGCACCCTGCAGGCGCAGATGGGCCGCAGCATGATCCTGCACCGGCTCAACCTCGCTCCCGACAATCCGATACTGGTCGCGACCAAGACGCGAGTCGATCGTTCGTTCGACCTGATCGACGCACGCGTGCGCGATGCCGAATATCTGGCGGGCGATGCATTCACGACGGCCGATATCATGATCGGCTTCTCGCTGACGACCATGCGCAATTTCCTGCCCTACGACCTCGGCCGCTGCCCCAGTATCCGGAACTATCTCGGCCGCATCGCCGCGCGCCCGGCCTATCAGCGCGCGATGCAGAAGGGCGATCCCGGCATGGCGCTGCTGCTGACGTGAGATCGTGATGCCGCGTTACGTCGCCCTGCTGCGCGCGGTCAATGTCGGCGGCACCGGCAAGCTGCCGATGACCGAACTGAAGGCGATGTGCGTCGACGAGGGATTTGCCGACGTGCAGACCTATATCGCGAGCGGCAATGTCGTGTTCTCCTCGAAGCTCGGCGCGGCCAAGGTCAAGGCCGTGCTGGAGAAGCGGCTGCAGGCCTATGCCGGCAAGCCGGTCGGCGTTGCGATCAGGAGCGCGGACGAGATCGCCGCGGTGCTGAAGGCCAATCCGTTTCCGAAAGCCCCGCCGAATTTCACCGTTGCAATCTTCCTCGACGAGCCACCACCCAAGGACGCCCTGAAGGACCTCAAAGGCCAGCAGGACGAGCAAATCCGGCTCGGCAAGCGCGAGATCTATGTCGCCTACGGCAGCGGCATGGGCCGTTCGAAGCTGAAGATCCCCGCCGCCGCCAACGGCACCGCGCGCAACATCAACACGATCGCAAAGCTGGCGGAGCTTGCCGCGGGCGACTGATCGAAGACCCGTCATCCTGAGGTGCGAGCCTCTTCGGCGAGCCTCGAAGGATGCACGGCCCGGCTGGTGGCCGATTCATCCTTCGAGGCTCGCTCCGCTCGCACCTCAGGATGACGGGTCAAATGGTTCGACTCGCGGATGGGTACTGCGTTGCTAGGTCTCCCGCACAGCAAATCCTTCTGCACCGAGCCTGGACAGCACCTCTTCCAGATGCGCACGGTCGCGGGTCTCGATCACGAGCTCCAGCAACGTCGCCTTCGCCGGCAGATCGGAGAAGGTACGCTGATGCGAGACCTCGATGATGTTGGCGCCGGCATCCGCGAGCAGGATCGACACCGCCGCGAGCTGGCCGGGCCGGTCGACGATGTCGAGCGCCAGTTGCGTCAGCCGCCCTTCGCGCGCGAGCTCGCGGGTCAGGACCGAGGCGATCAGCCTGGTGTCGATGTTGCCGCCGGTCAGCACGAGCCCGACATTGCGGCCGGCGAAGCGCTCCGGCGCCGCAAGCACCGCCGCAAGGCCGGCGGCGCCGGCACCCTCGACCACCGTCTTCTCGATCGAGATCAACGTCGCGACCGCGCGCTCGATCTGGTCCTCGCTGACCAGCAGGATATCGTCGACGAGGTCGCGAACGATCCTGGTGGTGATCTCCCCGGGCGCCTTGACCGCAATGCCCTCGGCGAGCGTATCGCCGCGCATCGGCAGCTGCTGGCCTTTGACGGCATTGTACATCGACGGATAGAGCTGCGCCTGCACGCCTACGATCTGCACCGACGGCTTCAGCGCCTTTGCGGCCGTGGCGATGCCCGAGATCAGCCCGCCGCCGCCGATCGGCACCACCAGAATATCGAGCTCGGGCACCGCCTCGAGCATTTCGATCCCGATCGTGCCCTGGCCGGCGATGATCAGCCGATCGTCATAGGGATGGACCAGGATCAAGCCCTTCTGCGCGGCATGTGAGCCGACGAACGCGAAGCATTCCTCCAGCGTCTGCCCGGTGATGATGACCTCGGCGCCGTGTCGCCTGGTATTCTCGATCTTCACCATCGGGGTGCCGATCGGCATCACGATGGTGGCGGGAATGCCGAGCCGCTTGGCATGATAGGCCACGCCCTGGGCGTGGTTGCCGGCCGACATCGCGATCACCCCGCGCTTGCGCTCGTCGGGGGACAGGGCTTGCAGCCGGTTCAGTGCGCCGCGTTCCTTGAAGGTCGAGGTGAACTGCAGGTTCTCGAATTTGAGGAACAGGCGGCAGCCGCAGATCTCGCCCAGCGTGCGGCTCTCGTTGCAGGCCGTGACCATGACCGCGTCCCTGATGACGTCGGCGGCACGGCGCACGTCAGCAAGGGTCACGGCGGGTATATTGGAAGGCTGCGGCATCGGTATCGCTCAGGTCCGTTTCGTCAGACGGAACCTAGCGGGTTTCGGCGCTAAAGACGACCGTGCTATCGCGCGGACGTCACCACTTGCGCCGGCTTGGCGGGCACCGCCGGCTGGATCTCATCGCATTTGGGGCATACCAGCGCGGTACGGAAATGCTTGTCGAGCACGATGGCTCGCGTCCTGCCGCACCGGCAGCGCATCGGCTTATCCATGGAAGATCTGCCCGGGTTCGAGATGCAAGGAAAGCGTGCGCTTAGCTAGCCCGGTCCGGTTAACCCAATATGACTTGAAGCCGGAAATTTAGAAGAACCCCGCGCTGAGATCGAGGCCGTAGCTTGCCCTGAGCACCGCGACGAACAGGGCCGCGAACGCGAACAGCAGAACATGCCGGGCGATGCTGCTCCGAAGCGAATTGGCCGGAAACACGCGTGCAATCGATTGAGCCAAAGCAGTCATTTGCGACCTCCAGAGCGACGTCCCGAAGGTAGGTCGCGCGCAACGCCGCGAGGTTCAACGCGGCTCGCGGAACGGCCGGCGGCGCACTGATGCGCTCAGCTCGGGGTCACGTTGCGCCCGCGCCCGATTCCTGAAGCGATGACCGATCACGATCAGCGTGCCCTCAGTGCGAAGCACAGTCTCGACCGACGGCGCGGGCGGCAGATTGTCTTGCGTGATGGCCTCCAGTGCGCGCAGGAGCTCGCGGCCGGCCGATGTGATCTCCCAGCCGTCGACGTCACGCAGCACATAGCCATTGCTAAAGATGTCGAGTTCGGGAACCCGCGACGCAAGGCGCTTGACGCGCGCATGCCAATCGTCGCCGCTCGACGAGAGGATAGCGAGGTCGTGCTTGAGGGAATCGAGTGTGGCTCTGCCGCTGACGTGACTGGCCAATATTTTTAGAATCGCAACCTGTATGCTCAACTCGACGCCTCGACCGCCACGGTTCTTTTTATTCTGCGCAGCCGATCCGGAAATTATCGCGCTGATGACTCCGACGTCCAGTCATCAGCGCCAGTTATCCAGAACCCGGCGTGACGGTATGAACTTACGCCGCGCGCGACTGACCGACGCGGCGCTCTGGCTTTAACGACGACATCGATTCCCCTTCCATATCCTGCGGCGCGCCCCAAAATTCCTGCACCGTCGGCCCATGCTTCAGCCGCTTGTCGCGCAGGAAGCCGAGAATCTCGTGCGGCCAGACCCGGCGTCCCATCTGCGTGTACCAGCGCATCGCATGACGAAGCCCGGCATCACGATGAAACAGCACGCGCAGTAAAGCCTTCGGACGGCATTGCAGCACCATCTCGGTGAACTTGAACCAGAGCAACACGCGCCACGGCGCCATGTGCCGTGTCGCGAGCACCTGATGCTTGTAGTCCCAGCGGCGGCGATCGGCCTGAATCACGCGCCGTCCTGCCGCGAGGCGGAAATACGGCGTCCAGCGATGCGGCGTGACGTAGAGCATCTGGATCTGGTCGGGATCGTAGGACAGCAGCTGCCGCAAACCACGCCAATGATCGCGGTCGGTCTCCTCCTCGAAGCCGACCACCCAGGTCGCCATCGACAGGATGCCGTGCCGGCGCATCAAGCGGATGGCCTCGCGGTCGGTCGTGGTGGTCGCGCCCTTGCGGATCAGCTCCAGCGTCTTCTCGTCGGTGTTCTCCATGCCGAGCAGGAAGCGCTGCCAGCCCGCCTTCTTGTAGAGATGCAGGATGTCGGCATCGCGCACGATGTCGTCGGCGCGGGTCGAGCCGACCAGGATCAGATCGACATTCTCTGCGATCAGGGCCTCGAGAAAGGTCCGCCAGGCCTTCTTCGAGACGGTCGGATTCTCGTCGGCGAAATTGATCACCTTGACGCCGTGGTCGCGATGGAGCCGCGCCAGCTCCTTGGCGAAGCGCACGGGATCGCGGTGCCGCCATCGGGTCCAGAAGCCGCGCTGGCCGCAATAATTGCAGAGATGCGGACAGCCGCGCGAGAACTGCACCACGACGGCGCGCAGGCCTCCCCAATAGCTGTAGCGCGCGCGATCGATCAACTCCCAGCCGACGCGATAGGCATCGAGATCGCGGATCACCGGCGCAGGCCGGGTGACGCGCGGCCCGCTCTCGTCGCGAAACGCGATGCCGTCGATGCCGGCGAGATCGCCGCCATATTCCAGCGCCCGCATCAGGCGGCGCGCAGTCTCCTCGCCCTCGCCGCGTACGATCGCGGTGACGTAGGGCTCCTCGCGCAGCACTTCACGCCAGTGATAGGTCGGGAACACGCCGCCATAGACGATCAGTGCCCTGGGCAAGGCCTTCACGATCGCTTGCGCCACCTCAGCAATGACAGGGTGGCCCGAGGTCGAGCCGGAATGGCCGAACAACACCGCATCCGGCGAAAATCGCGACGCCTCCGCCAGGATGGCGGCGAGCGGCATCGGCCCGAACTCGGCATCGAGGAGACGAACCTGATGGCCGTCGTCGATCAGGGGACCGCCGATCGACAGCAGCCCGAGCGGCGGCAAATGATCGTCGGGAATCCGGCTGCCGATCGCTGGATGCGGCACGTTGATGAGAAGTATGCGCATGGATGATCGCTCCCGCTTTCATTGGCGTGATCGTTCGTCCCCGCATCTTGAGAGAGAGAGCCCAACCCCCGGCCGGGCTTTTCGAGCAACTAGCGCAAGCTCTCTATTTGAGCATGATCTTTTCGGAAAACCGCTTCACACTTTTCCGGATCATGCTCTAGAGGTTCGGCACCTCCGCCGGCGCGATCGCGGTCAGCCCGCCGAAGCGGCGCTCGCGGCGATGGAAGGAGGCAAGCGCGTCGGCGAGATCGTCGGCATCGAATTCAGGCCACATCCGCTCGGTGAAATGCAGTTCGGCATAGGCGCCCTCCCAGAGCAGGAAGTCCGACAGCCGCTTCTCGCCCGAGGTGCGGATGATCAAATCGACGTCGCGCAGGCCGGCCTCGCCGGTGATCAGATCGGCGAAGGCCTCGCGGCTCAGTTCGCCGACGCCGGCGGCGCGCGCCGCGGCGTTCAGGATCGCGTCGCGCGCCGAATAGTCGATCGCGATGCGCAGATGCAGCGTGGTGCCGTCTGCGGTCGCAGCCTCGGCACGCGTGATCGCCGTGGCGATGCCGTCGGGCAGCCGGTCGCGGCGCCCGATCACGCTGAGGCGGACGCCGTTGCGCACGAGGGCCGCGATCTCGTTGGCCAGATAGAATCGCAGCAGTCCCATCAGCGCGGCGACTTCGGCCTTCGGACGGCGCCAGTTGTCGCTGGAGAACGCATAAAGCGTCAGTGTGCCGACGCCCTGGTCCGGCGCGGCCTCGACGATGCGGCGGATCGCCTCGACGCCTGCCTCATGTCCGCGCAGGCGCGACAGGCCGCGCCGCGTCGCCCAGCGGCCGTTGCCGTCCATGATGATGCCGACATGCAGCCGCATGGCGGCTTCCGGCTTGAGCGCGACGTTGCTTTGCATCACAAAGTCTCCGGGCAAAAAAATGGGAAGATCAAACCGGCTGGATACCAAGGCGGCCAGACGCGCCTTCGTCCTTGCCGGCGGCCTTGGCCGCGTCGCGCACCAGCTGCTCGAGCACGGCGAGATAATCGAGGAAACGGCGGCGGCCGCTCTTGGTCAGACGGCAGGTGGTGTGCGGGCGATTGCCTTCATAGCCCTTGATGACGTCGACGAGGCCGGCCTCCTGCAGTACCTGCAGATGCCGGCTGAGATTGCCGTCGGTCAGGCCGCAGAGCTGCTTGAGATCGGCAAAGGCGAGCCCCTTCGGATGCGCCATCAGCGAGGTCAGCAGGCCGAGCCGCGCCTTCTCGTGGATGACGCGGTCGAGGCCGTCATAGGCGAACGGCGCGGTGGTCACGTCAGTCTTCGGCATCATGGCCTCCGGAAGCGAAATACAACAGTGCTGCGAGCAGCAACTGGCCGATCGCGAATGGCAGTCCCATGGTCCAGGGCGACAGCGCGTGACTCTGGCTTGCGATCAGGAGCACCGTGAAGCCCGACAGGAAGTACCAGGCGCCGCCGAGCGCGATCGTGCGCGGCAGCAGGCGAACCGAAGCGAACACGCCGAGGCTGACCAGCACCTGCCACAGGCCGGGCAGCATCCACAGCGTCTCGGGAGCGAACTTCCATTGCAGGATCGCAAGCAGCACGCCGGCGATGACGGCGGGAACGAACTGCCCGATCGCCTGCTGGACCATCGCGTCTGCAAGGCCCGAATGATGCCGCCGTGAGCGCGCCTGCATCTCGATCCAGATCAGCACGGCTGACAGCAGCGCAGCCGCCGCCCAGCCGGCAAGAAACGCAATCGGATGGCCGGTGGGATCGTCAAGCCAGAGATGTTGGGCGAGCGCCGTGATCAGCGCGATGCCGCTGGTGGCGGCGACGGTTGCCGGACCGTAGCCGCGGAACGCGGTTCCCGCCGCGATCTGGCTGCGGATCGCGAGAATATCGGCCAACGCCTTGTCAAGGTCGCGCATGATTCGTCCGAACTTTGTATTGCAAAGTATACGGGATCGCCAAGTAAACGCAAGCGCGATTGCCGGCGGGCGGCAAGGCGGCTGGGCCGCGCTCAGACACGGTAAACAACCGATTGCCATTCCCGCTTTGGTTGCGATAGCATACGGCACAATTTCAACACAGCGACCATTTCTGTGACCGGAGCACTCCGTGGCCGGTCCGCGCGACTTTTTGCCGGGAGTTTTTCATGAACCTCGCCCAGCACCTCAATCGCGTCGGCGCGTTTTTTCGACGTCTCCGGCGGCTGTATCGCACCGTCGAGGATCTCCGCATCATCGTCATCTGCCTCGCCGTCGGTGGTGTCGCGCTGCTGTATCTGGATCAGGGCAGAGACGTGGTCCGGGCGCTGGTCGACAGTGCCAACGCCACGATGAGCGGCTGGACGATTGCAGACGATGCGTGGCCGACCTTCGGGCGATGGGCTGCGTTCCTGGCGGCCTGCGTGTGGTCCGGCATCAACGCATGGTATTGGTCCAACCTGCTCTACAAGACCCGACAGGCGCAACAGCAGCCGCTGTGGTTTCGCTATCTTCGCCGCGTCTTCGGGATCGCGCCTCTGCTGGGCGCAATCGCTGCAATGTGGCTGAGCGCGCGACACGGCTTGCAGGATGCCTGGGTCGGAATGGCCTGCTTCACGCTGGCCGCTGCGCTTCTGTTTGCCTTCTTCATCTATCGCACCGTGCGGTTTGGTGCACAGCCGGGCGTGCAGCCTTTCGCCGCAATCCGGCTTGAACGCGGCGATTGGGGCTTCATCGCTGCGACCATCGTCATCTCGGTGGCGATCTTCGTGCTGCTCTGGATATCCAGCGTCCGTACCCATTTCGCCTGGGCATTGGGACCCGCGGCGCTCGCCTATGGCGCGATCGGATGCATCATCCCGCTCACCAGCCTGCTGATCTTTCTGGTGCGGCAGCAAAGAATTCCGATCGTCCTGCTCGGCGGCATCGCCTTCGTGGTGTTCAGCCTGTTCAACGACAATCATCGCGTCCGCAGCCTGCCGGCCACTGCCGACATGTCGGCGCGTCCATCGCTCGAGCAGGCTTTGGCGCGATGGGAGGCCGGCCGCGCACCCAACGAACCGATGGTCCTCGTTGCCGCGGCCGGCGGAGCTTCGCGCGCGGCGTACTGGACCGGCACCGTGCTGCGGGCGCTCGATGAACGCAGCAACGGAAAATTCTCCGATCATGTGTTCGCCATCAGCAGCGTCTCGGGCGGCTCCCTCGGCGCAATCGGCTACGCGGCTTGGCTCGCCGATCGCCCGATGGGTTCGGAAGCATCCGGCAAGCAGGCCCGGCTGAATTTCGTGCAGACCTTCTTCGGCAAGGACTATCTGTCGCCGGCCATCGGCGGGCTGCTGTTCACCGACCTGCTGCAACGTTTCCTGCCGGCGCCGTTGTTTCCCGACCGCGCCATTTCCCTGGAGGAGGCATTTGAGATCGGGTGGGATCAGCTCGCGACGGCCTGTAAACAGCAGCCGTGCCCGGCGAAGGGGCGCTTGGCGGGCGAGTACACCGGCATATGGAGCAAGTCCCGGCTGCAGCAAGACGACGGACGATGGGTGCCGATCGTGCTCGCCAATGGCACCTATGTCGAAACCGGCAAGCGGATCATCACCGCGCCGATCCGCATCGAAACGGACGCGTTCGAGGACACGCACGATTTCTACAAGCTGGCGCCGGCGCCGATCCGCGCGTCGACCGCGGTGCTCAATTCCGCCCGCTTTACCATCGTCAGCCCCCCGGGACGCCTGGTCAACGGCCAGTCCACCAGCGGGCGCATCATCGACGGCGGCTATTTCGAGAATGGCGGCATGGAGACCGTCTATGACCTCGCGCGCTATCTGAAGCGAACCGGACGCACACGGAAGATCGTCATCATCGAAATCCTGAACGACGACACCATGGGTCCCGAGGACCTCGCGCGGCATACCGGCGGCCAGCCGGTCCCGGTCGAGCCGGCGAAGGCCCAGCCGCGCTCACCCATCCTGATCGAGGTTACGTCGATCATCGGTGGCCTCTATCATACGCGCGGTGCGCGCGGCGTGCTCGGCGCCAAGCGCGTCTCCGATACCAGCATATCCGGCCTGGAGAATGCCGAGTTTCACTCGTTCGATCTCAAGCCCCTTGGCGACGACGCCTACACGGCCATGAGCTGGGTGCTCTCGCTCGGCACGCTCGATGCGATGGACGTGACCTTCAACGTCGACCCGGGAAAGATCGACGAGTTCCTCGCAAGCCGCCACTACACGCCAAGCATGGAGGAGACGATGATCGCCGATCTTCGCGCAGTCATCGGTCGCGCCACGGAGAATCGCCGCCAACTCGACGATGTGCTCAAGACCTTGAACACGGATATCAGGCCGCCGATGCTGGAAGCCACTATCGCGCAGAAGCGAAAGTGACGAAGACCATCACACCTTCACCAGGCTGGCAAAGCCGCCATAGATCATCCGCTTGAGATCAAACGGCGCCGTTTTCGGATCCATCGACGAGAAGCGGGGATCCGCCATCACCTTGGCGTTGACCTTGTCGCGCTGGGCGCGCGATTTGTAGGTGATCCAGGCGAACACGACGGTTTCGCCGGCCTTCAGTTTCACGCTCTGCGGAAACGAGGTCAGCTTGCCCGGCTTGACGTCATCGGCGACCCATTCGCGATAATCCAGCGCGCCATGCTCGCGCCAGACCTTGCCGGCCTTCTTCGAGAGCTGGGCGTAGGCCTTGAGTTTCTTCTTTGGCACGGCGACGACGAAACCATCGACGTAGGGCATGGGCGTTTCCTTCTGTACTGGACCGTCATTGCAGGCAGCAGCGCATACGAGCGCGCAGCCCATCACAGGCTTCGCGAAACAATGACGGCGTGTGACGCGCCAAGCGTCAGGTATGACAGCAGGATGCCTGAACCGGCGCCGGTTGGTACTGGTCACGTAGCCGCACCCAATCCATCGGATAGGGCAAGCCTTCCTCGTGGCGGCCGAGCGGCGTCAGGTCGAGATAATGATAGGCGGCATTCATCATATCGAGGCCGCGCGCGAAGGTCGAGTAGGTGTGGAACACGCTCCCCTCCTCGTCGCGGAAGAACACGCTGATGCCGGGCAGCTCGGGACCATAGAGCGGCGTCGTTCCATAATTGTATTTCGCGTCCCCAGCATCGATCTGACCTTGCGTGAACGACACACCGTAATCGTAGTTGAAGTCGTTGGTTCCCGACGACAACCAGTCGAAGGTCCAGCCCATCCGCTTCTTGAACGCCTCGAGCTTGGCCAGCGGCGCCCGCGAGATCGCGACCATCGTGGTGTCGCGCGCGGCGAGATGCGGAACCATGCGCTCGAAGCCGTCGACCCAGAACGAGCAGCTCTTGCAGGCGGCATCCCATTCCGGCGCGAACATCACGTGCTGCACCACGAGCTGCGGCCGGCCCTTGAAGAGATCGCCGAGCGTCACCTTGCCATCAGGCCCGTCGAACACATAGTCCTGGTCGACCTTCACCCAGGGCAGCTCGCGGCGCTGCCGGCTCACCGCTTCGCGGGCCTGGGTCAGCTCCTTCTCGCTGATCATCAGCGCCTTGCGGGCCGCGATCCATTGTTCGCGCGAGACGATTGTGTGTTGAGACATGGCATGCTCCTTTGCAGGTCAGGCGTCGACATACTGTTCCAGATTGCCGAGGAATTCGGTCCAGCCGCGCTGATGGTTGTCGCGAGCGGTCTCATCGACGAACTGCGCGTGATGGAAGGTGAGCAAGGTGCCGCCGGCGTCGGGCTTGATCGACACCGTCACTTCGGACTCGCGCTCCGGCGTCGAATGCCAGGCCCAGCTGAACACCAGCTTCTCGTTCGGCACCACCTCACGATAGGTGCCGCCGACCTCGTGATATTCGCCGTTCTTGCCGGTGAACTTGATCCGGTAGCGTCCGCCGACACGAACATCGAGCTCAGCCTGGGTCGTGCCGGGCTTGATCTGCCCCGGCCCGAACCATTGCACTAGGTTTTCCGGCTCGGTCCACGCGGCGTAGACTTTTTCGGGCCGTGCGCGGAGGAGCCGCGTGAGGGTAAGGCTTGGACGCGCGGCAAGGCCGGCGTCGGCGGCGACTGCGGATTGGTTTGCCGATTGGATTGCCATGGATCTTCCTCCACAAAGGCTGCAAGGCGGTCGAGATTGTCGGACCAGAATTGCGCGTAGCGATTGAGCCAGTTCATCGCCTGCTCCATCGGCCTCGCGGTGAGCCGGCACGCCACGGTGCGGCCGGTCTTTTCGCGTGCGACGAGGCCCGCATCGGTGAGCACGTCGAGATGCTTCATGATCGCCGGCAACGACATCGCGAATGGCTGCGCCAGCTCGCTCACCGACAGGCTTTCCTGCTCACCGAGCCGCGCCACAAGCGCGCGGCGGGTGGGATCGGAAAGCGCCGCGAAGGTGCGGTCCAGTGCTTCGTCTTGATACTTAACCATACGGTTTAGTATAGGCGCAAACGGCGCGGCGTCAAGCGCGATCCTTCACGATTGCGCGAACAGGGGCGCTGCCTCACGACAAATGGCTGGGACGACCGGAGACCGCGAACGCCCTGCGGCCGAACGCGTTCGCAGCCGACGGCTATTGCGGGTGTGTTTTGCGATGCCGGTGCTTATGACGATAGCGTCGCGGCTCCGGCTGCAGCTGTGCGCGAAACAGGAAGCGCGGGTTCTCCCCGCAGGCGAGATAACGCCCCGACACGCTCGCAAGGCACTGATCGTAGGTTTGGTAGGCGCATTCGCCGGGATAGCCGAGGCTCGGCCCCTGCGCGCACCACGGATAGTCATAGGGGTCGGCGGAGGCAGGCTTGATGCTCGCGGCACCGGCGAGCGCCATCGTTCCCAAAGCAAGCATTGCCAATCGCGATGTGCGCATGATCCTATTCCTCCGATGCCGCAGTGAGCAAAGTGCGGCATCTCGGGTAAGGTTCCTGAAGGTCATTTTATTCCGCGTCAAGGCCCAGCAGAAGGCCAGGCGTTTCCTGACGCTTGAAGCCTACTCGACCTTGAGGCCGGCGAACTCGACCACCTTCTTCCACTTGTCGGTCTCGGCCTTGATGTCGTTGCCGAAGGCGTCCGGCGTCTGGATCAGCGAATCACCGCCGAGCTCGACCAGACGCTTCCTCATATCGGGCTCGGCGAGCACGGCGTTGATCTCGGTGTTGAGCTTGGTGATCAATTCCTTCGGCGTGTTCTTCGGCGCGCCCATGCCGAACAACGCGCTCGCTTCATAGCCCTTCACGGTCTCGGCGATCGCCGGCACGTCGGGCAATTGCGAGGAGCGCTCGGCCGTCGTCACGCCGAGCGCGCGCAGCGAGCCGGAACGGATGTGCTGGATGATCGAGGGCATATTGTCGAAGATCACCTGCACCTGACCGCCGAGCATGTCGGTGATCGCAGGCGCGGCGCCGCGATACGGCACGTGCTGCATCTTGCAGCCGGTCATCGACATGAACATCTCGCCGGAGAGATGCACCGAGGTGCCGTTGCCGGACGATGCCATGTTCACCTTGCCGGGATTGGCCTTCACATACTCGATGAACTCGGCGACGTTCTTCGCCGGCACGTCCTTGTTGACGGTCATCACGTTCGGCACGCGGTTGAAAGAGGCAACCGGCGCGACGTCGCGCACGAAGTTGAACTTCAGATTGGCGTAGAGCGAGGCGTTGATGTAGTTCGCCGGATTGACCAGCAGCACGGTGTAGCCGTCCGGCTCGGCGTTGATCGCAGCCTCGGTGCCGATATTGTTGCCGGCGCCCGGCTTGTTCTCGATCACGAATTGCTGCCCGAGCTTCTCCGACAGCCGCTGCCCGATCAGGCGCGCGATGATGTCGGTGGCGCCGCCCGGCGGATAGCCCACGATCCAGCGCACCGGCCGCGCCGGATAGTCGGCTGCGGAAGCACGGCCGATCGCGAAGGTCGAAATCCCCGACCCGATCAGGCCCAGCGCGGCGCGGCGTGAAATCATGAAGTCTCTCCCAATCCAGCAGGGTTCGGCCCCCTGCCCGTTTCTGTTGCGTTGCATGCGGCGCGATTCTAACAAACAATGCGTGATGCGGCCAGTGCGACACGTGCGCACCGACCGCGACGAAAGACTAAGCTGCGGCTCTGATTGCATCAGAACCGAACGCGTTCGGGACCGAAAAGGATCGATCATGTCCGTCAAGGTGAATGGGCTCGACCATCTCGTGATCAACGTCACCGATGTCGTGCGCTCGGTTGCCTGGTACAGCAGGATCCTCGGCATGGAGGTGAAGGTGTTCGACCCCGGCAAGGGCAAGACGCCGCGCACCTCGCTGGTGTTCGGCAACCAGAAGATCAACGTGCGGCCGCGCGATGCCGACAAGGTGGAATGGTTCACCGCCGATCACGAAGCGGCCGGCAGCGACGATCTCTGCTTCCTCACCGCGAGCACGCCGGACGAGGTGGTCGCGCATCTGAAGGCCAATGGCGTCAAGATCGAGGAAGGTCCGGTCGCCAAGCAGGGCGCGCGCGGCACGCTGCGCTCGGTGTATTGCCGCGACCCCGACGGCAGCCTGATCGAGATCTCGTCGTATGAACGAGACCCAACCTAGCGATCGTTCGTCATTGCGCGCGAGCGCGTGCGTGGATGCGCGCCGGATCACAGGCACCGCCAACGGATCCACCTCTTCCGCGCGGCGGAACGGATAGCTTCAGCGCAACATTGCTCTGCAAATCCTGATTTGCTCTCGGCGCACGCCGATGGCAGAACTGCTCCCAACCAAGATCAAGGGTGGCCGCCAAGGCCGCGGGAGGACATATGACCAGTTCAAAAGCAGTGCCGGGAATCGTCGGACCGTTTGCCGGGCTCGACGTGCCATGGCTGCTGAGAATGCGCGCCGAGGTGCGCCGCGATCATCCATTCCTGATCTGGGCACCGTTCGACGCGCCGGCGCGGCACTGGAGCTACGGCGAATTCCATGAGCGGGTCGGCGCGCTAGCCGCGGGCCTCGCCAAACGCGGCATCAGGCAAGGCGACTATGTCCTGATCCATCTCGACAATTGCATCGAGGCGATCATGTCATGGTTCGCCTGTGTCGAGCTTGGCGCCATCGCCGTCACCACCAACACCCGCTCGGCGGCAGCCGAGATCGAATATTTTGCCGGCCATTGCGGCGCGGTCGCCGCGATCACCCAGCCAGCCTATGCCGAATTGATATCAGCCAACTGCAAGGGGCTGCGCTGGATCGCGGTGACCTCGCACGATGCGGGCCAGGCGCCGGCGCAGGCGCCCGCGCGCGGCGACAGCTTTGAAGCGCTGTTTGCCGACAGCGCCGACCGGCCACAGCGCGCGACCGATCCGCTCGCGCCGTGCAGCGTGCAATACACCTCCGGCACCACATCGCGGCCGAAGGCGGTGCTGTGGACGCATGCCAATGCGCTGTGGGGCGCCAAGATCAACGCCGCGCATCAGGACCTGCACGCCTTTGACGTGCACCAGACCTATCTGCCGCTGTTTCACACCAACGCGCTGGCCTATTCGATGCTGGCGATCCTGTGGGTCGGCGGCACCTGCGTGATCCAGCCGCGCTTCTCGGCCAGCCGCTTCTGGCCGGTGGCGCTCGAGCACGGCTCGACCTGGACCTCGACGATTCCGTTCTGCATGAAGGCGCTGCTGGAGCACGAGGTGCCGAAGCATCACAAGTTCCGGCTCTGGGGCACCGCCGTGAACGCGCCGCCGGCATTCGCGATGTTCGGCATCAAGATCATCGGCTGGTGGGGCATGACCGAGACCATCACCCACGGCATCATCGGCGAGGTCGATCAGCCGAACCCGCCGATGTCGATCGGCCGCGCCGCGCCGGAATACGAAATCCGCATCACCAACGATGACGGCACGCCGACCGGCGTCGGCGAGACCGGCAATCTCCTGATCAAGGGCATTCCCGGCCTGTCGCTGTTCGCCGAATATCTGCACAACGAGAAGGCCACGCGCGAGAGCTTTGACGAGCACGGTTACTTCATCACCGGCGACCGTGTCACGATGCTGGAGCGCGGCTATCTCAAGTTCGGCGACCGCTCCAAGGACATGCTGAAGGTCGGCGGCGAGAATGTCGCGGCCTCCGAGATCGAGCAGGTGATCGCCGTGGTGCCGGGCGTCCGCGAGGCCGCGGTGGTGGCGAAGAAGCATCCGATGCTGGACGAGGTGCCGGTCGTCTTCATCATCCCGCAAAGCGGCGTCGCCGCCTTGCCGGCCGACCTGCACGACAAGGTCATGACCGCCTGCCGCTCCGCGCTCGCCGACTTCAAGGTGCCGCGGGAAATCCGCTTCGTCGACGAGATGCCGCGCTCGACACTGGAGAAGGTCGCGAAGGCGGAATTGCGGAAGATGCTGGAGTAAGAACGGCGCTTTGCCTCGCCGTCATTGCGAGCGAAGCGAAGCAATCCACCGCTCAGCATACGCTGAAGTATGGATTGCTTCGTCGCTTCGCTCCTCGCAATGACGCGAAGTTCTCAATTCACCTCGAACCGGATCGGCAGCTTTTTCGGGCCGCTGACGAAGTAGGCCTGCGTCATCTTCACCTCGCCGTCGAGCGAGAGCGATTTCAGGTGCGGCAGCAGCTCCTCGAACAGGATGCGCATCTCGAGCTTGGCCAGATACTGGCCGAGGCAGAGATGCGCGCCATAGCCGAATGCGACATGGCGGTTGGGCTTGCGGTCGCTGCGGAAGCGATCGGGATCCTCGAACACCTCCTCGTCGCGATTGCCCGAGGCGTAGCACAGCATCAGCCAGTCGCCCTTGGCGATTCTGCGGCCGCCGAGCTCGGTATCCGCGGTAGCCGAGCGCATGAAATGCTTGACCGGCGTCATCCAGCGGATCGACTCGTCGACCAGGCCCGGGATCAGTTCCGGGTTGGCCTTCACCTTGGCGAATTCGGCGGGGTCCCTGGCCAGCGCCCAGATCGCGCCCGCGGTCGAGGATGAGGTGGTGTCGTGGCCCGCAGTTGCGACGATCATGTAATAGCTGGTCTGATCGTGCTCCGGCATGTAGTCGCCGCCGATCTTCGCGTTGGCGATGACGGTGGCGAGATCGTCGCGCGGATTCTGGCGGCGATCGTCGGTGATCTTGCGGAAATACGCCGAGAAGTCGGCGACGATCGCCTGCAACATCGCCGAGACCTGTTCCGCGCTCAGCGCCTCGCGGACGCGCGCCGTATCCGGATCCTGCGGGCCGAACAGCTCCTGCGTCAGCTTGAGCATGCGCGGCTCGTCCGCCTCGGGCACGCCGAGGATCTCCATGATGACGTGCAGGGGATAGCCGAGCGCAACGTCCTCGACGAAATCGCAGGCGCCGCCGCGGTCGAGCATGCGCTGCACCGTGGCCCGCGCGATCTCGCGAACGCGGCCTTCGAACTTGCCGAGATTGGCCGGCATGAACCAGCCCTGCGTCAGCGCGCGATATTTCGGATGGTCGGGCGCATCCATCTGCACCAGCGAGCGCACCAGATTGGGCCCACCGGTGATCTTGCGCACCCGCTCCTCGAGCGCCTGGTTGGTCAGCGTGGTCGGCCGATCGGCGTTGTGGAACAGGTCGTTCTGGCGACTGATCGCCTGGATATGGGCGTGCTTGGTCACCACCCAGAACGGATCAAACTTGTCCGGCCGCGCGATCCCGAGCGGATTGTTGGCGCGCAGCCAGCGATAGCTGTCGTGGATGCGGTCGTCGGCATAGGCGACCGGATCGACGAGGGTTGCCGCGATGTTGGCGGGGATGTCGAGATCCCCGGTCGTTGCCGTGTCCATGATCGTCCTCACCCAAGCATCGGTCATGCCGATGATCGCCGAAATCTAGGCGGAGGTAAGGACGGGGACTTGCGTTGATTGGCTAAACTCGTCACCTCGCCCGTCATTGCGAGCGAAGCGAAGCAATCCATCGCGCCACAAGCGGCGGCATGGATTGCTTCGTCGCTATCGCTCCTCGCAATGACGACGCGGTAAAAGCGCTCAATAATGCCCGAATGCCACCGGGCGGAACGCCTGCAGCAATTGCTGGTCGAGCTTGCCACCCATCTCCTCCATCATGGAGAAGGCCTTGGCGTGGGTGAACTGCAGCCGGTAGGCGCGCTTCTCGACGAGCGCGGCATAGACATCGACGATCGTGGTGACGCGGACGATGTCGCTGATCTGGTTGCCGCTGAGGCCGTTCGGATAGCCGGTGCCGTCGAGGAATTCGTGATGATGCAGGATCACGTCGAGCATTTCAGGCGGGAAGCCGCCCTGCGCGGACAGCGCCTCGTAGCCACGACGCGGATGCTCGCGCATCTCGGCCATTTCCTCGACCGTGAATGCGCCGGGCTTGTCGAGCAGCGCGACCGGAACGAACGCCTTGCCGACATCGTGCAGCAGCGCGGCGCGGGCGAGACGGCGCTGATCGTCCTCGCGCATCCCGAGATGCTGCGAGAATGCGACCGCGAAGCCGGTCACGAACAGGCAGTGACGATAGGTCTCCTGGTGATGGCAGCCCACGGTGGTCAGCCATTCGCGCAGCGAGTTGTGCTTGATCGCCTTGAGGATCTTGTTCTCGGCGGCAACGATGTCCTCGAACTTGAGCGGCTCGCCGGCGCGCATCCGCTCGAACATCTTGACCATCACGCCATGCGCGGCTTCGACGCCGCGGTTGAGCGCCTTGCCGCGGTCGGTCTCGTCGTAACCGCTGTTGTCGGGAAATGCGGCGCGGATGCGCTGCAGGATGCCGCGTGCATCGAACGGCCGCGAAATCGTGTCGGTGGCGCCGAGCGCCCAGGCCTGCATCGAGGCGTGATGCAGCGCATCCGCCAGCACGAACAGCCGCGGCATCTCGCGATAGGCATCGGTCTGCAACTTGGCGCGGACCATTTGCACGGCCTCGGGCGAGCGCAGATTGATGTCGACGACAATGCCGGAGAGATCGCGGGCCGGCTGCTCGGGAATGTCGGACGTCGGAACGGTATCGACCTCGCCCACCGAGCGCAGGATGCTGGCGAGTTCGTTGCTTTGATCGCTTCGATCTGACGCCAGCAGGAGACGGCGCTTCGAAGTCTGGTTGTTGGCCAAGGCAGTCATGACATCCCCGTCGCGGTAACGACCGACGCTGGACGCTACCGGACGATGCGTTCCCTCCGGCTTAATGGGGATGCTGAACGACGGTTAAGCGCAATGGATACAATTTGAGGGATCGTCGAATCCACCAGTGAAATCAGGCCGGCCCGAAATAAAAGCGGCCGGACGCATCGCCTGCGAATCATGAATTATTTCCGGCTCCAGCGCGGCGCAAAGAAAAACGCCGGAGAGCTTTACGCTCTCCGGCGTCCTCATTCGTTCAGGCCATTACGCCTTCATCGCAGCCTTTACCGCTTCCGCGGTGATCGGCAGGCCCCGGACGCGGGCGCCGACTGCGTTGAAGACGGCGTTGCCGATCGCCGGCGCCACCACCGTCACGGCGGGCTCGCCGACGCCGGTCGCCTTCTCACCATTGGCGATGACGTTGACCGCGACTTCCGGCAGCTGGCTCATCCGAAGCGGCGTGTAGCTGTCGAAGTTGGTCTGCTCGATGCCGCCGTCCTTCAACGTCGCCTTCTCGAACAGCGCGAGTGACATGCCCCACAGCGCCGCGCCCTCGACCTGGGCCCGGATGCCATCGGGATTCACCTGCGTACCAACGTCGGTCGCAACCGTCAGCTTCTTCACCGTCACCTCGCCCGAGGGGGCGACTGCGACGTGGGCGACGCAGGCGGTCCAGCTCGCCGTGGCGCGCTCCTGCGACGACACGCAGGCCACGCCCATGCCTTCGCCCTTGGGCAGCTGCTTGGTGCCGTAGCCGGCGAGACCCATCGCAGCGAGCAAGGTGTTGCGGAGACGCTGCGCGCCGCCGTCATTCTTGCCCTTGCCGTCGAGCAACGAGATGCGGAGCTGTGCCGGGTCCTTGCCGGTCGCATGCGCGATCTCGTCGACCATGCTTTCGATCGCCCAGAAGGTCCAGCCCGGCGCCACCGAACGGAGCTGACCCGACGGGGTGGCGTTGTGCGCCATCTCGTTCTTGATCGCCCGCACATAGTGGTTGGGCACGGTGTAGAAGAAGTCCGCTCCGTTCACCGTGAAAGCATCGAGCGGCCCCTTCTTGTCGACCGAGGGCGACAGGAAGTCGGGGATGCCCCAACGCTGGGTCGGCCAGGCCGAGACGACATCGTGGCTCAATGCGACGAGCTTACCGTCGCCGTCCACGCCGGCCTTCACCTTCTGGAAGGTCAATGGACGCGAGAAATCCATCGTCATGTCGTTCTCGCGCGTGTAGATGACCTTGACCGGCTTGCCGACGGCCTTCGCCGCCTGCACCGCGGGCACCATCATGTCGGCGTCGAGACGCCGGCCGAAGCCGCCGCCCAGCCACGTCTGGTGCATCACCACGAACTTCGGATCGATCCCGGCGGCGCCGGCTGCGATCGCGCCGGAGCGTGTCGCGAACTGGTTGCCGGAATAGATGTGCAGGATGTCGCCCTTGAACTCCGCGGTGGCGTTCATCGGCTCCATCGGCGCGTGGATATTGATGTTGGTGGTGTACTCCGCCTCCAACACCTTGGCCGCCGAGCCGAAGGCCGCATCCGGATCGCCGTCCTTGACGAAGAACTGGCCGGAATCGCTCAGCCCCTGAAGCCGCTTGGCTTCAGTCAGCAGCGATTCGCTCGACGCTTTTGCATTCGGGCCGCCATCGTAGCTGATCTTCAGCGCCTCGGCGGCTTTCTTCGCCTGCGCATAGGTGCTGGCGACCGCGACGACCCAACCGGTCGTGGTTGTGGTCTTGTCGTCCAGGGTGACGGCCTTGATGAAGCCCGGCAGCTTCTTGGCCGCGCTATCGTCGACCGACTTCACGGTGGCACCGTAGCGGACCGGCGGAGTGACCAGCGCGCCGTAGACCATGCCCGGCAACATCGTGTCGATGCCGTACTTGGCCGTGCCGTTGACCTTCAACGGAATGTCGAGCTGCGGCACCGAGACGCCGATCATGGTGTACTGGTCGGGCGTCTTCAGCTTGATCGCCTTCAGATCATCCGCCGTGAAGGTCTTGGTCGCCTTGCCGCTCTTCACGACGTCGGCGAACGACATCGACTTCTTCGACTTCGGATGGCTGATCGTCGACGCGCGCACCACCAGCTCACCGGCCGGCACGCCCATCGAAGCGGCAGCCGCCTCGGTCAATGCGATACGGCCGGCAGCGCCGGCGCGACTCATGGCGTCGAAGTTCATCATCGTCGACCAGCTGCCGCCGGTGATCTGCGCGCCCAGCACGGGATCGTTGTACTTCGGGTCGTTGGAGGCGAGCTGGACCCGCATGTCCTTCCAGTTCGCGCCGAGCTCTTCGGCCACGATCTGCGCCATGGTCGAGGCGACGTGCTGGCCCATGTCGGCCTTGCCGCAGGTCACCGTGACGAGGCCATCAGGCGTGATCGAATACCAGACGCTCGGCTCGAAGTGGGCGGGTGCGGGCGCTGCGAGCGCGTGATCGACGCCGGACGCGGCGTAGCCGAGCACGAGGCCGGTTGCAGCGGTGCCGACCAGGAAGGAACGGCGGCTGAGATCGGTCGCCTCAGGGGCGAGACTCTTCACGTGCTTGTTCATGTGGCCCTCCGCTCGGATCCGGTGGCCGATGCGGTGCGCATATCGGACGCAGCGCGCATGATCGCCTTCTGGATTCGTGAATAGGTCATGCAACGGCAGAGATTGCCGTCCATATGCGCGACCACTTCTTCCTTCGTCGGGTTGGTGTTCTTCGACAGCAGCGCTGCCGCCTGCATGATCTGGCCGGACTGACAGTAGCCGCATTGCGGCACCTGCTCGGCGACCCAGGCCTTCTGCAAGGGATGTTCGCCCTTGGCGGAGAGACCTTCGATGGTGGTGATCTTCTTGCCGACGGCGTCGGCGAGCGAGGTCTGGCAGGACCGCACCGCTTCGCCGTTGACGTGAACCGTGCAGGCGCCACAGAGACCGGCGCCGCAACCGAATTTGGTGCCCGTCATCTGCAATTGCTCGCGGATGACCCAAAGCAGCGGCGTGTCACTGGCCGCCTCGACGGACATATTCCGTCCGTTGATATTGAGATTTGGCATCTCTCTCCCCTTCCGGTGGCGGAAGCCGCTTACGGCGGCAACTCACTGTTGGGTCATGGCTGGCGCCCACCGGGTAAGCGACAGTTGCCAAAACAATGGTCCGGTTCCCGGCTGGAGGCAATCCAATTTGGAATTGCTCGAAAGGAATAAATTTCGGAAACTGCCGGTTGTGCGATGCGGCAACGGCATGAAGCTTTTGAAATGCCAGCATTGATGCCGTATCGATGGCTCCTACCAAGGTCGGTAGCGTCGCCGAACCTGACGTCGACAACAGAAGGAGCCCGTCAATGGCCAAGCTCAACCGCAGCGGTGTCGATATCTATTATGAGATTCACGGCAGCGGCCCGCCTTTGATCCTCACCCACGGCTATTCGTCGACCTCGGCGATGTGGCAAGGCCAGATCGAGGCGCTGTCGAAGCGGCACAAGCTCATCCTGTGGGACATGCGCGGGCACGGCCAATCCGACTATCCCGACAATCCGGATGCCTATAGCGAAGCCCTGACCGTCGGCGACATCGCCGCCCTGCTCGACGCCGCCGGCGCCGACCAGGCGATCGTCGGCGGCCTATCGCTCGGCGGCTACATGTCGCTCGCCTTTCACCGCGCCCATCCGGAGCGGGTGCGTGCGCTGCTGATCATCGACACCGGCCCGGGATTCAAGAAGGACGACGCCCGCGAGGTCTGGAACAAGCGCGCCCGCGACACCGGTGATCGCTTCGATCGCGAAGGGCTCGAAGTGCTGAAGTCGCTGAGCGCCGAGCGCGCGACGGTCGCGCATCGCAACGCCCGGGGCCTGGCGCTCGCCGCGCGCGGGATGCTGGCGCAGCGCGACGCGCGGGTGATCGAATCGCTGCCCGGAATCAAGGTGCCAGCGCTGGTTGTGGTCGGCGCCGATGACACGCCATTCCTGGCTGCGTCCGATTACATGGCGGCAAAGATCCCGGGCGCGCAGAAGGCGGTGATTCCGAACGCCGGCCATGCGGTCAACATCGACCAGCCCCAAGCCTTCATCGCCGCGGTGCTGCCGTTCCTGGACGGCCTTGAAGCCGCGCGCCGGGAAAGACCACGTCGTGAAGACGATTGCCGTCGCATTGTTGCTGACTGCCGCCGCAACAGAAGCGAGCGCGCAGAAGCTGCCGTTCGTCACGGCCCCGTCCACCTTCACTGCGACGCTGTCGAACAGCACGCCGCTGGCGTTCGGGATGGGCGTCGCGGACGCGCAGCGCGCACTCGGCACACCCTTCACCTACGTCAGCGGGCGGCCCGGCAACGAGATCTTCCTGACCTTCCGCGATATCGGCGGCAGCGGGCTGTTCCCGCACCACGACCGCCTCTTTCTCCAATTCCGCAAGGGCCGGCTCGCCGGCTGGAAGGGCGACTGGGGCGAGAACTGGATGTGGCGCTAGCCCTCGTCAAAGAGCTTCATGCCTAACGTGACAAGGATGGACCATGGGACAAGATATCAGGCTCAAGGCTTCGGACGGATTTGAACTCGGGGCCTATCGCGCCGACCCTGCCGGCGCGCCGAAGGGCGCTGTCGTCGTGATCCAGGAGATCTTTGGCGTCAATCACCACATCCGCTCGGTCTGCGACCGACTGGCGAGCGAAGGCTATGTCGCGGTTGCGCCTTCGATCTTCGATCGCATCACGCCGAACTTCCAGAGCGGCTATTCTCCCGACGAAATCGCCGAGGCGCGCAAATTCGTCGCCAATCCGGACTTTGCCGCGATGCTGCGCGACAGCCAGGCGGCGATCGACGCAGTGAAGTCGGTCGGACCGGTCGGCATCGTCGGCTTCTGTCTCGGCGGCAGCATCGCCTATGCGGCCGCGACCAAGCTGTCAGGGCTGTCGGCTGCGATCGGCTATTACGGCGGCGCCGTTATACGCTTCGCCGACGACAAGCCGACCGTGCCGACGCAGCTGCATTTCGGCGAGAAGGATGCCGGCATTCCCTTGAGCGATGTCGAGACCATCAAGTCGAAGCGGCCCGAAGTAGAGGTCTTCATCTATCCCGGTGCGCAGCACGGCTTCCATTGCGACGAGCGCGCAAGCTACGACAAGGCCAGCGCCGACACCGCCTGGCCGCGCAGCATGGAATTTTTCGCGGAGCATTTGCGGAAATAAGCCGCAGCTTTTTTCCATCTCGTCATTCCCGGGCGCGCGAAGCGCGAGCCCGGAATCCATTTCGCCGCATCATTCGTGGTGGAATGGATTCGGGGCCTGCGCCTTACGGCGCATCCTCAGGTGCGCAATTGCGCACCGGGGAATGACGGGTGGATGGAAATTTCGCCTAAAACCAGCGCTCGCCGACGAACACCGTATCGCCCGGGCTCATCGGCGTGCCCAGCGGCACCACGAAACGGCCGGCGCCGGACGCGTCGGTGTGGGTCAGTGTCACGCTGTCGCGGCGGGCGCGCGGCGAGAAGCCGCCGGCAATCGCGACCGCGCTCTCGACGGTCATGTTCGGCACGTAGGGATACTGGCCGGGCGCCGCGACTTCACCGAGAATGAAGAACGGCCGGTAGGATTCGATCTCGACCGCAACCGACGGTTCGCGGATGAAGCCGTTGCGCAGCCGCGCCGAGATTTCGCCGGCGAGACCGGCCGGCGTGCGGCCGCGTGCCGGCACCGAGCCGATCAGCGGCATGGTGATCGCGCCCGCGGCGTCGATCGCGTAGGAGTTGGTCAGGCCTTCCTGGCCATAGACCACGACGCGGAGCTTGTCGCCCGGGCCGAGATGATAGGAATTGTCGTAACCGGCGGGCCCAGCCGGCGCGGCGGCATAGACGACCGGGGCGGCGACCGGCGCGGCATAGCCATAACCGGGAGAAGAGCTCGCGAAGGCGGAACGCAATGCGCTGATCGCACCGCCGCCTCCATCGGCAACCGGAGCGGCTGCGTAGGTCGGACCATAGGTGACGGCATCGACACCTTGCGGGCCGACGGCAACGGGCCCAGACGTGCTCATGCAGCCAGACAGCGCGAGCGCAGCCACAACGGCAGTGATCGGCAATCGTAACGCGTGTGCAACCGGCACCGGACTTATCCCTCAACGGCGAGACAGGCCCAGTCTTGCACCACTTATGGTTAATAAAGGGTTTTCGGAGACCGGGTGGAGAGCCGGAAAGCCCGCCTTCCCCTCGATCCAGGGCCGGCCTCCGGAAAAGCGAGGAGCGCGTTTCCGGAGCGGCCGCTTCTCAAGCAGGACGATCAGGCGGTGACGCCGACGCCGATCGGGCAGGACACGCCGGTGCCGCCGAGCCCGCAATAGCCCGCCGGATTCTTGGCGAGGTACTGCTGGTGATAGTCCTCGGCGAAGTAGAACTCGCCGGCCGCGGCGACTTCCGTCGTGATCGCGCCGAGGCCCTTGGCGGCAAGCGCCTTCTGATACATCGCCTGCGACGCATCGGCGGCTTTGCGCTGCGCGTCGCTGAAGGTGTAGATCGCGGAGCGATACTGCGTGCCGATGTCATTGCCTTGGCGCATGCCCTGCGTCGGGTTGTGGTTCTCCCAGAACGTCTTCAGGAGCTTCTCGTAGGAGATCTTCTTCGGGTCGAACACGACCAGCACAACTTCGGTGTGGCCGGTGCGTCCCGAGCACACCTCCTCATAGGTCGGGTTCGGCGTGTGGCCGCCGGCATAGCCGACCGCGGTGGTGTAGATTCCGTCGCCGAGTTCCCAGAACTTGCGCTCCGCGCCCCAGAAGCAGCCGAGCCCGAACACCGCCTGCTCGAGGCCTTGCGGATAAGGCGGCGTCAACTTGCTGCGGTTGACGAAATGGGTGGTCGCGGTCGGGATCGGCGTCGCGCGGCCCGGCAGCGCCTCGGCGGCGCTTGGCAACGCGGTAGTCTTGCGCATGAACAACATGGATACCTCCAGGCGGGACATCGGCCGACGCGGGTTGGGCCTGCGGGCCGGCTGTCACCTATATATGTCCTTACGCAGATGATGGCAGCCCCGTTACCGATGGCTGCGGCCGAGGAGGCTGCAGCCAAGAAGACTGCGGAGACCAAAGTCAGTCGCGTGAATAGCCGATCAGGGGCTTGCGCGGCCGGAACAGGATCATCAGCAGGATGCCCAGGATGCCGAGCACCGCGAACACCGGCTGCTCGAGGATCAGGCGGATCACACTGTTCCAGAGCCAGGGCGCGAGGTGATCCACCCAGGCATGGAACGCCTGCTGGCTCGACTGATGGATGTCGTTCCAGAACTGGCCGAACTGGGTGAACCGCAGGCTCTGGTCGGCGACGTAACGGGCCCCGTCATAGACCATGAAGATGAAGCTGCCAGCCAGCAGCAAAAGGCCGATCAGACGGAAAAAGCCGCGGATCATGCGTCACCCAAACTCCCTGTCGCGCCCCACGCGTCGTCAGGCCTTACCGGGCGCCTCCCGGAAATTCAACCTCTTCAGCGGCTTATCCGGCCCTCCCGGGCCCGATTTCAGCCCCTTTTTGGGTCCCGAAAGCGTTGACGCTTAAGCCTGCGCCATCTATAAGACCGGCCGATGGCGGCGGGCGCAATCCTGCCGCCGCTGTTCTTTGGACAGTGCCGCATGCGGGGGCAGCTATTTGCGCTCTTCGCATGGCCGCCTCAAGGACACCCAAGTCAATACCTTGGACAAATACATCAGAGTCGAGATTTGAACCGGCCGGTGCGCGCAAGCCCGACCACTGAGCGATCACCGCCGAAGGACAGTTAGAGAACCATGGCCAACACCACCTCCGCCAAGAAGGCGACCCGCAAGATTGCCCGCCGCACCATCATCAACAAGTCGCGCCGCACCCAGATGCGTGGCGCGGTGCGCACCGTCGAGGAAGCGATCAAGAGCGGCGACCGCGAGGCGGCACTCAAGGCGATGAGCAAGGCCGAGCCCGAGCTGATGAAGGCAGCGCAGCGCAACATCATTCACAAGAACCTCGCGAGCCGGAAGGTGTCGCGCCTCACGCAGAGCATCGCCAAGCTCGCCAAGTGAGCTGCAACTCAGCTGACTGAAAAACAGATCTGTTACGAAGCCCGGCTCGCGCCGGGCTTTTTGTTTTTGTCCCGACTTTTGTCGCAGAGGATTTTTGTCGTGGAAGTTTCATAGCGCGAGAAGACTGCGGATTGCCGCGCAACGAAGTGCGTGTCATGTTTCGTCGCGTCCGTAGTTCTACCGGACAATATGCTTAACGCAGCGCACTCGCGCAGAGATTGTCCTTCGCTAAGCTAGATAGATGGAATAGCGCGCGAATATCTCGCGCCGAAACTTTGCGAAGCGAGAAAATTGCGACGCGGGTTACCCTGCAAAAGTAATCGAGAAAAATGACGTCTCGCGAGTTACTTATGCACATAGCGTTGGACAGCGATTGGAAAAGCGACCGGCGCGCGACCAATTGTAAATTTTCTATGAAAATTTTTTGGTATTGCACCGTCGTTTGTGACGCGCGCGATTCTGTGCGCTGATTCAAAAACTTGCTTTCGCAACTCGGCATCGGCAACGCCGCAACAGTCACGAAGAGTCGCGATCCCCGTCGAATCCACGGATTGTCAGAAAATGCGCTTGGTGTATTTATTTCTTGTTCGCGACGCCCAAGGCTCTCCAGATCAGCGCGGTTTGAGACCCAGGGGCGGACGCACAAATCGGCGGCGGTGTGTGCGTTAGCGACGCTTTCCAAGCGAAGCTGGATTGACGGCTCATAGCGATATGAGGACGGTCGACCTGTGTCAAAATATCTCCGGCGATGTCCCCGGCAATTTGGGGGATCGAACAAGAGAGACCAGGACGATCGTTGGAATCCGGCAGCGGGAACGCGGCGCGAGCGAACAGGTTGACGACGACACGCGGCGGCGAAGCGCCGGGCATTTCGGTGTTCGGTAGCGGCAGTTCGAATTTAAGGCACCAGCAAGCTGACAACTTGCCGCGATACGTCGCGGCGGGAGGGGGAGGACTTATGTCTTACGGTATCATCACTGCAGTCGATCCATCGACTACTGAAGTGCAGATTTCCAGTGGTGCCGTAATCAACCCCTCGGACGTTGGCTCCTACCCGCAGAGGCCGTCGAGTACGCGCTGACCTCGCGGGACGCATCTTCTCCAAACAGCTGATCTGTCGGGTGGCGCATGGTCGCCACACGGGGGAGCTTTGTCCGGAGCAGACCGCGCCCGCTAGAGGTCGCGCCGCAGCAGGCAGCAAGCCTGCACGGCGCTTTCGCAATCATCATCTCTCAGATTTGGAAAAGCACGAAAGCTATGACGAACACGGAACAGGATCGCTGGTCGCGGGTAAAGGGACGTTTGCGGACGAGCGTTGGCGAGGACGTTTACACGAGCTGGTTCGCACGGATGGACCTGGAGAGCGTGCACGACGAGAGTGTGCACCTGTCGGTTCCGACCCGGTTCCTCAAGAGCTGGATCCAGGCGCATTATGCTGACCGCGTGCTCTCCTGCTGGCAGGCCGAGATGCCGGAAGTGCACAAGATCGACCTTACGGTGCGCTCCGCGATCCGTGCGATGGCTCCCGTGAAGGAAGCGGTTGCGCCGGTCGAAGTGCGCCGCATCGAGCGCACCGACGGCCGTCCCATGCCTGAACTGCGTGCGTTTGCGACCGCGCCGGTGTCGGCAAGCCATGACGCGCTCGGCGGCTCGCCGCTCGATCCGCGCCTGACCTTTGCAAGCTTCGTCGTCGGCCGCTCCAACACGCTGGCCCATGCGGCTGCGCGCCAGGTTGCGGAAGGACGCCGCGGCGATCCCGTGATGTTCAACCCGCTCTACATCCATGCCGGCGTCGGCCTCGGCAAGACCCATCTGCTGCAGGCGGTGACCTGGGCCGGCAATTCCGGCGGCGAGCGCAAGGTGCTGTATCTCACCGCCGAGAAGTTCATGTACGGTTTCGTCGCGGCGCTGAAGACGCAGACGGCGCTGGCGTTCAAGGAAGCGCTGCGTGGCATCGACGTGCTGGTCATCGACGATCTGCAGTTCCTGCAGGGCAAGTCGACGCAGGCCGAGTTCTGCCACACGCTGAACGCGCTGATCGATGCCGGCCGCCAGGTCGTGATCGCAGCCGACCGTCCGCCGTCGGATCTGGAAAGCCTTGACGACCGCGTGCGCTCGCGGCTGGCCGGCGGCCTCGTGGTCGAGATGGCTTCGCTCGGCGAGGAACTGCGGCTCGGCATCCTGAAGTCGCGCGTCGCCGCGGCCCGCGTCCACCACGCAAGCTTCGACGTTCCGGAGGAAGTGCTCGACTATCTGGCGCGCACCATCACCCATAATGGCCGCGACCTCGAAGGCGCGATCAACCGCCTGCTGGCGCACTCCAAGCTCAACAACCAGCCGGTGACGCTGGAGATGGCCGAGCGAGAGGTGCGTGACCTGATCCGCCCGCAGGAGCCGAAGCGGATCAAGATCGAGGACATCCAGCGCGTGGTCGCCCGGCAGTACAATGTCAGCCGCTCCGACCTCTTGTCGTCCCGCCGCACCGCCAATGTGGTGCGCCCGCGCCAGGTTGCGATGTATCTGGCGAAGACGCTGACCTTGCGCTCGCTGCCGGAGATCGGCCGACGCTTCGGCGGCCGCGACCACACCACGGTGCTGCACGCCGTGCGCAAGATTGAGGCACTGGTCGCCAAGGACACGACGCTGTCGGAAGAAGTCGAATCGCTGAAGCGCCAGCTCCAGGAATAGGGTCGCCGCATCCGGCTGGCTCGTTCCATGGCCCTCCCCTTAACCAAAGGGGAGGGCTAAACTTTTTTCCGACCCAAAACGTGGGGAACGGGGCCCGTTTCGCGCCCGTATCCCTTGCACCGGCCGCTCATCCGAGCCACCTTGCGGTCCCCCCGTGGGTTTGATCAAATCCGGTATTGATCCGGCTTTTCGGGTTTCCAATGCCGCGGTGCTGCCCTGAACGGCCGCCCGGCTTTTCCATCTGAGGGATCTGGCGGGTATTGCAATGAAGGTCACCGTCGAGCGCGCGCAACTCCTGAAATCGCTGGGTCACGTTCACCGCGTGGTCGAGCGCCGCAACACCATCCCGATCCTCGGCAACGTGTTGATCCGCGCCGAGGGCGCCAAATTGTCGCTGAAGGCGACCGACCTCGATCTCGAGGTGACGGAGACCTTGGCCGCCGAGACCGGAACCGCCGGCTCGACCACCGTGCCTGCGCACATGTTCTACGACATCGTCCGCAAGCTGCCCGACGGCTCGCAGATCGTGCTGGAGGCCGACGGCGACCGCTCGGTGCTCGCCGTGCGTGCCGGCCGCTCGCGCTTCACGCTGCAGACCCTGCCCGAGAGCGATTTCCCCGGCCTCGCCGCCGGCGATATGACGCATTCGTTCTCGCTGCCGGCGTCCGACATCAAGCGCCTGATCGACCGCACCCAGTTTGCGATCTCGACCGAAGAGACCCGCTACTACCTCAACGGCATCTATCTGCACGCGGCCGGCAGCGCCAAGGCGGCGACCCTGCGCGGCGTCGCGACCGACGGCCACCGCCTGGCCCAGATCGACCTGGCGCTGCCCAAGGGCGCGACCGGCATGCCCGGCGTGATCGTCCCGCGCAAGACGGTTGGCGAGGTGCAGCGGCTGATCGAGGGCGACGATGCCGAGATTTCGATCGAACTGTCGGATGGCAAGATCCGCTTCACGCTCGGCAACGTGGTGCTGACCTCGAAACTGATCGACGGCACCTTCCCCGACTATGGCCGCGTCATTCCGCAGAACAACGACAAGGAACTGGTCGTCGACAAGAAGGATTTCGAGGCCGCCGTCGACCGCGTCTCGACCATTTCCAGCGAACGCGGCCGCGCCGTGAAGCTGGCGTTGTCCGCGGGCAAGCTGGTGCTCTCGGTCACCAACCCGGATTCCGGCAGCGCCACCGAAGAGCTCGAGGTCGAGTACGCCTCCGACGCGCTCGATATCGGCTTCAACTCGCGCTATCTGCTCGACATCGCCGCCCAGATCGAGGGCGAAGTCGCAGTGCTGAAGCTCGCCGATCCCGGCTCGCCAACGCTCGTGCAGGACAAGGACAGCAAGGGCGCGCTCTACGTGCTGATGCCGATGCGGGTGTGATGATTCCCTCCACATGCGCAACTGCACCCTCTCCCACGCAACCGGGGTTTTCCCCGATTGCGCATCGTAAATTTGCGCAAGTCGGGCAAGCCCGACTTGCGTCGGGAGAGGGTGGCGCCAAAGGCGCCGGGTGAGGGGTTGGTGCCGCGCACGCCGCACCATCGCCCAACCGATGAACGGCTCCGCACCTTCGCCAGGAAGATGCGCCAGGAGCCGACCGACGCTGAAGCGAAGATGTGGCGCCTGCTCCGTGATCGGCGCCTGTCGCACTTGAAATTCCGCAGACAGGTTCCATTTCGAAAATTACATTCTCGACTTCGCGTGCTTCGAGAAGCGCCTCGTCATCGAGATCGACGGCGGTCAGCACACTTCGTCGCCACGTGACGCACCCAGAACTGACGCGCTTGCAGCGGAAGGCTTTCAGGTCTTGCGCTACTGGAACAATGACGTATTGCGGACGCCCGAGGCAGTGCTGGAAGACATTATCGCCAAGCTTGCCGAGCTGTGAGATACCCCTCACCCGTCGCCTCACTTCGTGAGGCGCCACCCTCTCCCACAGGGGGAGAGGGCAAGGAAGATAGATGACCCCGTCCCGCATTCATCGCCTGTCGCTGACGCATTTCCGCAATTACCGGACGGCGACGCTGCAGGTCGCGGGCGACATGGTGGTGCTGGTCGGGCCGAACGGCGCCGGCAAGACCAATTGCATGGAGGCGGTCTCGTTCCTGTCGCCGGGCCGCGGGCTGCGCCGCGCGACCCTGGAGGACATCGCCGACAATCAGGGCGACGGCTCCTGGGCGGTCTCGGCCGAAGTCGAGGGCGCGCTCGGCCTCGCCACGCTCGGTACCGGCATCGATCCGCCGACGGGCGAGGCGAGCAACACCAGGCGCTGCCGCATCGATCGTGAACCGGTGGGCTCCGCGACCGCGTTCGGCGATCATCTGCGCATGGTGTGGCTGACGCCCGCGATGGACGGCCTGTTCATGGGCGCGGCGTCGGAACGGCGGCGCTTCTTCGACCGCCTCGTGCTGGCCATCGATTCCGAGCATTCCAGCCGCGTCTCCGCACTGGAGCGTTCGCTGCGCTCGCGCAACCGGCTGCTCGAGGTACGCAACTATGACGACCATTGGTGTGATGCGATCGAGCGCGAGACCGCGGAGCTTGCGGTCGCGGTCGCCGCATCGCGCGGCCAGACCGCCGCCAAGCTCGCGGTGATGTTGCGCGAGCGCGGCGCGGCCTCCGCCTTTCCCTCCGCCGAGATCATGCTCGATGGCTGGATGGAGAATGCGCTGCTGCAGGAGCCCGCGACCGCCGTGGAAGACCGCTATCGCGAGGTCCTGCGCGCCAGCCGTCCGCGCGACGCCGCCGCCGGACGCACGCTGGACGGCCCGCATCTGACCGATCTGCAGGTGGTCTACGCGCCGAAGAACATGCCGGCGCGCGACGCCTCGACCGGCGAACAGAAGGCGCTGCTGATCGGGCTGGTGCTGGCGCACGCCACGATGGTTGCCGAGATGACCGGCATCGTGCCGCTGCTGCTGCTCGACGAGGTCGTCGCCCATCTCGATCCCAACAGACGCAAGGCGCTGTTCGAGGAGCTCGGCAAGCTCGGTGCGCAGGTCTGGATGACCGGCGCCGACCCCGCGGCTTTCGTCGAGATCGGTCCGCGAGGGGAGATTTTCGACGTCGAATCCGGCCGCGCCACGCGGCGCGGCTGAGGCCGCGGAGCAAGCTCCGAAAGGGCCCCGAGTCTGCCTTCGAATCGGGCTTTTCAGCGCCTCCGGAATCGGCCTCTGCAGACCTTGAAAAAGGCCTAAAAAATCCTATCTATTCAATAGTTTGCAGAGAGAGACTTTGCGCTAGGCGCAACACCTCTTTCATGGCACAAATAGCGGAATCAGCGCCTCATAATGTGCAGCTGATTCGGGACATCCTCGAAGGCCTCACATGACTGAACCTGCCCGGCAGACCCCTGCCGAATCTGAGCATCCCGTTCCGGCCGAATATGGTGCGGAATCGATCCGGGTGCTGAAGGGCCTCGACGCCGTCCGCAAGCGGCCCGGCATGTATATCGGCGACACCGATGACGGGTCCGGCCTGCACCACATGGTCTATGAGGTCGTCGACAACGCGATCGACGAGGCCTTGGCGGGCCATGCGAGCCGCGTCCTTGTCACCCTCAACGCCGACAATTCCGTCACCGTGTATGACGACGGCCGCGGCATTCCGGTCGGCATCCACAAGGAAGAAGGCGTCTCGGCGGCCGAGGTCATCATGACCCAGCTCCACGCCGGCGGAAAGTTCGACCAGAACTCCTACAAGGTTTCCGGCGGCCTGCACGGCGTCGGCGTCTCCGTCGTCAACGCGCTGTCCAGCAAGCTGGGCTTGCGCATCTGGCGCGACGACAAGGAGCACTACATCGAGTTCGCGCACGGCGATGCCGTGGCGCCGCTCAAGGTGGTCGGCGACGCCCCGGGCAAGCGCGGTACCGAGGTCACTTTCCTCGCCTCGACCGAGACCTTCAAGAACGTCGAATATGATTTCGCCACGCTCGAGCACCGGCTGCGCGAGCTCGCATTCCTCAATTCCGGCGTCCACATCGTGCTCTCAGACATGCGCCACGCGGTCGAGAAGCGCGAGGAGATGCACTATTCCGGCGGCGTCGAGGAGTTCGTCAAATATCTCGACCGCAACAAGAAGGCGATCGTGCCGGCGCCGATCATGGTGCGCTCGGAAGCCAACGGCATCGGCGTCGAAGCCGCGCTGTGGTGGAACGACAGCTACCACGAGAACGTGCTGTGCTTCACCAACAACATCCCGCAGCGCGACGGCGGCACCCATCTGGCCGGCTTCCGCGGCGCGCTGACGCGCCAGGTCAACGGTTATGCCGAGGCCAATGCGAAGAAGGAAAGGATCGCGCTGACCGGCGACGATTGCCGTGAAGGCCTCACCGCGGTGCTGTCGGTGAAGGTGCCCGATCCGAAATTCTCGTCGCAGACCAAGGACAAGCTGGTGTCCTCGGAGGTTCGACCGGTGGTCGAGAACGTCCTGAACGAGGCGCTTGCCGCCTGGTTCGAGGAGAATCCGAAGGAAGCCAAGGAAATCGTCGGCAAGGTGATCCAGGCCGCCGCAGCCCGCGAGGCTGCGCGCAAGGCCCGCGAGCTGACGCGCAAGAATCCGCTCAGCGTCTCCTCGCTGCCCGGCAAGCTCGCCGACTGCCAGGAGAAGGATCCGGCCAAATCCGAGCTGTTCATCGTCGAGGGCGACTCGGCAGGCGGCAGCGCCAAGCAGGGCCGCAACCGCGAATTCCAGGCGGTGCTGCCGCTGCGCGGCAAGATCCTCAATGTCGAGCGCGTGCGCCCCGACAAGATGCTGTCGTCCGAGCAGATCGGCACGCTGATCACCGCGCTCGGCACCGGCATCAGCGACGATTTCTCGGTCGACAAGCTGCGCTACCACAAGATCATCGTGATGACCGACGCCGACGTCGACGGCGCCCATATCCGCACGCTGCTGCTGACCTTCTTCTATCGTCAGATGCGCTCGATCATCGATGGCGGCTTCCTCTATATCGCCCAGCCGCCGCTCTATAAGGTCTCGCGCGGCAAGTCCGAGCAGTACCTGAAGGACGAGCGCGCGCTGGAGGATTATCTGATCTCGACCGGGCTCGACGAATGCGTGTTCAAGCCGGCCTCCGGCGACGACCGCTCGGGCCGCGACTTGCTGGCGCTGGTCGAAGACGCAAGGATCATCCGCTCCGTGCTGCGCAACCTGCACAGCCGCTACAATCGCGCGGTCATCGAGCAGGCCGCGATCGCGGGCGTGCTGAACCCCAGGATCACCAGCGACATCGCGACCGCCAGTTCGGCCGCCGAGTATATCGCCAAACGGCTGGACGCCGTCGCCGACGAGGTCGAGCGCGGATGGATCGGCACGTTCACGGAAGGCCAGGGTTTCCAGTTCGAGCGCACCGTGCGCGGTGTCAAGGAAGCGGCCGTGATCGACGACGCCTTTCTCGGCTCGGCCGATGCACGCAAGCTCGATGAATACGCCACCGAGCTGCAAGAGATCTACGTGCGCGCGGGCAAGCTCCGGCGCAAGGACGCCGAGCAGATCATCCATGGTCCGGTCGACCTGTTCGAGGCCGTGACCGACGCCGCCCGCAAGGGCATCTCGCTGCAGCGCTACAAAGGTCTCGGCGAGATGAACCCGGAGCAGCTCTGGGAGACAACGCTGGACAAGGACGCGCGCTCGCTGCTCCAGGTGAAGGTCAAGGAGGTCGACGAGGCCGACGATATCTTCACCAAGCTGATGGGCGACGTGGTCGAACCGCGCCGCGACTTCATCCAGGAAAATTCGCTCAGCGCCACCATCGACATCTAGGACGCTGCTCGCGATCAGACGGGCATGCGCTTTCCGACGCGATGGCGCGGCGAGAATGACGTATCCGTGACAACGCGACCGGTACTGTTGCGTGGCTACCTTTCGGGTGGAAGCCGCGCCGGGAGTTGTGTTACGGTGCCGGACAGCCATTGATTCCGTTATGGAATTTTGAATGGCCGAGTTTGAATCCAAGTCTGAATCAAGTCTGCATGATGCGTTAGGGGACATTCCGCGTGCCGCCGATCCAATACATCGTCGAAGGCGGCCGCCGCCTTTCGGGCACCATCGAGCCGTCGGGCAACAAGAACTCCGCGCTGCCGATCATCGCCGCTGCCCTGCTCACCGAACACCCGGTCACGCTGACCAACGTGCCGCGCATCCGCGACACCGAAACGCTGGTCGAGCTGTGCCGCTCGGTCGGCGCCAGCGCCGAATGGACCGAACGCAACACGCTGCAAATTCATGCCAAGGAGATCCGCGCCGCCGATCTCGACCCGGTTCTGTGCGCACGCATCCGCGCCTCGATCCTGCTCGCGGGTCCGCTGCTCGCCCGTTGCGGCGAGGTCGCACTGCCGCCGCCCGGCGGCGATGTGATCGGCCGCCGTCGGCTCGACACGCACTTTTTGGCGTTCGAGCAGCTCGGCGCCACCGTCACCGCGACACACCGGCTCGAATTCCGCGCCTCGAAGCTGAAGGGCGCCGATGTGTTCCTCGACGAGCCCAGCGTCACCGCGACCGAGAACGCGCTGGTCGCCGCCGTCGCCGCCCGCGGCACCACCTATCTGCGCAACGCGGCCTCCGAGCCGCATGTGCAGGATCTCGCCAACTTCCTGGTTGCGCTCGGCGCCAGGATCGAAGGCGTCGGCACCAACACCATCATCGTGCACGGGCCGGCCACGCTCGGCAGCACGACCTTCGCGATCCAGCCCGACCATATCGAGGTCGGATCGCTGATCGGGCTTGCCGCGGTGACCCGCTCGCCGCTGCGCATCGCGCGCGCCGGTGTCGAGCATCTGCGCTCGATCCGGATGGGTTTTGAGCGGCTCGGCATCGTCTGCGGCGTCGAGGGCGACGACCTCGTCGTGCCGTCGAACCAGACCATGAAGATCCACGACGATTTCGGCGGCCACGTGCCGAAGCTCGAGGACCAACCCTGGCCGGCTTTCCCGGCCGACCTGATGTCGATCGCGATCGTCACCGCGACGCAGTGCGACGGCGTCATCCTGATGCACGAGAAGATGTTCGAGTCGCGGATGTTCTTCGTCGACAATCTGATCGCGATGGGCGGCCGGATCGTGCTGTGCGATCCGCATCGCGCGATCGTGGCCGGTCCGAGCCGGCTGCGCGGCGCGCCGATGAATTCGCCCGACATACGCGCCGGTATGGCGATGCTGCTGGCGGCGGTGTGCGCCAACGGCACCTCCACCATCAACAACGCCGACCAGATCGAGCGCGGCTATGAGCGGATCGATGAGCGTCTCAACGCGCTCGGCGCCAAGATCAAGCGGATTCCGGCCCGATCGTAGTGCCCTGCGGCAGCTTGGCCATCCTTCCGGCCGGTTTGCCGTGCTAGACGTGCCGTCATGACCTGCATCGACAAGATCGACCCGGCCGCAGCGCGCGCGGCCGTCGTCCCCTCCGGGGCGGCGTTTGCCGTACCTCGCAAGCTGCTCACGGCCGAGCTCGCGGAAACGCTGAAGCTCGCGGTGCCGCTTGCGCTGACGCAGCTCGGGCAGATCGCGATGATGACGACCGATCTCGCCTTCATCGGACGGCTCGGCAGCGAGAACGTCGCCGCCGCCGCGCTGGCGCATACCGTGTATTTCGTCAGCTTCACCATCGGCATGGGCATGATGTCGGCGGTCTCGCCATTGGCCGCACAGGCGTTCGGCGCCCGCAACCCGCGCGTGATGCGGCGCGCACTGCGCGTCGGCCTGTGGGCCGGCTTCTTCATGGTGCTGCCGCTGATGGCGCTGCCGTTCCATGGTGAGCGCATCCTGCTCGCGCTGGGCCAGACCCAGGCCACCGCACATCAGGCGCAGCAATATCTGTTCGGGCTCGCCTGGGGCATCCTGCCGGCGCTGTGGTTCATCGCGATCCGCGGCTTCATGAGCGCGGTGAACCGGCCGGAGCCGGTGCTGTGGATCACACTTGCGGCGATCCCGGCCAACGCGCTGATGGTCTACCTGCTGCTCTACGGCAAATGGGGCATGCCCGAACTCGGCATGTTCGGCGCCGGACTTGCGACCACGATCGTCAATCTCGGCACCTTCCTCGCCGGCGTGTGGTTCGCGGCGCGGCGCCGCCCGTTCCGCAAGTACCATGTCTTCAGCCGCGTCTGGCGTATCGACTGGCCGCTGATGGGCAAGCTTGTCGCGGTCGGCGCGCCGATCTCGATCGCCTTTCTGCTCGAATACGGCCTGTTCGGCGCGGCCGGCCTCTTGATGGGGCTGATCAGCACCACGGCGCTGGCCGCGCACCAGATCGCGCTGCAGATCGCGGCGATCCTGTTCATGGTGCCGTTCGGCGTCAGCATGGCTGCGACCGTGAGGGTCGGCCAGGCCGTCGGCCGCCGCGACACCGACGCGGTGCAGCGCGCCGGCTTCGTCGCCGTCGGGCTCAGCGGCGTCTTCATGAGCATCATGACGCTCGCGGTGATCCTGGCCCGCTTCGAGATCGCCGCGCTGTTCCTCGGTGAGGCCTCTGACGCCACCGCGCAGCTCACCGCAGCGCTGCTCTTGATCGGCGCGACCTTCTTCATCGCCGACGGGGTCCAGACCACCTGCGCCGGCGCGCTGCGCGGCATGAACGACACCCAAGTGCCGCTGCTGTTCGCCGTCATCAGCTATTGGCTGATCGGCTTCGCCTCGGCCTCCGCGCTTGCGTTCTGGGCCAGGCTCAACGCCCCCGGCGTCTGGATCGGGCTGTCGCTCGGGACCGCGGTTTATGCCACCCTCCTGATCTTGCGTTTCCGCCTTCTGGCACGCAGACTGGTTGGATGAGGGTCGATGAGGTCACGCCGAACGTGGATTCCGCTGCGCTGCTCGCCGGCGCGCAGTTTGCCGATGCGTTCAGGATTGCGACCACGCGCCCCGACCTCGATGCGCGGCACGCGACGGAGGCGATGGTGGCAGGGCAGCCGCGCTGGTTCGAATGGCTGGTTGCCTTGCGCAATCTCCTGGTCGCGCCATTCGGCCTGAAGACCTCGGGCGCGACTGAAGGCGTGGCGTGCGACATGATCGGGATCTTTCCGGTGGTCAGCGAAACCCCGGAGCGGCTGGTCGCGGGCTTCAACGACAAGCATCTCGACTTCCGGCTTGTCGTCGACGTCGCGCCCGCAGGGCCCGCGCGCAGCATCACCGCGACCACGCTGGTGCTCACCCACAACTGGCTCGGGCGCACCTATCTCGCAGTGATCATGCCGTTCCACCGCCTGATCGTGCCCGTGATGCTGCGCAAGGCTGGCGGCTAGCGCATGACCCTGTCGGTCGACCTGTTCTTCTCGTTCCGCAGCCCCTACAGTTATCTGGCGCTGCCGAAGACGCTGCAGATGGTCGCCGACTACGATGTGGCGGTTACTCTGCGGCCGGTTTATCCGCTCGCGGTGCGCGTGCCCGGCTTCTTCAAGAAGACCGATCCGCGTTTCGCTCGCTATGTCGTGCTCGACTCCAGCCGCGTCGCCAAGCACGAGAACATCCCGTTCCGCTTTCCGCGCCCGGACCCGATCGTGCAGGACATGACGACGCTCGACGTCGCCACGCATCAGCCCTACATCCACCGCCTGACCCGGCTCGGCGCCGCCGCCCAGCTCGAGCGACGATCGCTCGCCTTCACCTCCGCCATCAGCCGCGTGCTGTGGGACGGCTCGGTCAAGGGCTGGAACGAGGGCGATCATCTGGCACAAGCGGCTGATGCCGCCGGCTTCGATCTCGCTGCGATGGATGCGGCGATCGCCGCCGATCCCGATCGCTTTGAGCAGGTCATCAAGGGCAACGAGGACGCGCACGCCGCCTCCGGCCATTGGGGCGTGCCGACCTTCGTCTTCGAGGACGAGCCGTTCTTCGGTCAGGACCGCATCGATCTCCTGATCTGGCGCATGCAGAGCAAGGGCCTGACGCGCCGGACGGCGTAGCGCGGGATCACGCCGCGCTCTTCTCCGGTGTCTCAGTGACGACCTTCTCCGAGGCATCCTCGTTCGTGCACCAATTGCCGTGACAGCGCTTGAGGTCGTTCAGGTTCTGCCGCATCTGGTCGAGCGAAAATCCAAGCGCGAAGAACCGCTCCATGGCATCGACCGGAAGGCCGCGGGTCAGGCCCTCGCTGCGCACCGCGGCAACCTCCTCGCTGTAGGCATGCAGCGCGGCATCGACCGGCGCCATGTCGGCCGGGCCGCTGCCGGCGCGCAAGGCAGTCGCGACCGCCACCATGTAAGTCACGATGGCGTTGCTGACGTCGGCCAATGGCCGCGCCAGCCTGGCCTGGATATCGGCCGGCAGCGGCACGACCGAAGCACGCCCGATCATCACCACGTCATGCCGCAGCCGCTGGATCGTTCGCAGCAGCGGACCGGTGTCCGGCCCTGACGACAGATGCATGGTGCGTTCGCGCTCGGCCTCGAGCCCGGTCGCGTGCAGATTGGTCACCGCGGTGCCGATGCCATCCTGGATCCGGTGCAGCGCGTCGTTGTCGAGGCCGCGCGTCAGACCGGCGAGCAACTCGGCGAACGCCGCCGCGAGCAGTTCCAGCAGCTTCGACGCATTGACCCTGATCTGACTGACCGCGCGCGACGGCAGCACCAGGAACGAAATCACAAGGCCGGTGAGCGCGCCGACCGTGACCTCGAGCACGCGATCGATCGCGGAGTCGAGCGGGTTGGAGTGATGCATCGTCGGCAGCAGCAGCACGATCACCGCCGTCACCGTCGCCGAGTTCAGGCTCGGATTAAGCGCGGCGATGAATGCCAGCGGCACGATCGCCAAGACCAGCAGCGCCAGCAGGCTGCCCTCGCCGGAATGCGGGATCAGCACCGCGATCGCACCGCCATAGATGGCACCGCCGATGGTGCCGAGCATGTAGTCGCGGGTCGCCTTCAGCGAGCGGCCGACGCTCATTTGCGTGACGATCAGCGAGGTCAACACCGCCCAGAGCGGCAGCATGAGGTTGAGCGCCAGCGCGATGGTATAGGCCGCCACGCCGGCAGACGCGATCCGGACCGCCAGCGCCAGCTGCGTCTTGCGGGTCCAAAGCTTGTCGAACATGCGTTTTGCGAAGGTCCTCATGCACCCTGATCCGCAATCAATGGAAAGGCCCGTGTTACATGACTTGAAGCTAACCGACCTGAAGCATGGCTGCTGCCCGCGGCGGCAAGGTGGCTTGAAAGGCCAAACCCGCCCGCCTACCCTGCGCCGCAAGATTGAGGAAACACGATGGCCCACGAAACCGCAACGCTCGCCGCCTATGTCGCCGACCTGAAATTCGAGGACATTCCGCCGGAGGTGCTGGAGCGCGCCAAGGTTTTGACGCTGGATTTCCTGGGCAGCACCATCCGGGCCCGCCGCGATGCGGAATCGACGCCCGCGCTGATGAAGATGCTGGAGGCGCTGGCGCTGGACGGCAAGGGCGAGGCTACGGTGTTCGGCGACACCAAGACCTGGACCCCGGCGGTGGCGGCGCTGCTCAACGGTGCGCTCGGCCATTCGCTCGACTTCGACGATACCCATGCCGATTCCTCGCTGCATCCGAGTGCGCCGGTGGTGCCCGCCGCGTTCGCGGTCGGCGAGATGGTCGGCGCCTCCGGCCGCGACGTGCTGACCGCGATCGTCGCCGGCTATGAAGTGTGCTGCCGGCTCGGCAACGCGCTCGATCCGACCTCGCATTATGCCCGCGGCTTCCACCCGACCGCGACGGCCGGCACCTATGGCGCGGCAGCCGCGGCGGCCAAGCTGTTCAGCCTCTCGAAGGAGCAGATCATCTCCGCGTTCGGCGTCTCCGGCAGCCAGGCCGCGGGCTCGCTGCAATTCCTGGTCAACGGCGCCTGGAACAAGCGCTACCAGGTCGGCGCCGCCGCGATGAACGGCGTGATCGCAGCGACCCTCGCACGCAACGACTTCATCGGTTCGAGCGAGTCGGTCGAAGGCAAGCATGGCCTTTTGGTCGGCTATACCGATGATGCGCATCCGGACAAGGCGGTGGCGGACTTGGGCCACACCTATGAGACGCTGAAGATCGGCGTGAAGCCCTATCCGAGCTGCCGCTACACCCACGCCGCGATCGACGCGCTGATCGCGATGCGGCGCGAGCACAATCTGACGCCGGACCAGATCAGGAAGGTCGAGATCGGCCTGCACCGCAACGGCATCACATTGACCGGCGACGCCGCCACCAAGCGCCACCCGACCTCGGTGGTCGGCGGCCAGTTCTCGATGTTCTTCACCGGCGCGATCGCACTCGATCAGGGCCATTTCGGCTGGGACGATTACGACCGGCTGGGCGACAAGGCGATCGACGCGCTCGCCGACAAGTTCGACGTGGTGCAGGACGACCGCCTCGAGGTCGGCCGCACCCACCCGTTCGGCGCCCGCGTCTCGATCACCACTGACGACGGCGTGCATGAGCGCCTCTATGCCGATCCATCCGGCGAGCCGACCTCGTTCCCCGATGCGCAGGCGATGCAGCAGAAGTTTCTGACGCTGGCCCGCCCGGTGCTCGACAAGCGCGCCGATCAGCTCGCGGATGCGATCCTGACGCTGGAACGGTTCGACCGCGTTGAGCAGGCAACGCAGTTGGGACGGCAGTAAGCGAGGCCCCCTCATCTGAAGCAGAGTCGACGCGGCATATGCCGCTGTTGTCCCTGCGAAAGCAGGGACCCATACTCCGCAGCAGATGTTGTGAACGGGACTCGTCGTTCCAGCGTCTCGCAATGAGCGGCATTTGTGG
>NZ_JACMYO010000030.1 GCF_020889685.1 Bradyrhizobium oropedii
TGCTAGTTGAAGCTCAGCAGCTTGAACAGCGGTGTCAGGTAAGACATTTCCTGGCCCGACGTCGGCGTGGTGCGGCTTACGAAGTCGAAGATCTTGCCGTCCTTCAGGCCGTAATTGGCGAGCCGGCGCACCTGGCGGTTCTTGTCGAAGTAAACCGCGATGACGCGCTGGTCGACCACGTGCTGGTTCATGAAGGCGACCGGGCGCGAGGTCCGTTGCGAGATGTAGTAGAACACCTCACCATCCAGCGTTGCCACCGTCGACGGCGTGCCGAGCACGATCAACACCTGATCCTGGCTCGCGCCGATCGGAATCTGCTCGAGCGCCCCATCGGGCAGGATGTAGCCCTTCTGGAATTGTTCGCCGGTGCAGCCGCCGAGCGCCGCGGAGCAGATGAGGCCAACGACCGCGATGGCACGGAAGCGCGAAAGGAACCCGCGCGCGGAAGCCACGCGAGACTGTCTTGGAAGGGTGTGGTTCATCGGCGGAACTGATCCGTCCTCTTGCATCGGCCGGGGCATTGACGTACCGGGCAGCTCAATGGATTGCAATCGTGCCGAGCGCCACGGGCGACCCCTCAACAGGGTCTTTTGGGGACCGGCAGCCGGAACCCGTCATGCTTTGGCCGTTCAATCACTTCAGAAAACCCCGGGTGCCCGCGCGCAGCACCATTGAGACCATCTATGGCATGATCGTGACGCAGGCGCGAGAACCGTTGTTTTACCGTGACTTGGGCGTTCCGGACACGGTTAATGGCCGTTTTGACCTGCTTCTGATGCATCTGTGGCTGGTGCTGCGGCGATTGAAATCCGTCGAGGGCGGCGTGGAGCTGTCGCAGGCCCTTTTCGACCATTTCTGCATCGACATGGACGACAATCTCAGGGAAATGGGCGTCGGCGACCTCACGGTGCCCAAGCGCATGCAGGCGTTCGGCGAGGCCTTTTACGGCCGTACCGCAGCCTATGATCTGGCGCTGACCGATGGCGAGGGGGCCCTGGCCGAGTCGTTCTGCAAGAACATCCTCAATGGCCAGCACCTCGACAAGGCGCGCGAACTGGCCGCCTATGCCCGCGAGGCGATGACGGTGCTGGGTCAGGCTGACCTCGCGGCGCTGACCAAGGGCGCGTGGCAGTTTCCCGCGCCGCAGGCTGCGGGGACCCCGGCATGACCAGCGACACCACAGGACGGCCCGATGCACCGCGCAACCGCGATGACCGCGACCCTTGGCGCGTGCTGGTCAATGTCGCGCAGATCCCCGAGACCGGCCTGCATCGTGAGATCTCGGCCGACGAGGCAGCGCGCAAGGCAATGGCCGAGGTCGCGGAGCTGCGTGAAGTCATCTCTGCGCATGCCGAGTTCGATCTGCAGCCCAAGCGCGACGGCAGCTACCACGTCACCGGCCGCGTTCAGGCCCGGATCGGGCAGACCTGCGTGGTGACGCTCGATCCGATCGAGAACGAGATCGACGAGCCGATCGACGTGGTGTTCGCGCCGCCCGAGCAGATTCCCGAGATGGCCGACCTGGTCGACGACGCCGAGGACAGCGATGAGGAAACGCCGGACCCGCCGGAGCCGATCGTCGGCGGCTTCATCGATCTCGGCCGGCTCGCCACCGATGCGTTGTTTCTCGGCATAGACCCGCATCCGCGCAGGGCGGATGCGGTCTTTGAACAACAGGTTGAGGCGCCTGATCCGGAAAATCATCCCTTCGCGGCGCTGAAGGCGCTGCAGGACAAGGCCAACGGCAAGAAGCCCAAGGGTAACTGAGGGCAATTGAGGGCAGCTCGCGCCAACATTTGAGGGGATGGCTTGTCTGCAGGCTTGCGCGAGCGGTGTTCGGCGTCACTTCAAATAACTGTCATAATACATTGAAGTACAATGTATTTCTGGTATTGTTCGACCGCGGTGTGTGACGGTTCGGCGAGTCCATCCTTTGCGGTCAAGAGGTTGTGCCGGACCGTGGACACGCTATTGTCGCGGCCCGGCCGGAACCCGATTTGGTGTTTGGCCGCGCGCCGTTGACGGCGGTGACTTCAAGCTCGCGGTCTTCGTCTGAAGGGCTGTGGGAGAGCAGGCTTCCGGGACGTTCATGCCTCAAAAGGTTCGAATCGCGCTTGACGCCATGGGGGGCGATGTCGGCGCATCGGTCGTCATACCCGGCGCCGCGATTTCGTTGAGTCGTCATCCCGACAGCGAATTCCTGCTGGTCGGAGACCGGGCCCAGATCGAGCCGGAGCTGGCCAAGCATCCGGCGCTGAAGGCGGTATCGAAGGTGATCCATACCGACGTCGCCGTGAAGAATGACGAGAAGCCGAGCCAGGCGCTGCGGCGAACCCGCCGTGCCTCGTCGATGTGGCTCGCGATCGACGCGGTGAAGCATGGCGAGGCCGATGTCGCGGTCTCCGCCGGCAACAGCGGCGCATTGATGGCGATGGGGAGCCTCAATCTGCGGACGCTGCCCGGCGTCGACCGTCCGGCGCTCGCCGCGGTGTGGCCGACGCTGCGCGGCGATTCCGTGGTGCTCGATCTCGGCGCCACGATCGGCGGCGACGCCCGTCATCTGGCGACGCTGGCGGTGATGGGCAGCGCCATGGCGAGCGTGCTGTTCAACCTCGAACGGCCGACCGTGGGCCTGCTCAACATCGGGTCCGAGGAGATGAAGGGGCATGGGGAAATCCGCGAGGCGGCCGAGATGCTGCGCGCGATGAACTCGACCCAGTTCAACTATGTCGGCTTCGTCGAGGGCGACGCGATCGGCAAGGGGCTGACCGACGTCATCGTGTCGGAAGGTTTCAGCGGCAATATCGCGCTCAAGGCCGCCGAGGGAACCGCGCGCCAGATGTTCACGCTGCTGCGCGAGGCGATGTCGTCGAGCTGGCTTGCGCGGATCGGCTATCTGCTTGCCCGCGGCGCGTTCCAGAAGCTGCGCGACAAGCTCGATCCCAACAAGTCGAATGGCGGCCTGCTGCTCGGCCTCAAGGGCGTGGTGGTCAAGAGCCACGGCGGCACCAACGCGGAAGGCTTTGCCTATGCGGTCGATGTTGGCTATGAGATGGCCCACTTCGATCTCCTCACCAAGATCAATCAGATGTTAAACCGCGACGGTAGCGCGCTGGTGCAGGCGCAAACCGCGCAGGAGGCTGTCTCGTGACTGCGATACGTTCGGTAGTGCTCGGCTGCGGCTCATATCTGCCGCAGCGGGTTTTGACCAATGCCGAACTGGCTGCTCGGATCGACACGTCGGATGACTGGATCGTGCAGCGCACCGGCATCAGCGAGCGCCACATCGCGGCGGATGACGAGTTCACCTCGCATCTTGCGATCAATGCGGCGCGCGCCGCGCTCGCCGACGCCAACATCGACGCCCAGTCGATCGACCTGATCGTGCTGGCGACCTCGACGCCCGACAACACCTTTCCGGCCACCGCAGTCGCAGTCCAGCACGCGCTCGGCATCAACCACGGCGTGGCCTTCGATCTGCAGGCGGTGTGTTCCGGCTTCGTCTTTGCGCTGACCACCGCGGATAATTTCCTGCGCGCCGGCAGCCACAAGCGGGCGCTGGTGATCGGTGCCGAAACCTTCTCGCGCATCCTCGACTGGAGCGACCGCGGCACCTGCGTGCTGTTCGGCGACGGTGCCGGCGCGGTTGTGCTGGAGGCGCAGCAGCATTCCGGCACGATCAGCGATCCCGGCGTGCTGACGACGCATCTGCGCTCCGACGGGCGCCACAAGTCCAAGCTGTTCGTCGACGGCGGTCCCGGCTCGACCAAGACGGTCGGACATCTCCGGATGGAGGGCCGCGAGGTGTTCAAGCACGCCGTCGGCATGATCACCGACGTGATCGTCGATGCGTTCAACGCCACCGGCCTGAACGCCGACGACATCACCTGGTTCATCCCGCACCAGGCCAACAAGCGAATCATCGATGCGTCGGCGCACAAGCTTCATATTGCGCCGCAGAAGGTGGTCTTGACGGTCGACAAGCACGGCAACACCTCGGCGGCCTCGATCCCGCTGGCGCTGTCGGTCGCGGTGAAGGACGGACGCGTCAAGAAGGGCGATCTGGTGCTGTTCGAGGCGATGGGCGGCGGCTTCACCTGGGGCTCGGCGCTCGTGCGCTGGTAGCGCATCGCCAAAGAGTATCAGCAGGTTGCCGGCATCTTTCCGGCGCCCGGATGCTGGTCGCTGTTGACCATTGCGCGCTAAGCTTTTAATTTCAGTCAAGAAATTGTTCGCCGAGAGTGCGGGGCAGGCGATGACCACGGGAACCGGAAAAACAGTTACGCGCGTCGATTTGTGTGAGGCGGTCTACCAAAAGGTGGGTCTGTCGCGCACGGAATCGTCGGCGTTTGTCGAGTTGGTGCTGAAGGAGATCACCGATTGCCTGGAAAAGGGCGAGACGGTGAAGCTGTCCTCATTCGGCTCCTTCATGGTGCGCAAGAAGGGCCAGCGTATCGGCCGCAATCCGAAGACCGGCACCGAGGTGCCGATCTCGCCGCGGCGGGTGATGGTGTTCAAGCCGTCGGCGATCCTGAAGCAGCGGATCAATGGCCATGTCGTCACCAATGGCGACGGCAGCAAGGCCGATTAGAGCGTTTTCAAGCGAAGTGGATACCCGGTTCGCGTGAAGAAAACGCGGCAAAACCAGAATCTGGGGCCCCGTTCCGATCCAATCGGAACGGATGAGGCTCCAGGCATTGAAGCCAGAGGAGCGGGCATTTGGACAAGGCGCCGGATGCGTTCCGTACCATCAGCGAAGTCGCTGACGAGCTCGATATTCCCCAGCATGTGCTGAGATTCTGGGAAACGCGCTTCGCGCAGATCAAGCCGATGAAGCGCAGCGGCGGACGCCGCTATTACCGGCCCGACGACGTCGACCTGCTCAAGGGTATCCGCCGGCTGCTCTATGGCGAGGGCTACACGATCCGCGGTGTGCAGCGGATCCTGAAAGAGCACGGCATCAAATCGGTGCAGGGCATTGCCGACCAGACTGCGGCGGTTTCGTTCGGCGCGGTCGAGGAGGCGGTCGGCAACAGCATGGCCGAGCCGGACGATCCCGAGAGCAATGACGGCCTCGATTTCGACGGCGAGGAGGGCGACGGCGACGAGAAGGGAATCGACTACCGATTCGTCGATCCCGACGAAGATCCGATCCTGTCGACCTACAAGGCGCACGCCCACCCGGGGAAAGCGTCCGCGGCACCGCTGGTGCGCCCCTCCGTTCCGTCGTTGGATCGGGAGCGGCTCGAACGCGTGCTGCAAGAGCTGGTTGCCTGTCGACAGATGATCGACGCGGCGATGAAGGACGGCTGAATTTAAAGAATGGTCGGAGCGAGAGGATTTGAACCTCCGACCCCTAGTCTCCCAGACTAGTGCGCTAACCGGGCTGCGCCACGCTCCGATGCCGTTCCATTAGCCGCGATCCTGTGTTCGCGCAAGGCGGAGTAGGCCTTATAATGGCTGCCATCCGGGCGGCATCGGTTCCCTGAAAGCATTCGACGGCGCTATTTTCCGCCCAATGCGGCCCGCCGCGTCAGTTCTCGATATCCATCGCGGCGATCAGGCAGGCCTTTTCCAGGCGATTGTTGAGCATCGCAAGCTTGGCCGTGAACTCGGCCAGTTCAGTCTCGCTGAATTCCTCGAACACGGTCTTCTTGAACGCCTTGTGCTGCTCGGCGAGGCCGGCCAGATGCTTTCTGGTCTTGTCGGTCAGCGACAGCCGAACCACGCGGGCATCGGCCGGGGAGGGCGAGCGATGCAGCAATTCCTTCTGCTCGAGCAGCTTCGACTGCGTGGTCACGAACGACGGATCGACGTGCAGCAGCTTCGACACCACGTTGATCGGCACGCCGTCATCCTTGTCGAGATCCGAGATGGCGATGAGAATCATCCACTGCGGACCGCTGACGCCAAGCGCCTTGCCCCAGAGTTGGCGGACTCGTTCGAGATGCGAATTGATGGACGAGATCTCGAGCGTAAAGCGCTTGATGATGTCGAGATGCTCGATGGCGCGCAGGCGCGTCGTATCCTTCCTGGTCACTGACACAGCTTCCCCTTCCCTAGGTGCCGACTCAGCTTTTTGCTGATTTATTTCTTGATTCCCGCTCGGCGCGGTATTTTTTCTCGTAAGTCGGTCAGGAAGGCAAGTGAACGCAAAGCAATTATGATGCTCATGTGACGATTGAGCTTTTTGAGGTGCGACAAATTTGCCCATGGATGCAAGGGGCTTAGGGGCAGCGTTGCTGACGAGCCACAGTGTGGCCGCATTCGCATTCCTGACTTTATAAACTATTTTGATTGGCGAACTCGCCAATGCATATTGAACCCGGCGGTAGGGGAATCTCGATCGTCCCGTTGCGGTGATCGTTCAAGTCCGTCGCACACCACAGATTGATCTGCGGGTGCGGGGTTTGGGGAAAACGGTCTTGGACAATGCGGGAGGATCACGGGGCGCTCGCGGCCTCGGACTCTCCGCATATGAGCAACTTGGAGGTTTAATATGAAATTGGCGAAGAGCCTTATTCTGAGCTCGGCTGCTGCGCTGGTCGCGGTCGGCGGGGCACAGGCGGCCGATCTTCCCGTGAAGGCCAAAGCGGTCGAGTACGTGAAGGTTTGCTCGCTTTATGGTCCGGGCTTCTACTACATCCCCGGCACCGACACCTGCATCAAGCTGGGCGGCTATGTGCGCGCTGACTTGGTTGTCAACGGCAACGGCGTCTACGGCCCGAACACCAACGGTGCCAGCGGTGCCAACAACCGTTTCACCAACGGCTACACCTGGCGTTCGCGTGAAGACCTGAACATCGATACGCGCACCGCGACCGAGTACGGCGTGGTCCGCACCTATTTCGATGCGGTGTTCACCTGGACCTCGGACACCTACACCGGCCAGGGCAACGGCTCGAGCGTCTACTCGGCGATCGGTTCGTCTGCTGCGCCGAACAATGCCGGTTCGGGTAACGTCGCTGCCGGCACGGTCGGCGTCTACTACGCCTTCATCCAGTTCGCCGGTTTCACCATCGGTAAGGCGGTCTCGCAGTTCGCTGCTCCCTGGAACGGTTATCCGGGCAACAACTACGACGCTCTCGTCGGCGGCGTGAACACCACCAACGGCATCAACCAGTTCACCTACACCGCGCAGTTCGGCAACGGCGTGTCGCTCGCTCTGTCGGCGCAGGACCAGGTTGCGTACATGCAGGCTGGCGTGAACAACCTCGGTGTTGGCGGCGCTTACGGCTCCAGCGACTACGCCGGCACGGTCGCGCCGGACTTCGTCGCCTCGCTCAAGGTCGATCAGGCCTGGGGCATCTTCCAGGCGTCGATCGCTGCGCATGACAACCACGCTGCCTACTACGGCGGCACCGAGTTGACCGGTCATCCCGACGACAAGTGGGGCTGGGCTGGTGCACTGGCCCTGTCGATCAAGAACATCCCGACCGGACCCGGCGACACCATCAACATCCAGGGCGTCTACACCGACGGTGCGACCCGTTACAACATCCAGGAACTGGCCAGCGGCCTCAGCTCGATCGCCATCTACGGCGGTTCGAACCTGCCGGGCGCCTATGGCAGCGTTGGCTTCGGTACGGCACCCGACACGGTGTTCGGCCCCGGCGGTCAGCAGCAGTCCATCAAGACCTGGGGCTTCCGCGGCGCGTACACCCACAACTGGGATCCCTACTGGAACACCAGCTTGTACGGTGCTTACGCTGCGGTCATGTACAACGACACGGCTAAGTCGCTCATCTGCGGCGTCGGCGGCGTCGGTGGCACGTTCCGCGCAGCCTTCGCTGGCGGCGCTGGCGTGACCAGCTGCAACCCCGACTACAACATCGGGCAGCTCGGCCTGATCACCCGTTGGACCCCGGTCAAGAACCTGACCTTCTCGGCAGACGTGACCTACGTCCATCTCGATCAGAAGTATGCTGGCACGATCACCACCTCGTCGGCTGGTATCGGCAAGCCGGTCGCGACCTACGAGCTGAAGAATCAGGACACTGTCCAGATGCTCTTCCGCGCTCAGCGCAACTGGTAATCCCGGTTGATCTGATCACGATCCAACAGAACCCCGGCAGGCAACTGCCGGGGTTTTTGTTTAGCGAATATCAGTAGCGGATGGTGCTGCGACTTCGCGCGACATGGTTGCCGGTTGGCGTGAAAGAAACTGCACCAGGCCTGAGTTTATAGAGCTTCCAGCTGCGTCATTTCGGCCCACGCGAACGACGAAGACGAGCCATGCGATTCATTGGCCGCAAACTTATTTACTTACCTGATCTACTAAACTATATACGGACTGGCCAACACATTGAATGATGGCTCTTAGCTTGCTGCTAAGCCTCCCAAACCTCCGGCAATGCCCTGCCGGAGGTTTTTGATTCAAGGCCTGAGCCTGAGCTGCGCCTTCCATCGTGACGCGCGCGGCCACCGGCAATTGCCGATCGCAAGCGGGCACACGTCCCGGCGCCGATTCGACGCCGTCAAGATTTGACGGAATCGATCCGCAGTGCATTCTCGTCATTCATGGGACGCTTCAAGAACAGCCGGCTGGCGCGCATGAGCAGCGGCCACTATTGCTTGATACGGGATCTCGGGCTGGTGAAGGGCGGCAAGGGATTGCGGCACCATGAAGTGGTCATCGACTTCTCGTGGCGCGGCCTCTTCAAGCTGGCGGTGAGCGCCGGCACCAGCGTCCTGCGGCGCCGCGCTGCTGTGCGCATCGAGACTGCCGAATAGCGCTTTGCTCAGCGTGAAGCTGTCCTCACCAGCGCCGTGATTTGACGCGGGCTTGCGTGCCGTCTGCAGCGGCGGCGCTGGAAATTCCGGTTGCGATCGCCATCAGCGTTGTCGCGACGAGTCCGTTCAGGATGTTCACGATCATCGTCTCCGATTGTCGATGTCGGATTGTTCGCCGCGCGGAATGGTCTCGTTACGCCGCCGTCTGCTTCAATCTGCTGCAAGCGGCTCACTTGCGCGTGAGGGACGGGCGCCGTTGCTGGGCGATAATTCGCTGATGTAAGGTGTCTCAGCCAAGTGGTTGGGACTGCGATCCGCGCTCCAGCCGAATGAAGAAGAAGCAGGGCAAGAAAGTCAGGGAAGGAACGGATCTCACATGAAGGATTTTGCCGGAAAGATTGCCGTCATCACCGGTGGCGGCACGGGCATGGGGCGCGAGCTCGCACGGCAGCTGGTTGCCGAGGGATGCAATGTCGCGATGTGCGACGTCTCGGCCGAGGCGATGGCCGAGACCAAGCGGCTCTGCGAGGTCGAGAAGTTGCCGCAGGGCCTGCGCATCACCACGCACGTTGCCGACGTCTCGATCGAGGATCACTACAAACGTTTCCGCGACGAACTGATCGAGCAGCAGGCGACCGACAAGATCCACCTGCTGTTCAACAACGCCGGCATCGGCGGCGGCGGCAGCCTGTTCACCAACACCCGCGAGCAATGGGAGCGCACCTTCAACATCTGCTGGGGCGGCGTCTATCTCGGCGTCCGCACCTTCCTGCCGCTGCTGGTGAAGGCCGACGAGGCGCACATCGTCAACACCTCGAGCGTCAATGGATTCTGGGCCTCGGTCGGTTTGGGCGTATCGCACACGGCCTACAGCGCGGCGAAATTCGCGGTGAAGGGATTCACCGAGGCGATGATTAACGATCTCCGTCTCAACGCGCCGCATGTGAAGTGTTCTGTTGTGATGCCCGGTCACATCGGCACCTCGATCGTGTCGAACTCGCGCAAGGTGCAGAACGGCGCCGACCAGCTCAACGTCGACGAGCTCAAACAGGTCCGTCAGCGGCTGCAAGGGCAGGGAATTGATGTCGCCAAGATGTCGGATGCCGACATCCAGCAGCTCGCGCTGGATCGTGCCCGCATCTTCCACAATGAGGCGCCGACCACGGCGGCGGCCGCCGCCAAGATCATCCTTGACGGCGTCAAGGCCGACCGCTGGCGCATCCTGGTCGGCGACGACGCGCATCTGCTCGACGAGCGCGTGCGCAAGACCCCGGAACAGGCCTACACGCCGGAGTTCTACCAGGACCTCGTTGCGGCGACCGGCTGGAAGGTCGGCTGATTACAGAAGACCCGTCACCCTGAGGTGGCCGCTCCTTCAGCGGCCCTCGAAGGGTCGACGGCCCGACTGTGGGGCCGTTCATCCTTCGAGGCTCGCTCCGCTCGCACCTCAGGATGACGGGATCAGCGCTTCCTTGTTGCTATCGACTACCCGCGCATCGCGCGCTGGCGTGATCCCGCCTGATAGGCGAGGCGGTAATGCCCTGAGCAATAGGGCATGCCGCCGAGCGGCGGGTTGCCGCAGAAGCAGAAATCGTCGGCGCCCGGGGTGCTGATCGGCCAGCGGCAGCGCTGCTCGCTGAGCTCGAACAGCGAGCAATTGTTGGCGCTGACGACCGGCGCCTCGTCGGGTTCTTCTTCGTAGACCGCCTGGAGCAACCGGAGCTGCTGCTTCGCAGTCGCCCGTTGCGCGGCGTGCGCGGCTGATTTCTTGCGCCGGGCGCGGCGTTCGTCCGGCGTCGTGCGCATGAGGTTCAGCCGCGACAGCTTGCCGATCACCGCATTGCGGCTGACGCCGATATTGACGGCGATGTCGCGGCAGGAGAGGCCGGCTTCGAAATAGATCTTGAGTTGGTCGACGCGCTCCGGCGTCCAGGTTGGTTGAAGTGTCGGTTCGTTGGCAATCATCTGACGGTTCCACGTTCTGTGTTGAACCGCCGCGCCGGCACACGCGCCCCTAGTTCTTGAGCTCCGCGCAAACGCTTCGCGTTTGTCGCGGGGGATCATGCTCTCAGGGCGCGCGACCGTTATCGCGGATTGCAAGCAACCCGTCCTTGATGGCGAGCCGAATGCCTTCCTCGATCAATGTCCGTGCGACGCCCGGGACGCTCGTGCCGTGGGTGCCCTGTCTCACCAGCCTCTCGAGGTATCCGATGGTCGAGAGCGCCAACGTGACCGGGACGCGGTCGGTTTCGGCCTTTTCCGTAGCCATGGTGAAACGCTAACTCTGAACGCCTGTACTGAAAAGTATCTATTTAGAGTCTATTTAGGAATGTGGCCGTCCGTCAAGCCGTACACCGAAAAATGCGGATAGCCGCGCCGGAGCTCAACTCCAGCGCGGTGACCTCGTCAGATTATTGAGGTGAATGAGATAGTTAGGGTTGCAATTCGACCTTAACCGGGAACTTCTTGAGAAGTCGCTCAGCCGTTTCGGCCTTGTCCGGAGGCGCTTTCACGCTCAGGTACAGCCCGCGGGACGGGTCGGTGATGGCGTCGACACTGACCTCGCCCGACAATCCTTCCAGCGCCAGCAGCTCACGCGCGGCCTCGCCGGCGGCGATCTCGCGCAGCTTCGGCTTGAAGATCTTGCCGACCGGCGTCACCGGCATCTCCGCAATCACCGACACCACGCGCGGGCGCGCCGGCGGCTCCAGGATGTTGTCCTGCACGAAAGCGGCGAGCGCATTCGGATCGATGTGGGTGCCGGGCTGGGCCGAGACGAACAGCATCGGCACTTCGCCGGCGTAGGTGTCGGGGCGTCCGACGGCGGCGGCAAGCGCCACGCCCGGAAACGCCAGCGCGGCGTCCTCGATCACGCGCGGATCGATGTTGTGGCCGCCGCGGATGATGACGTCCTTGGCGCGGCCCAGAATGTAGACGAAGCCGTCGGCATCGATCCGGCAGATGTCACCAGTGCGCAGCCAGCCGTCGCGGAACGCCTCATCGGTTTGCTTCTTGTCGACGTAGCCGGCGAACACCTGCGGGCCCCTGGTCAGGAGCTCGCCGACCGGCGACGGCCACGGCCCGGTGTGCAGCTTGTTGCCTTCGAGGATCGCAAGCTCGACCAGCGGATTGCGGGTGCCGACGCTTTCGGCGCGCGGCTTCACGCCGTGCACGTCATGGGTGATGGCGCCGGCGAGTTCGGTCATGCCGTAGAGCTGCTGGATGCAGGCGCCGCCCCAGGTCGCAAGGTAGCGCCGCTCGATCTCCGGCGGACAGATCGAGGCGCCGGTGGCGGTGACGCGAAGGGTCGAGATGTCGCTCTGTCCAACCGGAACGTCGGCCAGCGCCCCGAGTATGGTCGGCACGTTGCCGGCGATGTTGATGCGGTAGGTTTCGATGATTTGCCAGAAGTTCCGGACCAGCGCCGGATCGCGCGCGCCGGCGGGGCCGGGGATCACCATCGTCGTGCCGGCGGCAAGGCAATTGGCCGTGGTGCAGAACAGGCCGCCGACATGGAACAATGGCATCGTGATCATCGCACGCTCGCCGCGATGGAAATCGAGTGCCATCCGCGAGGAGACGGTGGAAGCGACCATCGCGCGGTTGGTGAGCCGCGCCACCTTGGGATGGCCGGTGGTGCCGCCGGTCGGCAGCATCACCGCGACGCGGTCGGCCTCGCTCATATCCTTCGACTTGCCGTAGTCGTCGCGCCAGGCGGGATCCGGTTGCAGCACCTTGCCGTCGAACGCGATGGCGCCGTCGAGCGGCACGATCACGATGCCTTTGAGCGACGGCACCTCGCGTTGCAGCCCCTCGATCCTCTCATAGAGCCCGCCCGGCATGCCGGGCGGCGGCGCCAGCAGCAGTTTCGCATTGATGGCATTGAGCTGGGCGACAATCGCTTCGCGGGTGAACAGCAAATTGAGCGGCTCGCCGACACCGCAGGCAGCGGCGCCGAAGATCGCGACGACGCTCGCCGGACAGGCCGGCAGCAGGATCGCGACCGCATCATCCTTGCCGATGCCCTGGCTGCGGAAATAGTTTTCGGCGGCCTTGATGCAGCCCATCAAATGATCGTTCGAGATCACGACCGGATTGGGATCGAGCGGCGAGCGCAGATAGATCGCGGCCTCGGCGTCCGGCGCGGCCTGCGGGCCGCGGGCAATGAGATCGAGGATGCGCGGGCAGGCGGCGAGCGTCTCCTGCATCTCCTTGTCACGCGCAGCCTCGTCGGCCGGCGAAAGCCTGTCCTTCAGCATGTCCGTCCCCGTCCATTTTTGTTCGTTGGAAGGAGGATTGTATCGAGCGGCGCTTGCCGAACACAAGTGCGGCTATTTGGCCCTCGGTCATTCCGGAGCGATGCGCAGCATCGAATCCTCGGGTGCGCAATTGCGCACCGGGGAATCTCGAGATCGGCTTGCGCGCGGACCAAGCACGAGATTCCGGGTTCTCGCTTCGCGAGCCCCGGAATGACGAGGTGGTCAGCCGTGGACCACCGATTTGGCGATCATGCAGTGAATACCCTTGGAGCCGTTGACCGTCTGCGTCACGCGCAGGTCGGCGGCCAGGCTGCACAGCGTGTAGGCGTCCTCGCGCGACAGATTGCGCTTCTCGCCGAGCAGCACGATCATGTCGCGCAGCGCCCGCACCACGCACTGGTCGAGATCGGGATCCATCGCCATGGTCATGTAATGGTCAGCGGTCTCGGCACGCGGATAGCCGAGCTTGAGATCCTTGCGCAAGGTGAGGCGAAAGCGCCCGGTCAGCGCGGTCTCGATCGCGGTGACGCAGACCTCACCGTCGCCCTGCACGCCATGGCCGTCGCCGCAGGAGAACAGCGCGCCCGGCACGAACACCGGCAGATAGAGCTTGGCGCCGGCCCCGAGCTCCTTGTTGTCGAGATTGCCGCCGATCGCGCGCGGGATCAGCGAGGAGATACGGCCCCAGGCCGGCGGCGGCGAGACGCCCATCACGCCGAAGAATGGTTTCAGCGGCAGGTCGAGCCCCCAGGGCATGCGGCCGACCATGCGCCCGCGATCGAGCGGGATGTTGAGGATGCGGGTCTCGTGGAAATCGTCGGGCAGGGTGCCGGACAGCGGCTTGATCAGGTTGTAGCCCCAGTCCTGGCGGAGCTGGACGTCGAGGATGTCGACCTCGAGCACGTCGCCGGGCTCAGCCCCGCTGACGGCGATCGGGCCGGTCAGGATGTGCCCGGGCACCATCCGCTCGTTCTTCGCATGGATGTCGTCGAGCTCCGGCGGCACATAGAACTTGCTGCGGTCGGGCACCACGTCGGCGCCGCCGCTGACGGTCTCGATCGTGACCTCGTCGCCGCTGGCGATCGTGAGGACCGGCTTCAGCTTTGCTTCGAAGAAGCCCCAATGGCAGGTTTCAGGACTGGATTTCAGGTGATGATGGGTCATGTGACGGCTTTTGATTGGTTTCCCAGCAGCGTATGACGCTGTAGCAGAACTTCGCAGAGGCTTCCCTTGTTTTTTGCGCTCTCCAAGACGCTCGGCATCATGCTGCTGCCGATCAATTTCCTGATCGGTATCGGCGTGATCGGCGCCGTGCTGTTGCCGACGCGGTTTGCGCGCCTCGGCCGCCGGCTGATGGTTACCGCACTGCTGCTGCTCGCGATCTGCGGCTTCTCGCCGCTCGGGAATATCCTGATCTCCGCACTGGAGCAGCGCTTCCCGCCATGGGACGCCTCGCGCGGCGCGCCCGACGGCATCATCGTGCTGGGCGGCTCGATCGATGCCGATTTGTCGGTCGCGCATGCCACGCCTGTCGTGCGCAGTGCCGCCGATCGCGTCATCGCGGCGGCGGCGCTCGCGCGCAAATATCCGAACGCGCGGCTCGTGTTCACCGGCGGCAGCGCGAACCTGATCTCGAACGATGCGCGCGAGGCCGACTATGCCGCCGAGATGTTCGAGAGCCTCGGTATTCCCGGATCGCGATTGGTCATCGAGCGCCGCTCGCGCAACACGGTGGAGAATGCCGAGTTCTCCAAGGCACTGGTCGATCCCAAGCCGGGCGAGCGCTGGCTGCTCGTGACCTCGGCCTATCACATGCCGCGTTCGGTCGGGTTGTTCCGCAAGGCGGGATTCAATGTCGAGGCTTATCCGGTCGACTGGCGCGTCGGCAATGTCATGAGCTTCGCGACGCTTGCGATCGAGGGGTTATCGCGTACCGATCTCGGGACACGGGAGTGGATCGGGCTGGTCGCGTATCATCTGGCCGGCAAGACCGATGATTGGCTGCCCGGACCGGCCGCACGTTGAGCCGCAGCACGAGCTTGTCGCTTCCCTTGTCCAATCGGGCTAACATCACGCCAACAGGCGGCGCCAAGCCGCCGATCACGGGAGTTTTCGCCATGCAACAGCAGACATCACCGGAACAGTTCGACCTCGGCGCGATCGTCACCGACCTGAACAATCTGCTGCGGCTGAAGACCACGGTCATCGGCATCAAGATGTTCGCGCGGGTCGAGGAGATGGAAGCGATCCCGAAGATCCGCCGTCCGTCGGCGGTTCATACCACCGACCAGATCGTCAGCATGGCCTCTCGGCTCGGCTGGACCGTCGGCATCACCGGCGACGATCTGGTCGGCGCGCAATGCCGTGCGGTGATCGGGCTCGCACCACAGGACGAGAAGTGGCTTGCCGGCGAGAATTATGTCGGCGTCTGGCACGGTACGGCCGAAGACGCACGCAAGCGCCAGGAGGCGCTCGACGTGGTGCCTTACGGCCAGTACCAGGCGATGGCGGTGAGCCCGCTGACCAGCGGCCGGCTCAATCCGCCCGACATCTGCCTCGTCTATGCGACGCCGGGACAGATGATCATCCTGATCAACGGTCTCCAGTATACCGGCTACAAGAAGTTCGAATGGGGCGTTGTCGGCGAGACCGCCTGCGCGGATTCGTGGGGGCGGGCGCTGAAGACCGGCGAGCCGAGCCTGTCGTTGCCGTGCTTCGCCGAGCGCCGCTACGGCGGCGTGCCCGACGAGGAGATGCTGATGGCGCTGCCGCCGGCCTATCTGGTGAAGGCGATCGCGGGTATGAAGCAGCTCGCCAAGAACGGCCTGCGCTACCCGATCGCGCCCTATGGCATCCAGGCCGACGTGCGCGCCGGCATGGGCGTGTCCTACGCCAAGAAATAGCCGATTGCGTCGCCGCGCCCGCGATGACAAAAGGGCGCCCAATTCGCTGCGCAGGGAGCCTGATCCATGTCCTCGTCGAAACTCGATATCGTCGTCTATGGCGCGACCGGCTTCACCGGCCAACTGGTCGCCGAATATCTCGCGGCGAATTATCGCAACAGTAGCCTGAAATGGGCGATGGCCGGGCGCAGCAAGGACAAGCTCGCCTCGGTTTGCGATGCGATCGGTGCGCCTTCGGACACGCCGCTGATCGTTGCCGATGCCAGCGACGCCACATCGCTGAAGGCGATGCTGGCGCAGACCAAATCGGTGATCTCGACGGTCGGTCCGTATCAACTCTACGGCAATGAGCTGATCGCAGCCTGCGTGGAAAGCGGCACCGACTATTTCGATCTCTGCGGCGAGCCGGTCTGGATGCGGCAGATGATCGACAAGCACGAGGCGGCGGCAATGGCCAGCGGCGCGCGCATCGTGTTCTCCTGCGGCTTCGACTCGGTGCCGTTCGAGCTAGGCGCATTCTTCGTGCAGGAAGAGGCCAAGCGCGTGTTCGGCGCGCCGGCCGCGCGCGTCAAAGGCCGCGTGCGCGACATGCGCGGCACGCTGTCCGGCGGCACCGCGGCGAGCGCCAAGGCGACGTTCGATGCGGTCGCCAAGGACCTCAGCCTGGTCGCGATCCTCAACAATCCGTTCGCGCTGACGCCGGGCTTCGAGGGCCCGAAGCAGCCGCGCGGCAGCAAGCCGGCTTACGAGGAGGATCTGCACTCCTGGACCGCGCCGTTCATGATGGCGCTGATCAACACGCGCAACGTCCACCGCTCCAACATGCTGATGGGCTTTCCCTACGGACAGGACTTCGTCTACGACGAGATGGTCCTGACCGGGCCCGGCGAGAAGGGCGAGGCCAATGCCAAGAAGGTGATGGCGCTGAATTCCGAGAAGACCGGGCCGAGCGCGCCGAAGCCGGGCGAGGGCCCGTCAAAGGAAGAGCGTGAGAACGGCCGCTACGATCTGCTCTATCTCGCGGTGGCGCCCGACGGCCGCATGGTCCGCGCCGGCATCAAGGGCGATCGCGATCCCGGCTACGGCTCGACCTCGAAGATGATCTCGGAATGCGCGATCTGCCTGTTGCGCGACACGCCCGATGTCGCACCGGGCTTCTGGACCCCGGGAGCCGCGATGCAGGGCAAGCTGATCAAGCGCCTGGTCGATCACGCCGGACTGACCTTCGAGGTCGAGAAGTAGTTGTCCTCGATGTCATCGCCCGGCACTCGACCGGGCGATCCAGTACTCCGCGGCTTCTCCGCTCAAGCACAAACGTCTCTGGAATACTGGATGCCCCGCTTTCGCGAGGGCATGACAGTCGTGGCTACGCCGCCGCGCGCGGATTGTACGCGTACATGAAGTCCATGCCCTTCGACGACACCGGCAGGATCAGCTTCAGCATGTGATCGCGAAGCCAGGCGCCGGTGGGGCTGAACTCGCGCTTGCTGTTGCCGTTGCGGCGGGCGATCGCCACGATCTTCTCGGCGCGCGGGCGCCGCTCGTGCTCGAAGGCCTGGAACGTCATGCCCAGCTCCTGGCCGTCGCGCATCAGCGTGCCGAGCCGCAGGGCGTCCTCGAGCGCGAGCGACGCGCCCTGACCGGCATGCGGGCTGGTGGCGTGCGCGGCGTCGCCGATCAAGAGCGTGCGCTTGCGCGACCAGGTCGGCAGCGTCGCAACGTCGAGCGTGTCGGTCACCACGATGTCCTCTGCGGCCGCGATGATATCGGGGATCGGCGCATGCCAGCCGGCGTGGAAATCGCGCAGATGCTGCCTGATCGCGCCCTGGCTCTGCAACCGGTAGGCGGCCGCGGTCATGCCGTGCGAAGGCTGCGTGCTCCACCACATCGCGCCCGTCTCCGGATCGGGGCTGCACATCCCGTAACCGAAGAAGCCGCTCTGCCCGAACGTCGTTTCGATCTTTTGGCCGATCCGCAGGTGCTCGATCACGGCGCGCGGCACGAAGCCGCCGAAGCCGATCAGCCCGGTATCGAACGGCGTCGGGCCGTCCGGGATCACGTGCCGCCGCACCGCCGAATGCACGCCGTCGGCGCCGATCACGAAATCGCCCTCGGCGGTGGTGCCGTCGTTGAAATAGGCGATGACGGGCTGGTCGCCGCGGTCCTCGATCCTGACCAGCTTCTTATCGAAGAACACCGAGACGTTTGAGGCCCAGGCCTTGTCGATCAGCGTCTCGTTGAGGGTTGCGCGGCACATGTTCACCGCGGGCTGGCCGAAGCGCTGCTGCATGTTCTGATTGAGCGAGCCGAGCTTCTTGCCGTTCTGCGAATAGAAGTCGAAGGACTCCGCGATCGAGCCGTTGCGGATCAGTTCGTCGGCAAGGCCGAGCTCTGCCAGCACATGCATGCCGTTGGGCGCGATCTGCAGGCCGCCGCCGATCCCGGTGGAGTAGGGCCAGGCCTCATAGAGCTCGGCCTCGATGCCGGCGCGGGTCAGGAACATCGCGGTCACCGGACCGGCGATCCCGGCCCCGATGATGAGTGCCTTGCGGGGACGTCTGGTCATCATGTCTTGCTCCATGCATCCTTGTCGGCTAGGAAGGGTTAGCGGCTAATTATCTTAGTTGCTAAGATATTTATCTTCTGAGGTAAGAGGTCGCACTTGTCAAGCGCCAAATCGCGCGATGCGCTGATGCAGGAACTCGAGGAGGCCATGCGGCGATCCTCGGCGCAGGGCGTGATGTATGGCCAAGCCGTTGCAAACATGGCCGGAATTTCCAATTCCGACATGGAGTGCATGGACATCCTCCACCTTGAAGGCCGCGTCACCGCAGGAAGGCTCGCCGAAGTCACCGGGCTGACCACCGGTGCGATCACCGGCGTGGTCGATCGCCTGGAGAAGGCCGGCTACGTGCGACGCGAGCGGGACGAGAGTGATCGCCGCAAGGTCTTCATCTCGGTGGTGGAGGAAAAGGCGATGGAAATCGGCAAGTTCTACGTGCCGATGCAGGAGGCGATGCTCAAGCTCTGGAGCAGCTACACCGACGACGAGCTGCGCCTGCTGCTGCGCTTCGCCAATGACGGCTACAAGGGCGTCTTGCAGGCGACCGAAGCATTGAAGGCGGTGATCGAGATGCCGCCGGAACAGCGCGCCGATCTCAAGATGCCGCCGAAGTCTCGTCGATGATTTCGGTCGATCTCGCGCGGTAGTGCTCGGCCGCCGCGTACATGCCCCACATCGTGCCCAGCATCATCCAGAAATGCCGCCAATGGTCGGTGTCGATGATGAAGCTCTCGCCGACGAAGCCGAGGAATGCCGAGAACACCGCGAGATATCCGCGCTGCCACGGCACCCGCGTGTACACGTAGCGGAAGCCGATGATCCCGGTGACGAACACCAGCGCCGGATAGCAGACTCCCGAGATCCAGCCGCCCGACATGAACGCATTGAGATAGGAGTTGTGGGTGTCCTCGGGGAAGTAGGTGTGGAATTGCAGCGGCCCGATGCCGAACGGCAATTCCAGCGCCATCTGGGCGCCGAGGATATGGCGGCCGAACCGGCCGAAGCGGCCTTCGTCATAGCTCTGGTCGAAGCTTGCGCGCTGCTTGAACATGTCGGCGACCGAGCCGATCGAGAGCAGCACCGCAATCAGCGCAACAGCCAGGACCGCCGCGATCAGCGTCATCACGATGATGCGCGAGCGCTGCGCCTGCGAGCGGCTGGTGAACACCATCAGCGCCAGCATGAAGGCTGCGGTGATCAAGAGGCCACCCCAGGCGGCGCGGGAGAACGACAGCAGGATCGCAAGCGAGATGATGCCGAAGGCGATGGCGTTGCGAAACGCCTTGCCGAAGCGGTCGGAGACGACGCTCTGTAGCGTGAACAGCGCCGGCAGGATCAGGAACGCGCCGAGCACGTTGGGATCCTTGAAAGTGCCGCGCGCGCGATCATACAGCGTCAGCAGATCGTACCCGCCGGGCACCAGGTGGAAATAGCCGGCGATGCCCGCGAGCGAAGCGATCATCGCGCCGACGATCAGGCCGCGGCGCAGCATGTCGAGGCGGGCTTCGGTGTCCTCCGACATCACCATGGCGAAGAAGATGACGGTGACGGCCATGTACCAGGAGGTGAGGACCCAGTTCACCACCTCCGGCTTGTCGAGGAACGGCACCGCGCCGATGCTGTAGCCGACATTGAGCACGATCAGCGTGAACAGCAGCGGCATGAACACCAGCTGCATGCGCAGGCCCGTGGCGAAGAACAGCACGCAGGCGGTCAGCGTGACGAGTTCATACGGGCTCGGTTCGATGAATACGATGGCCATCGACGCGCCGGCCAGCCACACCAGCGCCCGCTGCAACGCCAGCACGCCTGACGGCGCCGATGGCAGCGATTGGGACGTCCCGGCTGTCGCCGCATAGGCCATCGGATACTCACGCAACGCGGTACAAAACACTCGATTGCTTCGTCATTGCGAGGAGCGAAGCGACGAAGCAATCCACCTATCCCCGAGCCGCAGCATGGATTGCATCGCTGCGCTCGCAATGACGGCAGTTGGTCTCAGATCTCAGTACGCGTTCTCGTTCTTTGTAATCAGCGAGAACGGGGTCTTGAGCAGAATGTAGAGGTCGAACAGCACCGACCAGTTCTCGATGTAATGGAGGTCGTATTCGACGCGCTTCTGGATCTTCTCGTCAGTGTCGACCTCGCCGCGCCAGCCGTTGATCTGCGCCCAGCCGGTGATCCCTGGCTTGACGCGGTGGCGCGCAAAGTAACCGTCGACGGCCTCGTCGAACAGGCGGTTCTCCAGCTTGCTCTGCACGGCGTGCGGGCGCGGGCCGACCAGCGAGAGATTGCCCTTCAGCACGACGTTGAACAGCTGCGGCAATTCGTCGAGCGAGGTCTTGCGGATGAAGCGGCCGACGCGGGTGACGCGCGGATCGTTCTTGGTCACCACCTTGGAGGCGGTGGGATCGGCCTGGTGGTGGTAGAGCGAGCGGAATTTGTAGACGTCGATGCGCTCATTGTTGAAGCCGAAGCGCTTCTGTCGGAACAGCACCGGGCCGGGGCTGTCGAGCTTCACCGCGAGCGCCACCAGTCCCAAGACCGGCAGCGCCGCAAGCAAGGCCAGGCCGCCGACGACGCGGTCGAACAGCCATTTCAGCACCAGATCCCAGTCGGTGATCGGCGCCTCGAAGACATCAAGCGTCGGCACCTTGCCGACATAGGAATAGGAGCGGGGGCGGAAGCGCAGCTTGTTGGTATGGGCCGACAGGCGGATGTCGACCGGCAGCACCCAGAGCTTCTTCAGCATCTCCAGGATGCGGGTCTCCGCCGAGATCGGCAGCGCGAACAGCACGAGGTCGACGCGGGTGCGGCGGGCGAACTCGACGATGTCGTCGACCTTGCCGAGCTTGGGCGAGCCCGCGCAGGTATCCATGGCACGGCCGTCATTGCGGTCGTCGAACACGCCGAGCATGTGGATGTCGGAATCATCGTCGGCGTTCAACGCCTCGATCAGCTTCTCGCCGTTCTGGTCGGCGCCGACGATGATGGTGCGGCGATCGAGCCGGCCGTCATGCGCCCAGGCGCGTACCATCGAGCGCAGCGCCAGCCGTTCGGCGATCAAGACCGCAAGGCCGACGCAGAAGAACGACGACAGCCAGACCCGCGAGACCTCTCCGCCGAGCTTGACCAGGAAGGAGACCCCGATGAACAGCAGGAACACGAAGGCCCACGACGAGATCATCCGCGGCATCTGGCGGAGCTGGCCGCGGAATATCTGCACCTGGTAGATGTCGGCCGCCTGGAAGCAGACCACGGCCGCAGCCGACATGCCGAGGATCGACGCGATGTATCCCCAATGGATGTCGCCGGCGAGCGGCCTGACATAGGCGAAATAGAGCCCGACGCCGACCAGGCTGAGCAGCACGAAATCGGCGAGGCGAACCACGCCGGCGATCACGACCGGCGAGTAGGCGCCGCGAACTTTTTGATTGGTAACGGCGAGCGCGGCCGGCGACAGGCGGCGGCGGCGTTCGACCTGCGGCCGAGCGGCCGTCGCAGACGCAGCGGCATCCAGCATCGAGCGTGCGTTAAACGGTTCCACGAGTCCACGTCCATTCCTGCGCTTGCAGATGGGCATCCGCGCGCAGCAGCGAAATTCCCCGGGACGTGACTTAAGGGGACAAATCGGAAGAAACGGTTACGTGCGCAAGAAATGGTTAACGTTTGGCAAATGCGTCGCGATAGCCGGCCAGCACGCCCTCGACCATTGCGTTCTGCGAGAAATGTTCGGAGATCCGCTCGCGCAGTCGTTCGGCGCGCGCCGCGGTCGCAGTGGGGTTGTCGAGCGCGGCCTTGATCGCATCGGCCATCGCGGCCGCATTGCTCGGCGCGAACAGGGCGTCGGTGTGGGTGTCGAAGATCTCCGGGATGCCGCCGACATTGGCGGCGATCATCGGAACACCGGCCGCTCCCGCCTCGATCACCACATAAGGCATCGAATCGCCGCGGGAGGGAACCACCAGCACGCTGCCCTTGGAGAAGCCGAAGCGCGCCTTGACGTGGCCGATGAAGCGGACGGCATCGCCGAGCGACAGCCGCTTCACCTGCTCCTTGAGGCGCTCGAATTCCTCGCCGTCGCCGCCGAGCGTCAGCGTCACCGGCTTGCCCTCGGCGCGCAGCTTGGCGACCGCGTCGATCAGGAGGTCGGCGCCCTTGATGCGCCGGAACTCGCCGACATAGGCCACGTCGGAGGCGTCGTCGGCCTTGGGGACCGGTTCGAATTCTTCTGAGGTTACGCCGTTGAAGACGCAGCGCACGAGGCCGGCAGGCTTGCCCACGGTGCGCTGATAGGTGTCGCGGGCGAACGCGCTCTCAAACAGGAACAGGTCGGTGCTGTTCATCAGCGTGCGCTCGAGCTGGCTGTAGAAGCGGCCCTTCCAGGTGTCGAGCGGGTAGTGCAGCGAGCCGCCATGCGGCGTGTAGACCCGGATCACCTTGTTGGACCGCCGCCGCAGCCGGACATAGGCGCCGGCCTTGGCGCCATGGCCGTGCACGACATCGGGCTTCAGCTTGCGGATCAGGCCGGCGATATGGGCCCAGACCATGAAGTCGGCGAAGCGCGGCTCGCGGCGTATGGCCACCCGGTGGACGCCGAGATTGAGGCGCGGTTCTATCTCGGCCAGCACCGCGTCGGCGCGGGTACCGCCGGTCAGGCTGTCGGCGACGATGCCGACATGGTGACCGCGCTCGATCTGGCCGTTGGCGACGTCGAGGATGTGACGAATGATGCCGCCGACCGGGGCACGGACGACGTGCAGGATCCGAAGCGGTTGTTGCTGGTTTTGATCCTGCGCCATCGATCAGAACCAGCGTTCGCCGACGAACACGGTGTCGCCGGGTCCGATCGGCGTGCCCAGGGGAGCGACGAAGCGGCCCGCGCCCGATGCATCGGTGTGGGTGAGGGTGACCTCGTCGCGCCGGGCGCGCGGCGAGAAGCCGCCGGCGATTGCCACCGCGCTCTCGACCGTCATGTTGGGCACGTAGGGATATTGGCCGGGCGCTGCGACTTCGCCGAGGATGAAGAACGGCCGATAGGACTCGATCTCGACCGCGACCGACGGCTCACGGATGAAGCCGTTGCGCAGTCGCGCGGTGATCTCGGCAGCGAGCCCGGCCGGCGTCCGGCCGCGCGCCGGCACCGAGCCGATCAGCGGCATGGTGATCGCGCCGGCGGCGTCGATCGCATAGGAGTTGGTCAGCCCTTCCTGACCGTAGACCACGACGCGAAGCTTGTCGCCGGGCCCGAGATTGTAGGCCGCGCGCGGCGCAGGTTCGGCATAGGCCACGGGCGCAGCAAAGGAGGGCTGCCCATAGGCCATCGAATCGAGGACCGGGTCGCCGGCGACCGGCGACGTCCGTCCCATGCAGCCCGACAGCGCGAGCGCAGCAATCAGACAAACAAGGGGAGCGCGCAGATCGCGCATGTGAAGAATCCCGCGAAAATACTGGCCCCGATTAACGGCGCTCATGGTTAACAAAGGGTGACGGGTCGGGTGGTGGCGGCCATGTCCGTCAACCCCGCCGATTAACCCAGCAGCAACCTTAATGGACTGTAATCGCCCGCATTGAGGTGGAATCGCGGCGTCCGCGGGAGTTCGGTTATGCGTTTTGCATTTTGGCGTAGAGGCGAGGAAAAGGTCGTCGCGCAACGGGCGTTGCCGAAGTCTGCGCCCGCTGCCGACGAGGCTGTTGCCAAGCCGGCTTCGCCGAGACCGGTTTCCGACAAGCCCGCGCGTCCAGCCGAGGCGGCTGATCTTGATTTGCATGTGCTCGGCCGCGCGTTGGCGCGCAAACGCGGCTGGATCATCGTTCCGACCGTACTGGTGTTCGCGTTGTCGCTTGCTGCGGTCAATGTCGTGACGCCGCGCTACAAGTCGGAAGCGCGCATCCTGATCGACAATCGCGAAAACGCCTTCCTGCGCCCGAATGGCGAGCGCGACCTGGAGCGCACCTCGCTCGACGCCGAGGCCGTGACGAGCCAGGTGCAGCTTTTGCTGTCGCGCGATCTCGCTCGCGACATCATCAAGAAGAACAAGCTCGCCGAGCGTCCGGAGTTCGATCCGGTGTTGCGTGGCTTCTCCCCGCTGAAGTCGCTGCTGGCGCTGTTCGGCATCGGCCGCGATCCGTTCAGCCTGACGCCGGAAGAGCGGGTGCTGGATTCTTATTACGAGCGCTTCCAGGCCTTCGCGGTCGACAAGTCGCGCGTCATGGTGATCGAATTCCAGTCCGAGGATCCCGAGCTTGCGGCGCGCGTCGCCAACTCGATTGCCGACGGCTATCTGGTGTTGCAGCAGGGGGCGCGGCAGGATCAGGCCAAATCCGCCAGCGCCTGGCTGCTCGGCGAGATCGACAAGCTGCGCGGCAAGGTCGCGGACGCCGATTCGCGGGTCGAGGAGTTCCGCTCGAAGTCGAGCCTGTTCGTCGGCACCAACAACATCCCGCTGTCGAACCAGCAGATGGGCGAGCTGAACACCCAGCTCAACAACGCCCGCGCGCTGAAGGCGGACGCCGAGACCAAGGCGCGGCTGATCCGCGAGATGCTTCAGGGCGGCAAGTCGATCGAGGCCTCGGAAGTGCTCAATTCCGAGCTGATCCGCCGGCTCGCCGAACAGCGCGGCACGCTGCGTGCGCAGCTTGCCGAGCAGTCGTCGACCTTGCTCGACAACCATCCGCGCATCAAGGAATTGAAGGCGCAGATTTCCGACCTCGACCGGCAATTGCGCGAGGAGGCCGGCAAGATTTCACGCTCGCTGGACAACGATGCCCGCGTCGCCGACGGCCGCGTCCAGGCGCTGCAGGCGAGCCTCGACCAGTCGAAGAAGCAGGCATCGTCGAGCAACAGCCAGGACGTGCAGCTGCGCGGATTCGAGCGTGAAGCCAAGGCGCAGCGCGATCTGTTGGAAGCCTATCTCGCCAAGTATCGCGAGGCGACCGCACGCGAGAACATCGAGGCCGCGCCGACCGACGGCCGCATCATCTCGCGCGCCACGGTCTCGAACACGCCGGCCTATCCGAAGAAGCTGCCGATCGTGCTGATCGCCACGCTGGCAACGCTGTTGCTGTCAGCCGGCATCGTCATCACCGGCGAGTTGCTCCGGATCTCCGCGCCCGGTGCGGTTGGCCGTGCCTTCGCGCCGGCGGCTGCCGTGATCCGGCGCCGCGAGCCGGTCATGGAGGCCGCAACGGTGGACGAGCCGGCGCCGGCGCTGCCGCCTGAACCCGCGCTCGCATCGCCGGTTGCAGCCAGGCGGGCACCGGAGCCTGAACTGCCGCTGGAGCCTGCAATTGTGCATGAACCTGCCGTCAGCGAGCCGCAGCCCGCGCCGGCCCAGACTGTCGACGAGATCGGTGAACTCGCCGAGCGGCTCGTCGCTGAGGGGCCCGCCGCCCATAAGGTCACAGTGCTCGGCCCGGCCGCCGGTGAGAGCGTCACGACGACCGCGCTGACGCTGGCCCGCCTGATGGCGCGCCAGGCCAAGGTCGTGGTGGTCGATCTCGTCGCGTCCTCGCCGGTGTTGGCGGCGGCCACCGTCGATTCCGCAGCGCCCGGCCTTGCCGAGCTGATGCAGGGCGAGGCGACGTTCGCGCAGATCATCACCAAGGATCGGCAGTCGCGTGTCCAGATCGTCAGTGCCGGTCGTCCGGGCTTCGATCGCAGCCATCTGCAATCGCCGCGGCTGGTGCTTGCGATCGACGCGCTGCTGCGGGTTTACGATCACGTTCTGCTCGATGCCGGTTCGGCGGTCGATCTGCCGGCCGAGTTGCTGACGGCAAAGGCGCAGGCCGTCGTTGTGCCCGACGCCGCCATGGCGCAGGATGCACGCCGCTCGATGGTCGATCAGCTCAGGGCCGTCGGCTTCTCCGAGGTGACGATGCTGAGCAAGCCCTGCGCGCCGTCGGAAACGGTCGTGACGGGCCCGCGGGTGGTGGCGGCCTGAACAAGACCTCCAAAGCGCGATGAGTCGTCATCGCGCTGCCCTTCGAAAATCGGCGTCACCCGTTTTCCAAATGGCGCTTCAGTGCGCCATCATCGGCTCGCGCATGGATCGCTCCAGGACCGGATCGATCCGCAGCCGGATCGTGACGAGCGCGCCGATCAATCCGACGACCGCGAGCAGCAGCAGGCCGGCGGTGAATCCACCGGTCAAGTCCTTCAGATATCCCATGGCGAACGGGCCGGCGAAGCCTGACAGATTGCCGAGCGAGTTGATCGCGGCAATGCCTGCCGCGGCCGAAGCGCCGTTCAGGATGCTGGCCGGCATCGGCCAGAACATCGGTGGCACCGCCGAAACGCCGATCTGGGCGATGCAGAGCAGGCCGACGATCAGCACCGGACTGGAGACCAGCCCGGCAAGGCCGATGCCGACGGCAGCAAGCGTCAATGCGCCGGCGACATGGTAGCGCCGCTCGCCGGTCTTGTCGGAATGGCGGCCGAGCAGCACCATGCCGACCGCGCCGAACACGAAGGGTAGGGCGGCGATGAAGCCGGTCTGGGTGTCGGTGACGCCAAACGCCTTGATGATGGTCGGCAGGAAGAACGCGACGCCGTAGCTCGCTGCATTGAGGCAGAAGTACACCAGCGCGCAGGCGAGCACCCGCGAGTCGGTGAGCGATTGCATCACCGAGATGTGCTCCACGGCTTCCTTCTTCTGCCGCTCGATCTCAAGGGTGTTCTGCACCCACTTGATCTCGTCGGGCTGCAGCCAGCTCGCCTGGCGCGGGAAGTCGGGCAGCATCGCCAGGACGGCGAAGCCGACCAGCACCGACGGCAGCGCTTCGCAGATGAACAGCCACTGCCACCCGGTGAGACCGCCTCCCGACAGGTTGAGCAGCAGTCCCGAGATCGGCGCCCCGATGATGCTCGAGATCGGGATCGCGAGCATGAACAGGCTGATGACGCGGGCGCGATAGATCGTCGGGAACCAGAGCGTCAGATAAAAGATGATGCCGGGGAAGAACCCGGCCTCGCAAGCACCGAGCAGCAGGCGAAGGAAGTAGAAGATCCACTCGCTCGAGAGGCCGCTCGCCGCGGACATCTGCGGGATGAAGGCGAATGCCGCCGAGACGATGCCCCAGCTGATCATGATGCGGGCGATCCAGCGTCGCGCGCCAAATCGTTCCAGAAGGATGTTGGAGGGCACCTCGAAGAAGAAGTAGCCGACGAAGAACAGGCCTGCGCCGAGCCCGTAGGCGGCTTCGCTGAGGCCAAGCGCGGTGTTCATGTGCAGCTTCGCGAAGCCGACATTGACGCGATCGAGATAGGCCACGAAGTAACAGAGGATGAGGAAGGGGATCAGCCGCCGCATCATCTTTCCGATTGCGCGCTTCTCGACATCGTCGCTCATCGTTCCCATCCCTTCTGGTTTTCAATTCGGCGCACGGTCACCGCGCTGTCCGGGGTGGCACATTGTACACCCGCAGCGGTCCGTCGCGTTGCCCTTGCAAGTCTGCTTGCAATCCTCGCATTCATTGTTGTGTAATCGACGGTCGCGTGACTAATGGCATTTGGGAATGGAGCCATGGCGAAACCGTCATGATGCACCGCGGCATAACCGCGGGAACCTTGCCGGGCAGGATGGTGGCGGGCGGTGATCAACAATCTGAAATTACGCCAGTTGCGCCTGCTGGTCGCGCTCGACACCGAGCGCAAGCTGCAACTGGCTGCCGAGCGCTTGAACATCACCCAGTCGGCAGCATCGAAGATGCTGGCCGAGATCGAGGCGGTGGCGCGGGTTCCGTTGTTCGAGCGAACGGCGCGCGGCGTTGAGCCGACGGCCTATGGTTCGATTCTGATCCGTGGCGGCAGGAGCGTGCTGGCGGACCTTGACCGGGTCACCAATGAGTTTGCTGGTTACAGGTCCGGCGAGCTCGGTACGGTATCGGTCGGAACGGTCGCCAAGCCCAGCATCGACCTTGTCGTCGACGTCATGCAGTATCTCGGCGAGAAGCTGCACCGGGTGAACATTTCGCTCGATGTCAGCACCAGCAAGCCGTTGATCGCGCGTCTGCTCGCGCTCGAGCTTGACTTCGTCGTTGCGCGCATTCCAGCCGGCGTCGATCCCGGGCAGTTCGACTATCACGAGATCGGCGCCGAGCAGGCCGGCTTGCTGGTTCGCGCCGAGCATCCGCTGGCCGCGCTCGACAGCGTCAATCTGGAAGATGCGGTCGACCTGCAATGGATCTCCCAGCCGAGGGAATCCTTCATGCGCCAGGCGCTCGAGCGGCTGTTCTACAGCCGGGGCATCGCGCCGCCCCAGCGCATGATCAACACCGAGTCCTTCTCCGCGTCGATCGGAATTGCCGCAGGGATCGATGCGATCGTGCCGGTGCCCTTGCTGATCTTCGATCTGCTCGATCCGCAGCGCTTCAAGATGCTGCGGATCCGCGACCAGCTGATGCTCGAGAGTTACGGGCTGATCAAGCTTCGCAAACGCGCGCTGTCGCCGGCCGCGATGCTGGTGTTCGATGCGATGATGCGGCTCGGCGTCGAGAGCAGCCGGCCGGCGGCTGACGGGCAGTCCGCGTGACGCTGTCCGCAGTCGTGCTCAGCGGAACATGCTGCGCAGGTTCTGCGCGATCTCGAACAGCGCAGGATTGTGCTTCACGGCGCGCTTGGCGCGGCTGATGGCTGACAGTGCGCCGGCCGCCGCCTTTCCGCGCAGGCTGAGCGGAATGAAGCTGTCGACGATCGCTTCGTCGTCCTTGCAGAACAGCCGCTTGTACTCGTCCGAGCCGATGCCGAGATCGAAAGCGCGGTAGTTCTGGCCGGCATGGCGATCGATGATGTCGCGCATCAGGATCAGGCCGGGGCTGAACTTGGAATTGGCCGACATCGTGTAGGTGTTGAACATCATCGAGAACCGATGACCGTCGGAGACGCCGGCGAAGATCGCAATCACTTCCTCGTCGCACTCCAGTGCGTGGATGTCGATCGCGTAGCCCTTGCCGTCGGCGCGCGGTGCGAGGCAGGCGCTGCGAATGAACTGCTCGACGCCCGGCTCGGCGAACACGTCAGGCAGCTTCTGCTCGGCCATGCGCTGCGGCTTGACGCGGAAGAACCAGTCGAGCAGGCGGCAGACATCGGCGCTCTCGCTCGCGACGTGATAGCGATAGCCGGGCAGCGGCTGCAGCTTGCGCTCCTTGCCCTTGAGGCGGCGGCGAAACGAATTGCTTATCAGTGCCGCAGGTTCAGCGCCGGGCTCGATCTGCAACAGCGGGCAGTCGTTGACCGAAGGCTGGTGCGGCAGCAAGGCGAGCGGATTGGGCAAGTCCTGCCAGCGCAACGGTTGCTGACACAGCACGAGCGCATCGACGCGGGAGCGGTCGGTGATCGAGCTGATCAAGGCGGTGACGTCGGCTTCGGTTGCGTTGGCGGCGAAATCCTTGTCGCACAGCGCCATGTTGAAGGTTGCATGCTTGCCGCCCATGAAGCTCGCGCAGTTCGCGCCCAGACGGGACTCGGCGGCGAGCGGCAACAGCAGCAGCGGCCGGCGTTCGCTGTCATGCGCGACGACGATGAAAGGCCGCAGGCCTTCGCGTTCGCCGACCTGGCGCTGCCAATTGGCAAGAAAATCGAAGCGCTGATAGGGTGTGTAGCTGTGTTGCGATGTCTCGAGACTGCGCCAGATCGCCTCGGCCGCAGCGAGATCATGAATGATGTCGACGCCTGCAACGCGGATTGCGTTCGGCCACGTTCGCGTCCCCACCGTCTGGCCTTCGATTGCCGCCGCCATGGTCATCTCGGAACCTAAATTTTTTAAGGTAATAATATACAGTTCTCGGCTGGGGCCGACCTTCGCAGGGAAATGTCAACAAAGAGTAAGAACAATGGCCCAACCGTGGGCTTGGCGGCGTATCGGAACTGCCCGACAGGGCAAGGGCGGGTAGAGGGATCTTGGCGCCGGACAACGGGATTTTGCGACGGGCCCGGATGGAGCTCGCCTATTTCAGCGGCGCTTTCAGGCTGCGGGAACGCGAGGTCGGGGGCGCCGGGGTCATCCTACGCTTTGCGCGCGTCCGCCCCGCGCGTCGAGGACGGTTCCAGCCGCTGAAGTCGCAGGAGATCACGCCGGCATTGCTCGATCGCACGATCCGCGCTCTGAAGCGCTGGCAGTACGACATCGTCGGGATCGACGAGGCCTGCCGCCGGGCGGTGACCATGCCGGAGCGCCGGCGCTTTGCCTGCCTGACCTTCGACGGCGCCACCAAGGACATCGTCACCCATGCCTATCCCGTGCTCGTCAGGCACGGCGTTCCCTTCACCCTTTACCTGCCGACGGCGTTTCCCGACGGCGTTGGCGTGGCGTGGTGGCTGGCACTGGAAGATATCATCGCGCGCGAAAGCCGTATCAACCTGGTGATCGACGGCCGGGACCGGCACTTCGTGGTCTCAAGCCTGTCGGACAAATACGAGCTGTTCGACTTCCTGTCCGGCTGGCTGCGCAAGCTGCCGCCGTCGGAGCTGTCCTATGCGGTGAACGATCTCGGCCGGCGCTATTCGGTCGATGCAGCGCAATTGTCACGCAGCGCCTCGTTCGACTGGGCGGATCTGGCGAAACTCGCCGCCGATCCGAACGTGACGTTCGGCTGCGCCACGGTGAATTATCCGGCACTGTCGAGCCTGAAGGCTGCCGCTGCGCTGCGCGAGATGGCGATGGGAAAGGCGGTCGCCGAGAGTGCGCTCCGGCGGCCGATCAAGCATTTCGCGTATCCTTTCGGGGACCGCGACGCGTTCGCTCGTCCGGATGTGGTGATGGCGGAGGAGACCGGCTTTGCCAGCGCAGTGTCGACCATCTCCGGCGTCGTCGAGGCGCAGGGGCGCACCAACCTTCACGCCCTGCCGCGCATCGCATGGGACGGCCGTGTGCGCTCTTTACGGATCATGCGCGTGCTGCTCTCGGGCGTGATGTTCGCGCGGGTTCGGCCGACGCGGAGCGCGAGCATCCAGAGCGGAATCTAAGTTGGGCATGATCTTTTCGGAAAACCGCTTCGCACTTTTCCGGATCAGGCCTTAGGCGCGGTCGGGCCGCGACATCCAGGATACGATCGGCATCGCCGGCAGCACCCAGCCGAGGCCGGCGACGACGTAGAAGATCGCTTGCAGCAGCCCCGAACTGGCGAGCCATGGGGTCTGGGCGACCGTCATGCCGAGCAGCGACCACACCACCACCAGGATGAGCAGGAAGATGGTTCCGAGCAGTTTGCGGGTGCGTATGGCCATGGCGGATATCTGCAACTCGTGATCCCAAGCGTTTCGGCGGCGCTTGCGCCGCGGGCGCGCCGGACTATAAGGGGCCCGAAAATCCAATCAAGTCAGGGCGAAATGGCCGGTATTTCCGCAAAGACATCGCAGCTCCGCGCCGTCAGAGTTTGGCTATTGGCGGTCGCCGGCCTGATCGCATTGATGGTGCTGGTCGGCGGCGCCACGCGGCTCACCGAGTCCGGTCTGTCGATCGTCGAATGGAAGCCGGTGACCGGTGCGCTGCCGCCGCTGACTGAGACGCAGTGGACCCAGGCGTTCGAGGGCTATCAGAAGATTCCGCAATATCGCGAGCTCAATGCCGGAATGACGCTCGCGCAGTTCAAGACGATCTTCTGGTGGGAATGGAGCCACCGGCTGCTCGGCCGCGTGATCGGCGCCGCCTATCTGCTGCCGTTCCTGTATTTCCTGTGGCGTGGCGCGGTGAGCGGCGAGCTCGGCCGCCGGCTTTGGATGATCTTCGGCCTCGGTGCGCTGCAGGGCGGCGTCGGCTGGTGGATGGTGGCGTCCGGCCTCTCGGAGCGCGTCGAGGTGTCGCAGTATCGACTGGCGACGCACCTGGTGCTGGCGTTGTTGATCTTTGCGGCGATCGTCTGGACGCTGCGGCGGCTGACCGACCGCTCGGCCGTGGTCGCGCCCGTCAGGCTGAAGATTACAAGCGTGGTGTTGCTGGTGCTGACTTTCGTGCAGCTCTATTTCGGCGCGCTGGTCGCGGGGCTTCGTGCAGGCAGGGTCTACAACACCTGGCCCGAGATCGATGGCGGCTTCATTCCGTCGGCTGACCGGTTGTGGTTCGAGACGCCGTGGTGGCGCAACCTGTTCGACAACACGCTGACGGTGCAGTTCGAGCATCGCATGACCGCCTATCTGCTGTTCGCGCTGGCGATCGCGCATGCGATCGATGCCGTGCGTTCGCGCGCCGGCGGCGCTGTCATCGCGGGCGCCTGGTGGCTGGTCGCCGCGATCACGCTGCAGGCGACGCTCGGCATCCTGACGCTGCTGCACCAGGTGCCGATCGATCTGGCGCTGACCCACCAGGCGGTCGCCATCGTGGTGCTGACGCTCGCGGTGCTGCAGGCCGAGCGCTTCGCGGCGCGCCGGACCGAGCGGGACCAGCCGACCCTCGTTCCGGCCGGCCAGTCCGTTTGATCGATCAGGACAGATAGTCGAGCCCGATATCTAGCGCGGCCGAGCTGTGGGTCACCCAGCCGACCGAGATCAGGTCGACGCCGGTGGCGGCAATCGCCGCCGCCGTCGCAGCCGTGATGCGGCCCGAGGCTTCGGTGAGCGCCTTGCCGCGCGCCATCGCCACTGCCTGAGTGAGCTGCTCGGTCGTCATGTTGTCGAGCAGCACCGCGTCGACGCCGAGCGCCAGCGCCACTTCGAGCTGCGCCAGCGTGTCGACCTCGACCTCGATCTTGACGAGATGACCGGCATTGGCCTTGGCGCGTTCGACCGCGGGGCGGATGCCGCCGGCTAGCGCGATGTGGTTGTCCTTGATCAGCACCGCGTCGTCGAGCCCGAAGCGATGATTGCCGCCGCCGCCGGCGCGGACCGCGTATTTCTCCAGCGCACGAAGCCCTGGCGTGGTCTTGCGGGTACAGACGATCTGCGCCCGGGTGCCCGCGACGGCCTTGGCCAGCGTGGCAGTTGCGGTCGCGACGCCGCTCAGATGGCAGAGGAAGTTGAGCGCGGTTCGTTCCGCGGTGAGCAGGCTGCGCGCCGGACCGTCGATGATCGCGATGACCTGGTCGGGTTCGACCGCGCTGCCGTCGGGCCGCTCGGCGCGCAGCTCGATCGCCGGAGACACTGTCTGGAAGGCAGACCGTGCGACGTCGAGCCCGGCGATCACGCCGGGCTGCCGGGCGCGCATCACCAGCCGGGCCTGCTGGCTGGCCGGGACGATTGCATCGGCCGTGATATCGCCGGCGCGACCGAGATCCTCGCGCAAGGCGGTCAGCACGATCGGCTCATACAGCAGCGGCAGCAGGGGATTGAGGGTCATGAGAGGGCACTCCTGGCGAATGTCTTGGATTCAACGATGTCGCGTGCGGCGGCGAGCGCCTCGGCGCGGGTGAGGGACGACGGGGATGCCGACAAGGCGGTGTGCGGGAAGTCGATGCGGAAATGGCCGCCGCGGCTTTCCTCGCGCCTGATTGCGGCAACCGCGATCATCAAGCCGACCAGCGCAGCGTCGGATGCGGCGCTGGGGCTGCGCGCGAGCGGATAGAGGCTGCGGATCGCGCGTGCGATGCCGTCGCGGTCACGCAGCACGCTGAGCCCGTGGGTGAGGATCGGCCGCACGGCGGACGGATCGGACGCCTGTGGCATCGTGTCATCGCGCAGCATCGCGCGCGGGCCTGCGCTCACGCCTTCGATGCTCTCGGCGACCCATCGCGCGCAGACGATCGCTTCCATCAGCGAGTTGCTGGCGAGCCGGTTGGCGCCGTGCAGCCCGGTGCGCGCGGCTTCGCCGCAGGCCCACAGGCCCTGCACTGTGCTGCGGCCAAAGCCGTCAACCGCGATGCCGCCCATGTGGTAATGAACCGCCGGCCGGATCGGGATCGGGGCATGGGCGGGATCGATGCCGGCCATCTTGCAGAACGCGCTGATCACGGGATAGCGCTGCGCGAAATCCGCGCCCGGATGTTGGCGCGCGTCGAGGAAGGTGCGATGGCCTGCGGCACGGTGGCGCCAGACGGCGCGCGCGACGATGTCGCGTGGCGCAAGCTCGGCGCCGGGTTGATCGGCCATGAAGCGCCGGCCGGTCTCGTCGATCAGCACCGCGCCGTCGCCGCGGATCGCCTCGGTCAACAGCGGCATCGGCCGCGACGGTCCGTCGAAGGCGGTCGGATGAAACTGGACGAATTCGATGTCCGATAGCCTTGCGCCGGCATGCGCGGCGAGCGCGAGCCCCTGGCCGAAACACCCACCCGGATTGGTGCTGTCGGCGAACAGCCCGCCGATGCCGCCGGTCGCGATCACGACGCGGTTGGTCGCGATCGTGAGCGGACCGCGGTCGCTCGCTGCAAGCACGCCCCTGACTGCATTGTCCTCGACCAGCAGGCGGCGCGCCTCGACAACTTCCAGCAGCGTGATCGACGGCGTCCGGCGCACCGCGGCGATCAGCGCGCGCATGATCTCGCGGCCGGTGCCGTCGCCGGTGGCGTGCACGATGCGGTTGCGGCCATGCGCGGCCTCGAGCCCAAGTCGCCAGCTACCGTCGGCGCGGCGGTCGAAGGCAACGCCGAGCTCGGCGAGATGCTCCACGGCCGCAGGCGCGGCGTGGACGATCCGCGATGCCGCTGCCGCATCGCAAAGGCCGGCACCGGCCGCGAGCGTATCGGCGAGATGGAGGGCAGGGGTGTCATCCGCGCCGACAGGCGCGGCGAGGCCGCCTTGCGCCCACATGCTGGAGGCTTCCGCGCCGAGCGGCGATTTCGACAGCAGCACGACCAGCTCGGGCGCGAGTTGCAGCGCGGTCATCAGTCCCGCGGCGCCGCCGCCGATGATCACCGGGCGGCCGTTGAGATCGGAAACGTCGGTACTCATATTGCCAGCATCCTTTCGACGCTCTTGCGCGCGCGATCGGCGATCGCAGGATCGATTGTGACCTCGTGCTGGTTGGTCTCCAGCGCGTGGCGGATGTTCTTCAGCGTGATCCGCTTCATGTGCGGACAGAGATTGCAGGGGCGAACGAAGTCGACATCCGGGTTTCGCGCCGCGATGTTGTCGCTCATCGAGCATTCCGTCAGCAGCACGACGCGCGGCGGGCGTTTGGTCTCGACGAACGACTGCATCGCGGCCGTCGATCCCGCAAAGTCAGCTTCAGCGACCACCTCGGGCGGGCATTCCGGATGTGCCAGCACGGTGACGTCAGGGTAGTTTTCGCGCAGCTGGCGCACGTCATCGGCGGTGAACAGCTCATGCACCTCGCAATGGCCCTTCCAGGCGATGATCTTCTTGCTGGTTTGCTTGGCGATGTTCTGCGCCAGATATTCATCCGGCAGCATGATGACGCGCTCGGCGTCGAGCGAGTCCACGACCTTGAGCGCATTGCCCGAGGTGCAGCAGATATCGGACTCCGCCTTCACCGCCGTCGACGTGTTGACGTAGGCGACCACAGGCGCGTCCGGATAGCGTGCCCGCATCAGCCGCACATCTTCAGCCGTAATGGAATCCGCCAGCGAGCAGCCGGCCTTCGTGTCGGGGATCAGCACGGTCTTGGCCGGATTGAGCAGCTTGGCCGTCTCTGCCATGAAGTGCACGCCCGCGAGCACGATGATTTCGGCGTCGACCTTGGTCGCTTCGCGCGCGAGCAAGAGGCTGTCGCCGACGATATCGGCGACGCCGTGGAAGATCTCCGGCGTCTGGTAGTTGTGCGCCAGCACCACCGCATTGCGGCGGCGCTTCAGCGCGAGGATCGCATCGACGTCCTCGGCAAACGTGGCCCATTCGAACGGCAGGATGACGCGTTTGACGCGCTCATAGAGCGGCGCGGTGCGGGTGAGAACATCGGTATCGAGCAAGGCCATTTATACTCTCCTTGAGCATAAGATGGCTTATACTTATCCTGAGCATAAGGCGTGTCAAGTGCGCGAAAGCGGCAGCTTGGTGCCGGCGACGGCCCGTTCCGCCAGCACGGCATGGCGGAAGCGGAACAGCTTGGCCGGCCGTCCGACGGTATCGGCGGCCATTGCGCCAGTCTCTTCAACGAGTTCCTGCTGCTCGATGAGCCGGCGGAAGTTCTGCTTGTGGACCAGCCGGCCTGCGAGTGCTTCAACACTGCGTTGCAGTTGCAGCAGGGTGAACTCGGCCGGCATCAACTCGAATACCACCGGGCGATATTTGATTTTGGCACGCAGCCGCGCGATCCCGGTCGCGAGGATGCGGCGATGATCCGCCGTCATCGGCTTGCCGGGTACGACCGGTGCGTCACGGCCATGCGCGCGGCCGGCTTCCGGGATCAGCGAGGCCTCCCAGAGCAGCTCGTAGCGCTGCAACACCAGTTCTTCGTTCCAGTCGCGATCATCGAGACCAAAGGTGATCGCGCAGCGCTGCCAGCGCTCGCGCTGCAGCGTTGGCGACGACGCAGCCTTTGCCCATGCCTTCAGCTGCGGCGCGATGATCTTGGCGAGGCAAGCCGGCGCGCCGGCGCGATGATCCTCCCAGGGGAAGTAGTCGTACCAGCCCGACCAATGCGCCTCGAAACCTTCGCCGACCTTGTCTTCGCGAGTCAGGCCGAGATAGCTGATCGAGACGCTATGCGGGCTCTTGGCATCGCCGGAGCGGCCGCGGTCGGCAAACGTGTAGAGCTGTTCGACGTAGCCGAGCGGGTGGCCGGTCTGCGCCTCGACCCAGGCCCGCAGCGCGGTCTGCAGCGAGCGGTGGGTGAACTCGAACGGACCGCTCGGCAACGCGGAGCCGCCGGCGATGGTCACGATCTTCGGCGTGCCGTCGGTGACCGCGACCAGCACCGCGACGAGGTCGGCGGTGACCGCATTGCCCGAGGCCGGTGCGCTGGCTTTCTTCTGCGGCGATCTGGCCACGCGTTCGTCCCGGGCTAGCAGTAGCCGTAGACGCCGCAGGCGTAGGGCAGGCGGTCCCAATAGGTCACGTAGGCGCCGCCGTAATAGGGACCGAGATAGTCGTAGGAATGCCAGTTGCCGTAGTAGCCGGGCAGGGACGACGATCCCGGCAGCAGCGGTTCGCCGCGCACGAACGGAATGACCGGCTCTGAATTGAGCGGGATCACCGTGGGCTCGACCACCACGAGCTGGCGTCCGCGCCGTACATAGGTCGGCCCGGTGATGGTGGTGCGGTAGGCGTAGTGCCGGCGCGGCAGGCCGGCCGGCAATTGGCGCGCGGCCTTGACGGTTGGGCTCTTGGCGACGACAGGGCCGTCGGCGGCGTCAGCAGGCGATATCGCAGACAGCGCGATCGCGAGCGGCAATATCCAGCGCAGCATCCTTGGTCTCCCGAATCATCCGGAGCCTATCACTGCCACTTTATGCCGGATTGAGCGTTAACGAGAGACCCGTCGGTATTAAGCGTTAACGAGGCCGTCGGGCGAATGCCGGAGCGATGCCGTGCATCGCCCCGGAACACCTACGGGATCAGGCGCGCAGGGCCTGGTCAAGGTCCGCGATCAGGTCTTCCTTGTCCTCGATGCCGATCGACAGCCGCACCACCTCTGGCGCCGCGCCCGACTTCACCTTGGCGGCGTCGTCGAGCTGGCTGTGGGTGGTGGAGGCCGGGTGGATCACCAGCGAGCGGGTGTCGCCGACATTGGCGAGATGCGAGAACAGCTTCAGGTTCGACACCAGATTGACGCCCGCGTCGTAGCCGCCCTTGAGACTGAAGGTGAACACCGCGCCGGCGCCCTTCGGGGCGTACTTGCGCTGCAGCGCGTTGTACCTGTCGCCAGGCAGGCCAGCATAGTTCACCGCCGACACGGCCGGATGGGTGGAAAGGAATTCCGCCACCGCCTTGGCGTTGTCGCAGTGCTTCTGCATGCGCAGCGGCAGCGTCTCGATGCCGGTCAGGATCATGAAGGCGTTGAACGGCGACAGCGCGGGGCCGAGGTCGCGCAGGCCGAGCACGCGGCAGGCGATCGCGAAGGCGAAATTGCCGAAGGTCTCCTGGATCCGGATGCCGTGATATTCCGGGCGCGGCTCGCTCAGCATCGGATATTTGTTGTCCTTCGACCAGTCGAAGGTGCCGGCGTCGACGATGATGCCGCCGAGCGAGTTGCCGTGGCCGCCGAGGAACTTGGTCAGGGAGTGCACGACGATGTCGGCACCGTGGTCGATCGGCTGGATCAGATAGGGCGAGGCCAGCGTGTTGTCGACGATCAGCGGCACGCCGGCCTTGCGCGCAACCGCGGCGATCGCCTCGATGTCGGTGATGCTGCCGGCGGGGTTGGCGATCGACTCGATGAAGATCGCCTTGGTGTGCGGCGTCACCGCGCGCTCAAAGCTTTCGATCTCGTCGGGATCGGCCCAGACCACGTTCCAGCCGAACGCCTTGAAGGCGTGGGTGAACTGGTTGATCGAGCCGCCATAGAGCTTGCGCGCGGCAATGATCTCGTCGCCGGGCTTCAGCAGCTGTTGCAGCACGACGAGCTGCGCGGCGTGGCCGGAGGCGACGGCGAGCGCCGCGGTGCCACCCTCGAGGGCTGCAACGCGCTCCTCGAGCACGGCGTTGGTCGGGTTGCCGATGCGGGTATAGATGTTGCCGAATGCCTGCAGGCCGAACAGCGAGGCCGCGTGGTCGGCGTCGTTGAAGACGAATGACGTGGTCTGGTAGATCGGCGTCGCCCGCGCGCCGGTGGTGGGATCAGGCTGTGCGCCGGCGTGCACGGCGAGGGTGGAAAATCCCGGAAGGCGATCGGTCATTCTTTGCGTCCTGTTGTGGCCTGGTCGAAATGCGCGGCATGCTGATGGTGGCGGCGACCGCCGTCAAGCGAGTTCGGGACGCCGCCATTTCCTGGAAAGGCATCCTACGCCATACCGGATCAGTGGAAGGATTATTCCGCCGCGACGTCAGGTCGTCTCGGTCTTGTTTTTCGCCGCGCGGTCGGATGCCGCAGTCTGGCCGCCGCCGAAACTCGTGCGGTTGAGTGACAGCCGCATGCCCTGTGTCGGGATCGGTGCACGCTTGGAGCTCAGCGTGCGCGAGTTGACGCCCATCCAGGAGATTTCCGACGACAGCCGGCCATACTCGATCTTCGGGCAGCGGTTCATCACCACCTTCAGCCCCGCGGCCTCGGCCTTCTCGGCCGCGGCATCGTCGCGCGCGCCGAGCTGCATCCAGATCACCTTCGGCAGCGGCGACAATTTCAGCGCCTCCTCGACGACAGGCATGATGTGGCTCGAGTTGCGGAAGATGTCGATCATGTCGATCGGGCGATCGATGTCCGCAAGCGACGCGACGAACGGCTTGCCCATCAGCGCCTTGCCGACATGGCCGGGGTTGACCGGGATCATGTCGTAGCCGCGCTGCGCGAGGTATTTGAATGCGAAATAGCTCGGCCGCACATTGACCGGCGAGGCGCCAACCATCGCGATCGATTTGACGTTGTTCAGGATGCTGCGGATGTAGTTGTCGTCGTAGGCGTCGTGATTCATCAGTCGTCTTTTTCAGTTGCGTCATTGCGAGGAGCGAAGCGACGAAGCAATCCATACTTCCTTGTGGCGCGATGGATTGCTTCGCTTCGCTCGCAATGACGGGAATTTACTTGTCTTGCCACTTCGGATCGCGCTTCTCGATGAAGGCGCCGATGCCTTCCTCGGCGTCGCGCGCCATCATGTTCTCGGTCATCACCTCGGCGGCGAAACGATAAGCGTCCGCAAGGCTCATCTCGGCCTGACGATAGAACGCCTCCTTGCCGAGCCTGACCGTGTAGGCCGATTTCAGTGCGACCTTCTCGGCCAGCGCGATCGCGGCGTCGCGTTCGGTGCCTGCGGACACCACGCGGTTGACGAGGCCGATGCTCTGCGCCGTTGCTGCGGAGACCGGCTCACCGGTCAGCAGCATTTCCATCGCCTGCTTGCGCGGCACGTTGCGCGACAGCGCCACCATCGGTGTCGAGCAGAACAGCCCGATATCGACGCCCGGCGTCGCAAATGCCGCGGCCTCGGAGGCGACCGCAAGGTCGCAGCTTGCGACGAGCTGGCAGCCGGCCGCGGTCGCGATGCCCTGGACGGATGCGACCACCGGCTTCGGCAGATGCACGATGGCCTGCATCATTGCGCTGCACGCGTTCATGATCTCAGCGAAATAGGCGCGGCCGCGGTCGGCGTCGGTGCGGCGCGCGGTAAGCTCCTTGAGGTCGTGGCCGGCGCAGAAGGCCGGGCCATTGGCGGCAAGCACCACGGCGCGGATGCTCTTGTCACCGCTTATGTCGATCAGCGCAGCATGCAACGCCCCGATCAGGCCTTCGGAGAGGCTGTTCCGCGCCGCGGGGCGGTTGAGCGTCAGTAACGCGATACTGCCGACGGTCTCGCGCAGCAGGATCGGCTGATGTTGCGGCGCTTCCGCGCGGGCGGCTTGGGCGGACATGGTGAAATTCCACTTTGGTCTCTGTGACAACTTAATGTAACAGGCAGACTGAAGCGAGGGCAGGGACCGCATGGCGATTGCGAAAATGAGTGTGGCTGACCTGGAGGAGTTCCTGCGCAAGGAGTTTCCGCAGGCATTCACCCACGACGACATCAGGATCGAAAGCGCCGACGGCGAGACGGCGCTGCTGCGCCAGCGCTTCAGCGAACGGATGCTGCGGCCGGGCGGCACGGTGTCCGGGCCGACCCTGATGGGGCTGGCGGATTTCGCGATGTATGTGGTGCTGCTGTCGGCAATCGGGCCGATCGGCCTCGCCGTCACCACCAACCTCAACATCAATTTCCTGCGCAAGGGCCAGCCGGGCCAGGACGTGCTCGCGGTCGCCAAGCTGCTCAAGCTCGGCAAGCGGCTCGCGGTCGGCGAGGTGAACCTGCTGTCCGGCACCTCGCCCGATCCAATCGCCCATGTCACGGCGACCTATTCCATTCCGAATCAATAGTCTTTTTCGCGGTATTATTACACCATATTTTTAAGTCATTGTTTTTGTTAGTGCAATTATCGCGTATCGACGTTGACGTGCGGTCGGGGCTTCTCTAGAAAGCCACGCAGTTCGGCGCATACGGCGCCGATTTCTTTTTCACGGATTTCACACATGAGCACGTTCTCGGCCAAGCCCGCCGAAGTGACGAAGAAGTGGGTTGTGATCGACGCCAAGGGTCTGGTCGTCGGTCGTCTCGCCACGCTCGTCGCGATGCGCCTGCGCGGCAAACACCTGCCCACCTACACGCCGCATGTCGATTGCGGTGACAACGTCATCATCGTCAACGCCGCGCATGTGGTGCTGACCGGTCGCAAACGCGACCAGAAGGTCTACTACAAGCACACCGGCTTCATCGGTGGCATCAAGGAGCGCACCGCGAAGCAGATCCTCGAGGGTCGCTTCCCCGAGCGCGTCGTCGAGAAGGCGATCGAGCGCATGATCCCGCGGGGTCCGCTCGGCCGCATGCAGATGGGCAACCTCCGCGTCTATCCGGGTGCCGATCATCCGCATGAAGCCCAGAGCCCCGAGAAGGTCGATATCGCTTCCCTGAATCGCAAGAACACGAGGGCCGCATAATGTCCGATACGTTGCAGTCCCTCGACCAGCTTTCGCAGGTCAAGCCGGCCACTCCTGACGCGCCGAAGTACGTCAAGAAGGTCGACAAGTTCAACCGCGCTTACGCCACCGGCAAACGCAAGGACGCGGTCGCCCGCGTCTGGGTCAAGCCCGGCTCGGGCAAGATCTCGGTCAACACCCGCGAGTTCGAAGTCTATTTCGCTCGCCCGGTGCTGCGCATGATGATCCAGCAGCCGCTGGTCGCTGCCGCCCGTAACGGCCAGTATGACGTGATCTGCACCGTCGCCGGCGGCGGTCTCTCCGGCCAGGCCGGTGCTGTCAGACACGGTATCTCGAAGGCTCTGACGAATTTCGAGCCCGAGCTGCGCAGCGTCCTCAAGAAGGGCGGCTTCCTGACCCGCGACTCCCGCACGGTCGAGCGCAAGAAGTACGGCAAGGCCAAGGCCCGCAAGTCCTTCCAGTTCTCGAAGCGCTAATTCGAGTCCTAAAATTCGCGGCAATTGTCGCGTGCATCGAGTTGCAGAGGGCGCCGCGAGGCGCCCTTTTTGCTGTGCCCAAATCGGGCGTGCTTCGACGCGAATTAGCGCAGTTTTCATGAAAACTTGCGTGTGCGTGCAAACGAAATTGGAACTCGGGCCTTCTAGCTTGCGGTCTCGCACCGGCGCTGCATCACCGTATTAATTGCGCCTGCGAACGTTGCATCACACCGGGCTGGGGTGACTCTATGTCGTTCGATCCATCGACGCTTTATTTGTTCGCCACCATGGTCGCGGGCATGCTCGGCGCCATGCTCTGGTTGTTCGGCAGGCAGGAGAATATCCCCGCGCTGAAATGGTGGGGCACGGCCTATCTGCTCGGCGCGGCCTCGGTCGCGCTCTGGACGGTCGGCAGCTCGACGCTCGATCCCATGGTCCTGCTGGGCCTCAATGCGATCGGCTTCGCCGCCTGCGGCATGGTCTGGAATGCCTCGCGGATCTTCCACGGCCGCAAGGCCAACCTGCTGGGCCTCGTGCTCGGCCCGGTCGCGTGGATCGGCGCCATGACGACGGTGGCGGATCCGGCGATGCGGCTGACCATCGGCGCCGGGATCGTCGCGATCTATGCCGCGCTGACCGCCTCTGAACTCTGGAGTGAGCGCCGCCGTGCGATGCAACGGCGCTGGATTGCGATCGCCATCCCGGTCGCACATGGCTGTGTCCTGATGCTGCCGATCCTGGTCGGCGACCTGCTGCGACTGAACGGCCAGAATTTCATCAGCACCTTCTGGGTCACGCTGTTCTCGATCGAACTCGTGCTGTACGCGATCGGCACGGTGTTCGTGATCTTCATGATGGTGTCGGACCGCGCCGTGGCCGTGCACAAGACCGCTGCGTCGATCGATCCGTTGAGCGGCATGCTCAATCGCCGCGGCTTCTCGGAGGCCTGCGCGCGCGTGATCGAACGCGAGGCCAATGGCGGCCGGCCGGTCACCGTGATGATCTTCGATATCGATCACTTCAAGTCGATCAACGACCGGTTCGGCCATCCCGCGGGTGACGAGATCCTCAAACTGTTCTCCGCCGTGGTGGTCAATAGTCTCAGGATCAGCGATCTGTCGGGCCGGATCGGCGGCGAGGAATTCGCGGCACTGCTGCCGTGCTCGCTGGAGGAGGGCGTGCTGGTCGCCGAGCGGGTGCGTGAGGCCTTCGAGAACAGCAATATCACTTGCGAGGACGGCGCGGTCGACACCACGGTCAGCATCGGTGTCGCCGGTGGGCCGGCCGGGACCGAGCTCGAGGTGCTGCTGGCCTCGGCCGACACCGCGCTCTACCAGGCCAAGCGCGGCGGCCGGAACCGGGTCGAGGCTGCTGAGGAGCTGCCGCTCTCGCTGGAGAACTGGCGACGCAAGACCGCGGGCCTGTCCGCATCGGCGCGGCAAAAGCCGGCGACCGCCCGCGTGTGAGGATGGTAACGACCGGTTAACCATTCGATCCCATGCTTTCGGGCATGGAGTCGATCCGCACCCGCAATCCGCAATCAGCCCTGATGTCGCTCGAAGCCGACGCGGTTTCCGCGCGCAGCGGCTTCGCCTGCCTGTTCTCGGACTCGGATGAATACGAGACCGCGCTGATCGCCGAACGGCGCGCGCAAGGGCGATATGAGCCGCCGAAGAGCCGATGGCCGATCGTGATGCTGCTCGGCGTGATGCTGATGGTTGTCGGCACGGTCTTGCTGTTCGGCTGAGCCGCTGCAAATTCGACGGAGGAGGCGCCGCGGAGGGCGCCTTTTGCTTTCGTGCCGGCTGCGCTAGAGACGGGCCTTGCCCAAGGGAAACCAATAAAGCGAGGCCAAAACCCAATGATCACGGAAATCGCACAGATCGACGTCAAGCCCGGCAGCGAGAAGGATTTTGAGGCTGCGGTGGCCAAGGCGCGCCCGCTGTTCCTGCGCGCCAAGGGCGGCAAGGGGTTTGAACTGCACCGCTCGATCGAGAAGCCGTCGCGCTACCGTCTCGTGGCCAAGTGGGAGACGCTGGAGAACCACACCGTCGATTTCCGCGGCTCCGAGGATTTCACCGCCTGGCGCGCGCTGGTCGGCCCCTATTTCGCGGCGGCGCCGGAGGTCGAGCACACCGAGACGGTGCTGACCACCTGACGGGCGTTTACGCTGCCCGCGCAGGCGCTTGATCCTCCGCCTTGAAGTGATCGATCATCACCTTGGCGATCGCCATCAACGGCAGCGCCAGCGCCAGCCCCCAGATGCCGAATACGACGCCGAGCAGGATCTGGAACGCGAACAGCGTCGCGGGCGGGATGTCGAGCGCCTGGCGCTGAATGATCGGCGTCAGCACGTAGCTTTCCAGTGCGTGGACGCCGAGGAACAGGATGAAAGCGGACAGCGCCGCGATCCACCCCGTCGCGAGACTCGCCAACACCACGATCAGCCCGCCGAGGATCGCCCCGACCGTTGGAATGAAGGCGAGCAGGCCGGCCTGGATGCCGAGGATGAACGAGCTCGGAATGCCGATGATGGCAAGGCCAATCCAGGTGACGAGGAATACGGCGGTCATGGTGATGATCTGCGCGATCAGCCAGCGCTCCAGCGTCTCGCCGATGCGATCGACGATGATAGTTGCCTGCGCGCGGTATTTGGCCGGCGCGATGAACAACAGCCCAGCGCGGTAGATGCTCGGCTGGGCCGCGAAGGCGAGCCCGAGAAACAGCACGATGAAGAAATTGCCGACGACGCTCACGGTGCCGAGCAGCACCTTCAGTGTCTGACTGATGATGGCGCCGCCGCTGGAGGCCAGTGCGCCGGCGCCGGGGATGCCATGGGACTGCGACGCTGCCGGCGTCGTTGTCGTTGTCGTCACGGCGGTACCTTCCGGCTTCGCCTCGCCGGCGGCATTGGTGAAATCGAGATAGCTGGTATCGACGCCATGCTGCTCGAGGAACTCCTTGACGCTGCCGAGCTGCGATTTGATCGTGTTGCTCAGCACCGTGGCCTGCTGCGCGATCGTGGTGCCGCCGAGGAACACGATGCCGGACAGCAGCCCAGCCATCGCCAGGCAGACGATCGCAAGCCGCAACGCGTGAGGCAGCCCGGTCAGCCGGCCGAGCAGGGTGGCCATGGCATTCAGGGCGACCCCGAGCAGCATGCCCGCGAACAGCAGGAACAGGGTTGCGGCGAAATGCCAGGCGAACATCAGGAGGGCGGCGAACAGCACGGCGCCGATTCCGCCGACGGCGATCGCCCACGCCATGTCGCTGCGGGCCTGCAGGCGATTGTCAGCCGAGTCTGTCACGGGTGATTCCCCTTCGCGGACGGTGTCCGGAGCAGTCTTTGGCGAAAATCCCGCCGGGATCAAGCTGCCCGGACCGTGCCGGTTTGCCGCTGACGCGCCGTGGCATCCGGCACGACCACCGGGCGCCGGGCCGGACCTGGGCTTCCCGGGGGCGAATCTGTGCAGGACTGCAAGGCCCGCTGTGCAGATATAGACGGTTGATCCGGCGGGAACTCGAAGGCATGATCGTCTCCGCAACGTCGCAAACTTAGAAGAATCATTGCGCGAGACTTCAATAATGAGACGGCCCGTGGTTGGCGTGATCGGAAACGCCCATCGCATTGAAAATCGTTTCACGGTCCAGATGGTCGGAGAGCGGAACCTGCGCGCGGTTGCCGAGGTCTCGGGTGCCGTGCCCTTGATGTTCGCCGGCAGCCCCGAAATCACCGAGGTTGGCGCCTTGCTCGACGTGGTCGACGGCGTCGTCCTGACCGGGGCCCGCGCCAACGTCCATCCGACGCGCTTCAACATCGAACCTTGCGCCGCTCACGAGCCCTACGACATCCACCGCGACGACGTTGCGCTGGCGTTGTCGGAGGCCTGCGTCGCGCGCGGGGTGCCGATCTTTGGCATCTGCCGCGGCCTCCAGGAGATGAACGTCGCGTTCGGCGGCTCGCTGCATCCGGAGATCCGCGAGATTCCCGGCCGCATGAACCACCGGATGCCGCGGCTCGAGAGCGGCGAAATCCATCCCGATCCGACTGTTGTGTTCGCCGACCGGCACGACGTCGCACTGACGCCCGGTGGTGCATTCGCCAAGATTCTCGGCCGCGAGACCATTCGCGTCAATTCGCTACACGGCCAGGGCATTCTCGAGCCCGGCAAGCGGGTCGTGATCGAGGGTGTCGCCGAGGACGGCACCATCGAGGCGATCCGCATCGCCGATGCGCCCGGCTTTGCGCTCGGCGTGCAATGGCACGCCGAATACGATCCGCAGCGCAATCCGATCAACCGCGCGCTGTTCGAGGCATTCGGCGACGCGCTGCGCGAGCGGCGGCGGGCGGCGTAGCCGGCTGGGAGCATCGCTTTCGTCCCTGCAAATTCACCGCAGCGGTGCCGCCGGCCGCGACGATCCCGTTGCGGCATGATGGCGCAAACGCCACAAGCCGGGACTCTCGAAGTCCCGCCGACACGACACGGCGCCAGAGATTGAACAGGTCGTGTCGGAAGAGATTTATTATGACTTACGTTCCGCCTCCTGAGAGGTCTTTCTGGACCGGAGCGCTGCTCACGCTGCTGTCGTAGATGATGTTGATCTGCAACGATGCCTCCCCGGCATGCGGCGTCGGCACCAGGATATGTCGGCCGGCCAGCTGAGGCTTGGACCATCCGGCGTCCGACTCGGATCAATCGGCGCCGGGACGTAGAAATTCTCCGTACTTATACGGATACGAAAGTGGCGGATTGCCGGGCCGGACTCGGCTAAGCAAGGGGGCAAGCCCCCGATATTGCCCCGGCGCCGACGTCCTTTCCGATATTGGTTTCCTTTTACATTTTCCGGTGCAGCTGCTCACGATGAGTTGGTCGGGATGAATTTGTCGGGCCGTCTGGCGGTCGGGATGATGCTTCCCGTCGTCATGCTCCTGCTCGCTCTGGGCTTCATCCATGGCGTCAGCTGGTCGGGCGTTGCGCTCGCCGGCGGTGCGGTTGCGGTGGTGTTGATGACTGCTGAGCTGATTGCGAAGTCGCTGTCCAGGACGCCCGCCCAGATGGTGCGGGCGGCGGAAGCGCCGTCGCGCGGCCAGCAGGCATCGGTCGGCACAGGCGGCAACGATGAGGCCGCTCAACTCGCCGCGACGCTCGCCGAACTGTCGGCGCAATTGGGCAGCAGGCAGAACCTGCTGGAGAAGACCATCGAGAGCATCCGTGATCCGGTCGTGGTCGCCGACGAGCACGGTGTGGTCGTGATCGCCAACGCCGCGGCGCGGCGGCTGTACAGTGTCGAACCCGGTTTTCACACCCTGACCGGCGTTCGCAGGTTCCAGAACTATTATGCCGACGGCAGGACGGCGATGCCGATCTCGGACACGCCGGTGGCGCGCGCGCTGCGCGGCGAGAATATCGACGATTTCGAACTGATCGTGAGACCACTGTCGCCGCCGGATCCGGACGTCTATCTCGTCGCCAACGCCAGGCCGCTGCGCGATGACGCCGCCAATCTGCGTGGCGCGGTCGCCGTGCTGCACGATGTCACCGCGCACCGGCGCGCGCATCAGGCGCTGGTCGACAGCGAGCAGATGGCGCAGGCGATCGTCAGGACCGCGCTCGACGCCTTCGTCCAGACCGATCAGGACGGCATCGTTCTCGACTGGAGCCCGCAGGCCGAGGCGCTGACCGGCTGGACACGCTCCGAGGCGGTCGGCCAGCGCGTCGTCGAGCTGGTGTTCCCGGAGGAGCTTCGCGTCGCGCATCGCCAGCGCATCACCCGCTTCCTGCAGGAGACCGCGGCCGGCGGCATGGGCATGCGCTACGAAACCGCGTCGGTGCACCGCGACGGCCACCGCTTCCATGTCGAGGTGTCGCTCAATGCGCTCCGCCGCGGCGACGGCTACATCATCAATTCCTTTGTCAGGGATGTCACCCAGCGACGGATCGCGGAGGAGCAGCTGATCCAGGCGCAGAAGACGGAATCGCTTGGGCGGTTGACCGGCGGCATCGCGCACGACTTCAACAACATGCTGACCGTGATCACCGGCACGGTCGAGATCCTTGCCGACGGCGTCAAGGACAACCCGCAGCTTGCCGCGATCGCTAAGCTGATCAGCGATGCCGCCGATCGCGGCGCGCAACTCACCTCGAGCCTGCTGGCATTCGCGCGCAAGCAGCCGTTGCAGCCCGCCGAGACCGACGTCAACGACCTGATCGGCGAAGTGGTGCGGCTATTGTCGCAGACGCTGGGCTCGCAGACCGAGATCAGGACGGAGCTCAACCGTAGCGCATGGCTTGCCTTCGTCGACCGCAGCCAGCTCGGCGCAGCGTTGGTCAATCTCGCCATCAACGCACGCGATGCCATGCCGGAGGGCGGCACGCTGACCTTTGCGACCCGCAACATCCAGCTCGGGATTCCCGAGGCCGTGGCGCACGGCGTCGAGCGCGCCGGTGACCACCTCGTGATCGAGGTGACCGATACCGGGACCGGAATTTCGCCGTCGGATTTGAAGAAGATCTTCGATCCGTTCTTCTCCACCAAGGAGGTCGGGCAGGGCACCGGGCTCGGGCTCAGCATGGTGTTCGGTTTCGTCAAGCAAAGTGGCGGCGGGATCGAGGTCAGGAGCGAGCAGGGGCGGGGCACCATCTTCAGGATCTATCTGCCCAAGGCAGACGGCACCGCGCAGCGCGCGACCGAGGAGGACGACCTGCCGGTCAGGGGCGGCAACGAGACGATTCTGTGCGTCGAGGACGACCCAACGATCCGCGACTACGTCATGGGCCAGCTCGAAAGCCTCGGCTACAAGGTGCTGGCGGCAGCGAATGCAGATGCCGCGCTCGAGATCGTCAGCCGCGGCACCGCGTTCGATCTTTTATTCACCGACATCGTGATGCCCGGCAGCATGAATGGCCGGCAATTGGCTGACACGCTGATGGCGGGGCGTCCGGCGCTGCGGGTGTTGTTCACGTCCGGCTACAGCGACGGCGTGCTGCCGGCACAACAGGGGCGTGGCGGCCATGGCATTCCGCTGCTGACCAAACCCTATCGGCGCAGCGAGCTGGCGCGGATACTGCGGCGCTGCCTTGATCTTCAGGTCGACTTCCAGGGTGATCCGGTTCCGCAACCTTACTCCGTGCAGCCCGATCTCGAACGCTTCCTGCGCGAGAACCCGCCGGAGAAAACGTAGGCATGGTCAGCCGCGTCGGCGGGGCCGCAGGATGGGTAGAGCGCAGCGAAACCCATCATCTCTCCTGCGGCTCTGTTTGATGGGTATCGCTTCGCTCTACCCATCCTGGGCGCTATCGTCGTCCCACAACAATGGCGCGGCCGGTCAACGGCCCGATTCAGGGAGCATAGAATGCAGGACCGCAACTGGTCGAGACGCGATTGGCTCAAGGTGACGGCGGCGACAGCCGCCGGCATGGTGTTCGCCGAACCCTCAAGAGCGGCGGCGCCGCCGGCTGAGGCCGTGACGCCGGAGCTGATCGCGGCGGCCAAGAAGGAAGGCAGGATCTCGTTCTACAGTGCGCTGGAACTGAGCACGGCCGAGCGTCTGGCGCGCGATTTCGAGCAGAAATATCCAGGGATCAGCGTCCGAGTCGAACGCTCCGGCGCCGAGCGGATCTTCCAGCGCATCGCACAGGAGCAGGGCAGCGGCATCCATGCCGTCGACGTCGCCAATTCGACCGATCCCGCGCATTATCTCGACTGGAAGAAGAACGACTGGCTCGCAGCCTATATGCCGGAGGAGGTCGCCAAGCACTTTCCGGCCGACCAGATCGATCCCGACGGCACGTCCGCGACATCCTGCGCCTGGTTCGAGGTGATCGGCTACAACACCGAGCAGGTGAAGCGCGAGGAGGCGCCGAAGAGCTACGCCGATCTGCTGGATCCGAAATGGCGCGGCAAGATCGTCAAGGCCCACCCGGGCTACTCCGGCGCGATCATGACCGCGACCTTCGTGCTGGCGCGCGATCTCGGCTGGCCGTATCTGGAGAAGCTTTCGCAGCAGCGGGTGATGCAGGTGCAGTCGGCGGCCGATCCGCCGAAGAAGATCCTGCTCGGCGAGCGTGCCGTCATGGCCGACGGCAACGATTACAACCTCGTGCTGGCCAAGGATCAGGGTAAGCCGGTCGAGGTGGTCTACCCGGCTGAAGGCGCGCCGCTGATCATCGTGCCGAGCGGCATCTTCAAGAGCGCGCCGAACCCGAATGCGGCACGGCTGTTCCAGAGCTACTTCTTCAGCGCCGAGACCCAGCAGATGCTGGCCGACGAGTTCGCGCACCGCTCGTTCCACGCCAAGGTGAAAGAGAAAGCCGGGCACGTGCCGCTCGACAGACTGAAGATGCTCAAGGCCGATCCGGCCCAGGTGCAGGCGCAGAGCGAGGAGATCAAGGCGAGGTATGCGAAGCTGTTTCGGGTGTGACACTGCAGGATAGGTAGAGCGAAGCGAAACCCATCCTTCTTCCATGGTAGGGACGATCGTATCGGCTCGCCTAGCGCGCGCCACCGATCACGACGAATGTGGGCGCCATCATGACGCCCCCATGAGAGCTACTCGAACAGCAACGGAAAGTCCTTGAAGTAGCTCAAGGCGAGTGGATATTTGATGGCGCACAGGCAAGCAAAAGGCTGTGTAAGCGTCTTCGCGTGCATTTATCCCGCGGCCTCCGAGTCTCGCCCGCATTTAACAGCACGTTAAATGCGGCGCGAAATCGCGCAGGAATACTGCAGCGAAATCAATGAGTATTGGGCAAAGCGAAGGCGCAGCATTCCTAGAAGACTGCTGAGTCAGCCTAACCCTATGAAATGAAAAGCACTCGGTCCTCGCGATTTGCGGATTTTTTGCGTTGATGCATTGTCAGAACTGCCCGTTCGGTCGAGTCGGCTCTCAAGATTTCAAATGGAGAGCTGCGTCATGTCCGACCACGAACTTCGGTTCAAGGGCCCATTCTTTGATTTCAATGCTAAGGGTTGGCAGGCGATTGCTGCCGCTATCGTCATCGTGGGATTGATCGTTTGGCTACGGCACTAATTCCTTCGACTGAGTGGATCGTGGACTCTTGCCTCGTGGAGCAATTGCCCGATGGGTATCGCTTCGCTCCTCCATCCCACGCGAGTGTGATTCCTCCAGTCTATGCCGCACGCATCGTCGTCCCGGCGGATGCCGGAGCAACGATGCGAATTGGGCCGCGGACTGCTAACCTCCGACCTCCGCGCTGAGCATGGGCCCGAACAGCTCCCATCGCTCGCCCTTGAGTCGTCTGAGCTGCATCTGCTTGATCGGCGCGAAGTCGATCGGGCTGGTGTTCATCGTGATGCCAGGCAGCAGGTTGTTGGTGCGGAAAGCCTTCAGGTTGGCGGCCTGTTTCATCACGTTCGCCCGCGTGAGATCGTCGCCACACTGCTTCAGCACCTGAACCAGCGTCTGGGCGGCGTTGTAACCCGTCACCACCAGGCCATCGGCCCGGTTGCCTTCCGGGAAGTATTTGGCGAGATATTCGTCGAACGCCTTCATGCCGGGGTCGTCCTTCCATTGCGGATCGAGCGGATCCATCAGGTAGGCCACCGAAATGATGCCTTGCGCGTTCTCGAAGCCGGCAGGCTGGATCACGGCGCCGATCGAGGAGCCGACCGAGTTCAGGATGTGTAGCGGCTTCCAGCCGATCTCGGCTGCCTTCTTGATGGCCTGCGCCGCGAATTTCGGCGTGGCAATGTCGACGAACACATCGGCATTCAGCGATTTCATCTTGACGATGTGTGTGTCGATCGTGGGCTCGGCGACCTCATACGCATCCTCGGTCACCATCATCGAGGCCGCCTTGTCGCCGAGACCGTCCTTCAAGCCTTTGAGATAGTCCTTTCCATAATCGTCGTTCTGGTAGAGCACAGCGATCCTGCCGTTCGGCTTTTCCTTCAGGATATGTTTGGCGTAGATCCGTCCCTCGCTCTGGTAGCTGGGCTGCCAGCCCATGGTCCACGGAAAGTTCTGCGGATCATTCCATTTGGTCGCACCGGTCTGGATGAACAGCTGCGGCACCTTCCTGGTGTTCATGTATTTCTGAATGGCGCCGTTGGACGCCGTGCCGAGAGCGGCGAAGATCAGCAAGACCTCGTCGCCTTCGACCAACTTGCGCGCCTGCTCGACCGTTTTCGGCGGACTGTAGCCGTCATCATACGAGATGAAATTGATCTTGCGCCCATTGATGCCGCCCTCGGCGTTGATCTTGCGAAAATATGCCGCCTGAGCCCGGCCGCTGGTGCCATAGGCGGATGCCGGCCCGCTATAGGGCATGATGTTGCCAACCTTGATTTCAGTATCGGTTGCGCCGGTGTCGTATTTCTTCTGGGCAAATGCGGTGCCTGCACAGACAGCCAGAATAGCAATGGCGGTCGAAAGCGCCGCCATTCGTCGAGCGACGAAAGACATCTCGTTTCTCCCAAAATGCAAAATGAAGGTGTCTGTTTTTGTCGAGGCCGCTTTCGGGTCCTTGCTGCGAGTGAACACCCAGTCCCGGGCGTTGTCGATTCCGAACGTCGCAGCTTGCATGCCCGCGTCGCATCGCTTCGCGCGGTTTGTCAGTGTTGCTGACCGTAGTCCTCCGGGAAATCCCTGCGGCTACGCCGCGCGCATTGATCGCTGCGCACGGTAGGCCTGGGGCGACAGCAGCGTGAGCTTGCGGAAGGCTTTTCGAAAGCTGCTCTCGTCCTCATAGCCGGTGGCGCGGGCGATGGACTTGATGGGTTGTGCCGTGGTCTCCAGCAGCGTGCGGGCGTGCTCGACGCGGCGTCGCATGATGAAGGCCTGCGGCGGCTCGTGGGTCAGCTCGCGGAAGCGGCGGTTCAATGTGCGTTCGCTCAGGCCCAGTGCGTGCGCGAGGCCGCGCACCGTGATCGGCGTCTTGCCGGTACGGCGCACCAGCATGTCCGCCTTGATCAGCAGCGGGTCCTGTCCGAGCATGTAGCCGAGCGGCATGAAGATCGCCTGGGTGCGCTGTGCGGTGTCGATCACCGCATAGTCGGCGCAGACTTTTGCGACTTCCGGGCCCTCGACGAGCTCGATCAGCCGCAGCAGCAGATCGACCCACGACATCGGGCCGGCGGCACAAACCAGGCGATCGGCCTGCGTGATGACGGCGTCGCTGGCGAGATCGATCCTGGGATGGCGGCGTCGCAGCTCGCTTTGTAGCCACCAGGTGATGGTGGCGCGGCGGCCGTCGAGCAGCCCGGCATTGGCGAGCAGCAGCACGCCGCTGCAGAAGGCGCCGATCAACCGGCCGCTGGCGTGTTGCTGGCGCAGCCAGGCGCCGACACGGTCGTATTGCGGTTGCAGGCGTTCGGCGGTCAGATGGTCGACCAGGCTGCCGGGCACGATGATCGCGTCGCATGCCGTCCGCTTGCCGAGAGCGCCGTCGACGGCGAGCAGCTTTCCGCCGCCCGCGCGAACCGCCTTGCCGTCGAGCGAGAGCGTTTGCCAGCTGAAGCGCGCCTTGCTGCCGCGCAGCTGCATCACATGGTTGGCGAGTGTGAGGATGTCGGCGATGCCGGCGACCGCCGATTGCATACAGCCTTCCAGCGCGACGATCGCAAGTTTCATGGGACCTCCGGATTTGCCGACGTCCTACCCGATCTGGGCCATCGGGCCGTGGCAGATATTGCCCGATCTCTGTCCGATCGGCCACTGCCTGATTGGGCCATGCCGGTCCATCTTTGTTGCGTTGTCACAACCTCAGCTAATGGAGAGAGACCATGCCTTACGTCACCATTTCCACCGTCCGCGGCATCTTCGATGTCGCGCAGAAGCGCGCGATGCTGGAGCGCGTCACCGATCTCATGGTCGAGATCGAGGGCCAGGGTAACCCCGATTTCCGCCGCAACGTCTGGGTCAAGATCGAGGAAGGTGAGCCGGCGAGCTGGTCGCTGGGCGGCATGATCCCGACGCCGGACATGATAGCGGGCAATTTCGGGGCGCTCGATTCAGGCGGGCGGCGGATCGCAAAGGCGAAGGTGTAAGCGAGGCGCTTTCACCGCATCGTCATTGCGAGCAAAGCGAAGCAATCCATCTCTCACCACAATCGGCGCAATGGATTGCTTCGTCGCTTCGCTCCTCGCAATGACGCAAAAGCAAAAGGCGCTTCCGATGGAAGCGCCTTTCGCATTCGTGAGGTGCCGTAAAGCTTACAGCGAGTAGTACATCTCGAACTCGACCGGGTGCGGGGTCATTTCGAAACGGGCGACCTCGGTCATCTTCAGCTCGATATAGGCGTCGATGAAGTCGTCGTCGAACACGCTGCCGTTCTTGAGGAACGCGCGATCCTTGTCGAGGCACTCGAGCGCCTCGCGCAGCGAGCCGCACACGGTCGGGATCTGCTTCAGCTCTTCCTTCGGCAGGTCGTAGAGGTCCTTGTCCATCGCCGGACCCGGATCGATCTTGTTCTTGATGCCGTCGAGGCCGGCCATCAGCATCGCAGCGAAGCCGAGATAGGGATTGGCCATCGGGTCGGGGAAACGCACCTCGACGCGCTTGGCCTTCGGGTTCGCGGTGTAGGGGATGCGGCAGGAGGCCGAGCGGTTGCGCGCGGAGTAGGCGAGCAGCACCGGGGCCTCATAGCCGGGGACCAGACGCTTGTAGGAGTTGGTCGACGGGTTGGTGAAGGCGTTGATCGCCTTGGCGTGCTTGATGATGCCGCCGATGTAGTGCAGGCAGGTCTCCGACAAATCGGCATACTTGTTGCCGGCGAAGGTCGGCTTGCCGTCCTTCCAGATCGACTGGTGCACGTGCATGCCCGAACCGTTGTCGCCATAGACCGGCTTCGGCATGAAGGTGGCGGTCTTGCCGTAGATGTGTGCGACCTGGTGGATGCAGTACTTGTAGATCTGCATATGGTCGGCCATCAGCGTCAGCGTGTCGAACTTCATGCCGAGCTCGTGCTGGGCCGACGCCACCTCGTGGTGGTGCTTCTCGACCTTGACGCCCATCTTGGCCATCGCGCCGAGCATTTCGGAGCGCATGTCCTGCACGGAGTCCTGCGGCGGCACCGGGAAGTAGCCGGCCTTGGTGCGGATGCGGTGGCCGAGGTTGCCGCCTTCATACTCGGTGGCCGAGTTGATCGGCAGCTCGGAGGAGTCGAGGCGGAAGCCGGTGTTGTAGGGTTCGGCCGAGTAGCGCACGTCGTCGAACACGAAGAACTCGGCCTCGGGGCCGACGAACACGGTGTCGCCCACGCCCATCGACTTCACCATGGCCTCGGCCTTCTTGGCGATGCCGCGGGGGTCGCGGTTGTAGGGCTCGCCGGTGGTCGGCTCGAGCACGTCGCAGGTGATGACCATGGTGGTCTCGGCGAAGAACGGGTCGATCGTCGCGGTCACCGGGTCCGGCATCAGGCACATGTCGGATTCATTGATCGCCTTCCAGCCCGCGATCGACGATCCGTCGAACATCGTTCCCTCGGCGAAGATGTCATCGTCGATCATGCTGACGTCGAAGGTGACGTGCTGCCACTTGCCGCGCGGATCGGTGAAGCGCAGGTCGACGTATTTGACGTCGTTGTCCTTGATCGATTTCAGGACGTCTTTGGCGGTCTTCATGAATACCCCTTATGGATGTGCGGGTCGGTTTCCAGCGGAGAGGGACGTTATTCCCGCTTTTGGCGAGTTCGTGTGACTGCTGAAACGAAATGAGGCTGCCGAAGCAGCCTTTTTTCTCTTTTGCCGTCAGAAATTCCGGATAGCACCGCCCTTAAATAGCGTCCAGCCCGGATTCGCCGGTCCGGATGCGGATGGCTTCCTCGATGTTGGAGACGAAGATCTTGCCGTCGCCGATTCGCCCGGTCTGGGCCGCGCGGCGGATCGCGTCGATCGCCTTCTCGACCAGGTCGTCGCCGATCACGATCTCGATCTTCACCTTGGGCAGGAAGTCGACGATGTATTCCGCGCCGCGATACAGTTCGGCGTGGCCCTTCTGGCGGCCAAATCCCTTGGCCTCGGTGACGGTGATACCTTGCAGTCCGACTTCCTGGAGCGCTTCTTTCACCTCGTCGAGCTTGAAGGGCTTGATGATGGCTTCAATCTTCTTCACTGAGCGCCTCCCGGGCATTGCAGATTGCAGGGTCGAGTTCGATGCGCGTGGGGCGCAGTCAGGTTGGTCTTAAGCCTTCCGACGGTTGGCCGGAAACACGCGCAATGGTCGCATGAAGCGGCCCTTGTACGCGGCTTCCTCAAAAGCAGGGTCTATGCCAAGTTGTTAAGGTCCCCGATTTCGGAATGTTATCAGCCTTTTAACAGGCAGTCGGCGGATATCGCACCACATGGGCTATGATATCCAAGCTCAACAAATAGGCAAATAGATCAATATCTATGCAGTCGGCCAGTAGAAACCCCGCGAACGTCACAGGAATTGCCTCTCGAAAAGGCGAAGCGATTGAGGATTCGGCATGGACGTTCTGACCACCACCGAGATGGAGCGCGCCGACCGGCTGACCATCGCAGCCGGCACGCCGGGCTTCGCGCTGATGATGAGCGCCGGCCAGGCCGTCGCCGAAGCAGCAATGGACCTGGTCGAGGAGGGGCCGATCGTCGTGGTCGCCGGCCGGGGCAATAATGGCGGCGACGGTTTTGTCGCCGCCGCCGAGCTCGCCGCGCGCGGGCGGGAGGTCTCGGTGATCCTGCTCTGCGAGCGCGACAGCCTGCAGGGCGACGCGGCGCTGGCGGCGAAGGGCTGGAAATATCCGGTGCTGCCGTTCAACCCGCAGGCGCTCGGCAAGCCAGCGCTGATCATCGACGCGCTGTTCGGCGCCGGGCTCAACCGCCCGGTCAAGGGTGACCCGCTGGAGATGATCGCGGCGATCAATGCCAACGGTACGCCGGTGCTGGCGGTCGATCTGCCGAGCGGCATCAACGGCACGTCAGGCGCTGTCATGGGCGCGGCCGTGCAGGCAACCGAGACCGTCACCTTCTTCCGCAAGAAGCCCGCGCATCTGTTGCTGCCGGGCCGGATGTATTGCGGCCGGGTCCGCGTCGCCGATATCGGCATCGACGCGCAGGTGCTCGACGAGATCAAGCCGCTGACCGCGGAGAATGCGCCGGAGGCCTGGCGCTGGTCGTTTCCGGTGCCGCGGATCGATGGCCACAAATACGCAAGGGGGCACGCCGTCGTGGTCTCGGGCGATCTCGCCTCGACCGGCGCGGCGCGGCTCG